>CAMNCW010000062.1 GCA_946534715.1 uncultured Bacteroidales bacterium | reverse complement strand
ATTATCCGGAGGCTTCCTCTCCAAATCGTATCGATTACCCTCCCCTTACGGGTCAATCCCGCGACCATCCCGCGACCATCTCGCGACCATTACGGACGTCTACGTCACGTCTCTTTCCTCTCTTTCTTTCTCCCGTTTCCATCCTTTGCCCCCTCCTATTCCGGCATCTGTCTATATTCGTTAGAGGGATGTTATCCCTCTTTTCTTTCCTCTTCCCTTTCCTCGTCTTCGTCCATTAGTGCCGGATCTTATCCGGCTATCCATTCTTGGCAGTTCCGCCGATTGCCAATCGGCATTCAGGGTGACGGCGGACGGGCGGACACCCTTTTTTATAAACTCACACACGCGTGTGGGTGCATGTATTTTACAGAAAGGGTGTCCGCCCGTCCGCCCGGTCTACCCTTTTCCCTCTATATTCCTATTGGCGTTTACCTCGTCCGTATCTCTTACTCGTACCAGCCATCCGCGTATCCATGATTTACCCTCTTGCTTTGGAAGCCGGCTTGTTGGAGTACCATGCCTAAACGGCTCATACTCATCGGTTTCTTGATGGAGCCCATGGTGACCAGTTTGTCGGAGATCTCGGCGGTGGTCATGAAGGAGCCGTAACCGGCTGCCGGGATGTCGAAATAGACGGAGAGGAGCTGCTTTTCGTTCTCCTGCGCACGGAAATCGTCGTTATGCTGCTCCAACTCGTCGATGTCGTTGAGGTCGAACCAGTATTGGAAGAAATGTCCCAAAATGTTCCAAAAAAATTTATTTTTCACGAATTTAACAAATTAAACTAATTTTACAATAAAAAAAATGACATATACAAATAAAAGAAGCAAAAAATACAAATAAATTTGCGTATGTCATTTTTTTGTTGTACCTTTGTGCCAAAATTGCGCGATGCGTGCCTATATGCACGGTGCGCGGGCGCGATTATATTGTATAACTAAAACGTTTTTTTTATGAATTATTCGGAGTACAGAAACCCGATCTAAGGGGCACAGAAACCGATCTATTTTGTTTAAAGGAATGAAGAAATCCGATTTTATCATCGAGGTGAACCATGTATCGAAACAATTCGAAGATGGTAAGTATGCCTTGAACGACGTGAGCCTTCAGGTGAAGAAAGGCGAGTTCGTCACCATTTTAGGGCCTTCGGGCTGTGGTAAAACAACCTTATTGCGTTGCATCGCAGGTTTTCAGGTAGCGTCGTCCGGCGAGATCCTGCTAAAAGGCGAAGACGTGACGAAGACGCCTCCTTACAAGAGGCCGGTAAACACCGTATTTCAGAAGTATGCGCTCTTCCCGCATCTGAATGTATTTAACAACGTTGCCTTCGGTTTGAAGCTGAAAAAAGAAGACCCTCAGACCATCAAGAAAAAAGTGCGCAAGGCATTGAAGATGGCGAACATGACGGGTTACGAGGAGCGTAAGGTAGATACACTGAGCGGCGGTCAGCAACAACGTGTGGCGATAGCCCGCGCGATCGTGAACGAGCCGGAAGTGCTGCTGCTGGACGAACCGCTGAGTGCTTTGGACCTGAAGATGCGGCACGACATGCAGATCGAGTTGAAAGAACTGCACGAGAAATTAGGAATCACCTTTATTTACGTGACGCACGACCAGGAGGAAGCACTGACGCTGAGCGACCGCGTGGTGGTGATGAACGAAGGAAAAATCAAACAGATCGGTACTCCGACAGACATTTATAACGAGCCGCAAAACTGCTTTGTGGCAGATTTCATCGGGGAGAGCAATATCCTCTCCGGCACGATGATCAAAGACAAAAAAGTACAATTCTGCGGACAGGTGTTCGACTGCATCGATACCGGCTTCGGCGAGAACAAGCCGGTGGATGTAGTGATCCGGCCGGAGGATATATACCTCTGGAAAGTACAAGGGGACAAAGTACAAAGTGACAAAGGTCCTGATGCGGCTTCACAGGCGGATCTGGACGAAGAGGACAGAGTGCCGAAAGGGAAATTCACGAAGTGGTATGGTGAGGTGCAAAGTTGTATTTTCAAAGGCGTACACTACGAGATGCGTGTGCTGACGCCGGATAACTACGAGTTCCTGATCCAGGACTATCACGAGTACCTGCCGGGCACGGAAGTAGGCATGTTAGTGCGTCCGGAAGATATACAGATCATGAAGAAAGAGCACTATATCTATAATTATTTTGAAGGCGAAGTGCTCAAGAACGGCAAAGTGCGTTTCATCGACGCCGAATGGGAAGTGATGCCTCAGCAGATAGCCGGTTTGGAGCCGGGCGAGAAAGTGCAGGTTCGTGTGCCGTTCCGCTCCATCGATCTGCAAGACTACGAGGAAGAAGGCAAGCTCTCGGGCGAGGTGCATTTCATTTTGTACAAGGGCAACCACTACCATCTGACCATCCGCACGGATGAGGGTCACGACTTGTATGTGAACACCAATGACGTGTGGGACGACGGCGACCGCGTGGGAATTGTTATTCCGAAGACGGAGATATTGATCAGCAAAGCTGATAATTGATAATTGACAATTTATAATTGATAATTGACAATTATGAGTAAACTGATTCGAATATTTTCTTCGCGGAGAGCATGGGCATGGCCTTATGTGTTCTTCCTGATGCTGTTCGTGGTATTGCCTCTCATCTTGGTGGCGGTGTACGCGTTCACGGACATCGACGGACACTTCACAATGCGCAACTTCCTGAAATTCTTCAGTCACAGCGAGGCGATACAGACGTTTTTGTACTCCGTGATGATTGCTGTATTCAATACCGCCATCTGTCTGCTGATCGGTTACCCGGCGGCGTACATCATGGCGCAAGAGGATTTCAAGACGCCCAAAGTGATGGCGATGCTGTTTATTCTGCCGATGTGGATCAATTTTCTGCTCCGCACGGTAGCCACAGTGGAGCTGTTCAACATGCTCGGCTTGCCTTTGGGCGAAGGGGCATTGCTCTTCGGTTTATGTTACGACTACCTGCCGTTTATGATCTACCCTATTTACAACACGCTGCAAAAAATGGACAATTCGTACGTGGAGGCGGCGCAGGATTTAGGTGCGAGCCGGTGGCAGAGTTTCTGGAAAGTGATCGTGCCGCTCAGTATGCCGGGCGTGTACAGCGGAATAGTGATGGTCTTTATGCCGACCGTTTCGACTTTCGCTATCGCCGAGTTGCTGACGCACAATAATATCAAGTTGTTCGGTAGTTTGATACAGGATTATATCACGACCACCGATTTGTTGAACTACGGCGCTGTGCTGAGTCTGGTACTGTTAGTGATCATTGCACTGACATCGTTCTTCGGCGATAACGACGATAACGGCGAGAAAGGAGGGATGATATGAGACAATTCAAAATGCACAATGCACAATGCACAATTATTCTCATTGCGTATCTCTCGTTATTCTTTACTCCGCTGTTTGCGCAATCGAACCTGACGTATGATCTGCATGTCGGCGCGACAGGCGAGGTACAGGTGTTAGCAGATTTTCCGGAGAGCTATGCCGGAGAGAAAATCAATATCACAGTACAAAGTACAAAGTACGATGTACAAGGAGAATATGATTTCGTTTTCACGAACGAAGAGCCGGTAGATGGTTTTGCGGAAGTGTACCGGTTCAGCGACGAGCAGGGCACGCCCTGGATCGTATGGCGTAACAGCAAAGAGATCAAGAACCGCGCCCAACGGACATTGGTACAGAACGCTTACAACTCGTTTGAGGCCTATCTTCATGAGCAGATAGACGTCCGCCGGAGTACCGGTTGGATTTGGTGGGTGTTCGCGGGAGTGCTGCTCTTGGGAACCGCCGTGTATGGCGGATACGTCATTTACAGCCGACGGAAAGAGAAAGAGCTGTCCTCCGTGGAGCAAGAGATGCTTCGCCGCAAACGGTTAGGGCAACGCAGACACTATTTCTCGCAGTTGTATCTGTGGGTGCTGCTTGTGGTACTATATGCCCCTATCGCGTTGATCGCCGTGTTCTCGTTCACGAAAAGCAAGGTCTTGGGTAACTGGACAGGTTTCTCTATGGACTTGTACGCGAACCTGTTTACCGGCAAGGCGGACGCGGGTCTGAACAGCGCTATCGGATACACGGTGCTGATAGCCTTGGTGGCGGCGGTGTGCTCGACGATCCTTGGTACGCTCGCAGCGATCGGTATCTACAACATGCGTGCCCGGAGCCGCAAAGTAGTGAGCCTGCTGAACTCGGTGCCGATGATCAACCCGGATATTATCACGGGTATATCGCTTTTCCTGCTGTTCGTGGCATTGGGCATGAGTCAGGGTCTGGCAACGGTTTGTATCGCGCATGTGGTGTTCTGTACGCCGTACGTGGTGCTGAGTGTATTACCTCGTCTGAGCCGCATGAACCCCAACACGTATGAGGCGGCGCTGGATTTAGGAGCGACACCGGCGCAAGCGCTGCGGATGGTGATGATCCCGGAGTTATGGCCGGGCATGTTGAGCGGTTTCATCTTGGCGCTGACGCTCTCCGTCGATGATTTCGGCGTAACGTTCTTCACCAAAGGCAGCGGAGGTTTGGAGACGCTCAGTACGTTCATCTACTCCGACGCCCGCAAAGGCGGCTTGACACCCGAGCTCAGACCGCTCTTCACCATCATTTTGTTAGTCATGTTGACCGTTTTAATTTATATCAATATACGTAATTCTAAACAAGAAAAGAAATGAAAAAATTCACAATGCACAATTTACAATGCACAATTGTGTTAGCGCTTGCGCTTATTCTTTGTTCCTGCGGCGGTGCAGACCGCGCACATCAACTGAAAGTGCTGAACTGGGCAGATTACATTGACGAAACCGTCAAGACCAATTTCGAACAATGGTATTTCGACCAGACAGGCGAGAAAGTGGAGTTGGTTTATGAGACGTTCGACATCAACGAGACCGCGCTGACCAAGATCGAAGTGGGTCACGAAGACTATGACGTCTTCTGCCCGTCGGAGTACATCATCGAGCGAATGCTGAAAAAAGGTCTGCTTATTCCTATTCAGAAAGACCTGATTGCGGACTCGATTTATTATTTCGACAATATCTCTCCGTTCGTGTTGGATAAGTTCCAGCAAATGGCTCCGACCGCGGACGTGAAAGTGAGCGACTACACCGCCGGTTACATGTGGGGTACCACCGGTTTCATCTACAACCCACAGTTTGTCAACCGCGAGGACTTGCAGAGCTGGGGTGCTATTCTGAACCCGAAATTTGAGAACCGCATTCTGATGAAAGATGCGTTCCGTGACGTATATTCAGTACTCGTTCTCTATGCTTTCAAAGACCAGATCGCTGCCGGCGAATTGACTCGTGACGAACTCATTCGTGATATCACTCCGGAGCGTGTGGCTGCGGTGAAAGAGGTGCTGCTGAACGCGAAGAAACAAATCTGCGGATGGGAAGTAGACTTCGGCAAAGAGGAAATGACCAAAGGCAAAGCATGGATGAACCTGAGTTGGTCCGGCGACGCACAGTTTGCTATCGAAGAGGCTGCCGAGATGGGCGTTATGCTTGATTATATCGTACCGAAAGAGGGCTCGAATGTGTGGTTTGACGGATGGGTTATCCCGAAGTATGCGCAGAACATCAAAGCCGCTACCTATTTCATCGACTATATGTGTAAAGCAGAGAACGCGCTGGCAAACATGTCCGAGATCGGCTATGTTTCTTGCGCCGGTGGTGCGTTGGCGGCTGCTGACATGCTCGAAGAGCAGAACGACGAGGAGGAATGGCCGGAAGCAGTAGATGCAAGCTATTTCTTCGGAGAAGAGCCGATCGAGGTAGAGGGTGAAATGTTAGATCCCCACGCGCTGCACCTTAACCCGGTTTATTATCCCGACAAGAGCACCATCGACCGCTGCGCCCTGATGCATGATGCCGGTGCTGCACAGGAGATGCTGCTCGAAATGTGGAATGAAATCAAATTGGCACGATAATTCACAATTTACAATTCACAATTTTGTTATGACGTCAATTCGTTATTACGTTATAGCACTTGCCTTCAGCCTGTTGCCTTGTATCCGTCTTGCTGCGCAGAGCAGCGAGATGGAGAGGCACTACAACGCGCTCGCGGCTCGCTTTGACGGTCGCGACAAAATGCTGCAACGGGACCTCAAAACCTATTTGCAGGACTACCCGTACACCACTTTTGCGGATGAAGTGAACTTCATGCAAGGCGTCATTCAGGTAGAAAAGGGTCACTACAAACAAGCCCTCAAATACCTGGAGCAGGTGGAAGCCAAAGCGCTGACCCGGCCGCACAACGTGGACTATTCGTTCTATCGCGGGTACGCCTATCTGATGCAGCAGGAGTACCAGCGCGCCGCGGTGTATTTCAACATTCTCTCCAAATCGGATAACCGCTACACCACGCGTGCGACCTATTATTACGCCTATTGCATGTACAAACAGGGCGATTACGAACACGCGTTGCCGGCACTGACGAAGCTGGAGAACCATCCCGAATACGCCAAGACCGTGCCGTTCTATATCGTGCAGATCCACTATGCGCAGGGCAACTACGAGGAAGTGGAAACGCGTGCAAACATTCTCTTGCGCGAGCAGCCGGACAGCCCCAACAAGGCGGAGTTGCGCCGTATATTAGGCGAGATATACTACCACAAAGGCGACTATGCCACGGCTGCGGAGCACCTCAAACAATATGAGGCAACGGCAGCGGAGAACGGCGAAGAGTTAGTGCGCAACGACATGTACATGCTCGGTACGGCTTCGTACCACTTAGGGGCATACAACGAGGCAGTCAAGTACCTCAAGAAGATCAAACAGGACAAAGATACGCTCTCGGAGTCGGCTTGTCTGACCATGGGTAATGCCTATGTGCAGCTGAAGCAGTTGGAGCAGGCGAAGTTGTCTTACCAAGCCGCAGCAGCATACGAACTGACACCGGCGGTGACCGAAGAGGCTTCGTATAACTACACCCTCTGTACCTATCAGTCGTCCAGCGCATTAGGCGAATCTGTCCGCGCGTTCAATGAGTTCCTGCACCGGTTCCCGGATTCAAAATACGAGAACAAGGTCTATGAGTTGCTAAGCTCAGCTTTGATGCAGAGCAAGAACTACGCCGCGGCAATTGCCACGCTTGATTCGATCACCAAACCCACCAAGCAGATGTTGGCCACCAAGCAGTATCTGCGGTATCAGTTGGCGGCGGATCATTTCCTGCAAGGCAAGATGCAACAGACAGTGGAATGGTCTTCTGCGCTGATTGATCATGCGTCTGAGTCTGACCGATACACCACCGAGGCGTATTACCTGCGTGCAGAGGCGAACTATCGTCTGCGCGACTATGCCGGCTGTGAGCGTGATCTGGCGCGGTTCTTTGCGCGCCCGGATGCACGCCAATCCGCGAATTACGGTATAGCGCAATACACACGCGGCTATGCGCTCTTCTCGCAAGGTCAGTATGACCGTGCTAAAGAGGCATTCTCGGCGTATATCGACGAGGCGTTAGTGACCGATCCGACCTATGCCGACGCCCTTAACCGTGTGGGCGATTGCTGGTTCAACGCCCGCAATTTCCAGCAGGCGATCACCTATTACACCCAAGTGTCGAACATACAGGCCTCCGGAGCCGACTATGCGCTCTTCCAACGCGGCTATGCGCTCGGTTTGCTACATAAGTACAGCGAGAAAATCAGTGTGCTCCGCGACCTCGTGAACCGGTATCCCAAGTCCGACTATGCCGACGATGGTATGTACGAGATCGCCCGTGCGCAATTGCAACAGGATGACGAAAGAGGCGCTATAACGACCTATGAGAACCTGCTGACAACCTATCCCAACTCGTCCTTGGCGCGCAAGGCTTCGCTGGAGCGCGCGATGCTGTACCGCAACCTCAACATGAGCACCGAGGCGATTGCTGCGTACCGCACGACCATCGAGAAATATCCGGCTACCGAAGAAGCTTATACCGCTTTAGACGCATTGCAGGCACTATATGTGGAGGCGGACAGAGTGAACGAATATCTGGACTACACCAAACAATTGGCGCGAATGAACATGTCCGTTTCAACACAGGAAGATTCGCTGCTCTATGCCGCAGCAGAGATGCAATACATGCAGGCGGCATACGAGAAAGCAGCCTCATCGTTCACGAACTACATCGCGCAATATTGCGCCGGCGGACGATATTGCACCACCGCGCGTTATTACCTGGCGGACTCCTATTATCGCTTAGGAAAGAGCACGGAGGCGTTGGAGCAATATCGCGTTCTGGCGGAGATGGCAGCGAACCCCTATCAGGAAGAGGCGGCTATCCGTGTAGCATCGCTCTGTTACGACAAAGAGGACTATCTCTGTGCCCTGGAGGCATTCTACCGGATGCACTCCATTGCTTCGACTCAGGAGAACATCACCACGGCGCGTCTGGGTATTCTGCGTTGCTCACAGGCTTTAGGCAAACATCAGGCAGTAATCGACATCGCTGCACAGATACTGAGTGACACCCCGTTGAGCGATGAGACCAAAGCCGAGGCGCTGTACGGCAGAGCCAAAGCCTATGTGGCGATGGGCGAATGGACCAAAGCCATGCCGGATCTAAAAGCACTCTCCGCCGAAGTACGTACAGCACAAGGCGCTGAAGCAAAATACCTCTTGGCACAGAGCTATTACGAGACAAAAGACTTGGATGCCGCCGAGGCGCAAGTGATGGAGTTCACACAAATGAACACCCAGCAGCAATACTGGCTCGCGCGGGCACTCATCCTGCTGAGCGACATTAACCGCGACCGCGGAGAACTGTTCCAAGCGCGGCAGTACCTGCTCGTTCTGCAACAGAACTATGTCTCCATGGGCGATGACATCCCCACCCTCGTGGACGGAAGACTCAACGTGCTCGATGAATTAGAGAAACCCATAGAAAAGGAGGAGAATGATGAAGAAGAATAATCATATCGGTATATCGGTATATCGATATATCGGCATATCGGTTCTCGTGATGGTAAACTTCTCGGCTTTCGCTCAGTCCGACTCGGTTTTGAACCGCTCGGTGACCGTGGAGCGCGATTTCCAGCCGGTGATCCAGTCGGCAGGCAAAGTGGCGACAAAGCCGTCGGTAGTGGAGACCACCATCGAACCCGCGGCGGTAGAATACTCCGACTATACGGCGAACGTCTCCCCCGAAGCATCCGTCAGTCCGTTGCTCTCACAGCCCACACGCTTTGAGCCGGGGAAGCCCTTCCACGGATGGGTACGTGGCGCGTTTGGTCACCCTAACACCCTCTTCGGATTCGGTTATCACCTCAATGACGGCAAGAACTCGATTCTGGATGTCTATGCGAACCACCATGCCGAATGGGGTATGGCGGCGTTGAGCAAGACCCGTGCAGGGCTCAAATTCACGCATACCTATTCCACGGCGGACCTCTATTTCGGTATTGAGGGCGGCAATATATACTATCACAAATACAGCCACTGGTACGACTACAGTCAGTCATGGGGCATGTGGGAGAAGAACGACGTGGCATACAAACGCACGCCGAAGACACCGCTGGATATCACTTCGCTTTGGACAGCCGAGGCGTTTATTGGCGTCAAAGCCAATGCCAAACAAGATCTGCAATACCGCGTGCAGACGGGTTACAAGCTCTTTGCCAAACCCGGCGCCGTGAGCGAACATCAGATCCGCACACATGCCACCCTCGATTGGCATGAGTCAGACCACCACGCGGGAGCGAATGTCTATGTGCAGAATAATTTCCTGCAACTGAGCGGTAACTTGGCAGCGGCTATCCCCGACACGATGTACAACAGCCGGCATAGTTTCCGCATTGAGCCGTACTATGAATATAAAGGAGCGCGCGTACGCGTACACGTGGGAGTGAACTTAGATATGAATCTCGGTTGCCGGGACAATGAGTTCATCGGCACGAAGACCTTCTGTTTCGCTCCATCGCCGCATATCAACTTGGAAGCTCAGGTGGCTAAAAAGTGGCTCACCGTCTATGCGGACATCGTGGGTCACCAGGGCATTCTCAGTTTGCAGCGTTATATGGAGGAGAACCGCTACCGTATCATTCATGCCGGTATCATTGAGCCGCACGCAGGCTCTTATACTCCGGTGGACGGCGAGATAGGTCTTCATATACGGCCGCACAGAGATCTGTTGGTAGAAGTACACGGAGGCTATGCGTACATGATGAATGAGGATGTGTGGGTCGTAAACACGGATAACAACGCGGTCTTCCAACCGCTCAATCTACCGATGTTAGCCGGCGATTTCACCTATTTCCACACCAAGTACCGGCGCGGCAAAGTGGGTGGTCAGTTGAACTACCACTATCGCGACATAGTGCGTGTGAACTTGAACGGCGACTATTTCATCTGGGGCGGCGACACAACGGTGTATGACCGTCCGAACTGGAAGTTAGCGCTGCGGATCGACGGGCGCATTGACAAACACTGGTCGCTCTATTCGGACAACCATTTCGCGGGTAGCCGCAAGGCGCTCTCATACAGCGGCACGACGGGTACATATACCGAGCACACGCTCGCGCCGACCATTGATTTGAACCTTGGTCTCCAGTACGATATGTGGGTCGGAACGCCCTCGCGTTCCGGTGACAAAACGACCAACGGAATGCTCCTTCGTCCGGAGCCCAAGCCGAATCTCACGCTCTTCTTCCAGCTCAATAACTGGTTACATCGCAAGAATGAGATCCTCTACGGCTACCGTTCGCAAGGCATCAACTTCCTCCTCGGCGCCACGTTCCGCTTCTAAGGACCTCCCACCAATCACCAAAGAAGGCGAGTCTCACGACCCGCCTTTTTTGTTTTTTTGAGTTATTCCGATAACTTTAATTATCAACAATAACGCGGGTCTTATTAGTGAGCATATTCATTATTGTACATTTCTTGACGCACACTCTCACATACAACAATTTTCCGACATATGCAAATAAACCGTCCACAAATTTACCAAATTTACCAAATTTTTTGTTTTTGGCTTGTTTTTAGTAATTTTGGACTAATAACACAACACCAGCCTGCGGGAATAACCCACAGGCCGGTTGTTTTATGGAAACCATTTAACAGCTTAACGTTCTTCAAGCGCGTTTGCGGGCGCGGAATAAGCGCACGCCCAAATACGCAAGAGCCATCAACATCAACGGCAAAACCGCATCGCCAATGGGGTTTGGGAGTCCTTCACCATGTGACGGACCTATTCGACGTGGACCACCCGGAGCTTGAGCCGGCGATTGAACCGGAGTGGAAGATTCTGCCGGATTGTACGCTGTTCCATCGGCATTAAGCGAAGGATTCGCACTATAGGTACTACCGCTTCCCTGGAGTGTACTGGTAGATCGGAACTGTGTTTGCAGTTGATCCTCCTGACCAAAACTCTGCGCCATG
>CAMNCW010000061.1 GCA_946534715.1 uncultured Bacteroidales bacterium | reverse complement strand
GGACAGAGCCTCGTCCGCCACGGACTTGGCATACGCGTATGAAGCATCATACGCAGAGTTATGACACGCAGTAAGAGTAACTACCAATACAGGCAAAATACTATAAAAAATGTGTTTCATGAGTGCAATAAATTGGTTAACCAATTCGAAATTTGGTGCAAAGGTACAACTTTTTTTTGATATATGCAAGAGAAAATGCAAAAAATGCGCATTTTTCTTGCATATGTGCAAAATTTGTAGTATTTTTGCAGCCGAAACAAAAAAGGGAAAGGAGAAATACCATGAGAAAGTGGATTATTATGGGTTTGTGCGCATGGGCAGGATGCGTGTGGGCAGGGACGAACTTGCAGGTTTTCTATGATTTCGGGTCACTCAATACAGCGTGCGACAACCAGCGCTCCAACCGCGTAACAACGACGTTGGAGCTGTTCTACCCGGACAATTGGGGCAGTACTTTTGCGTTCGTGGATATAGATTACAATATTCACCCTTCCGACCCGAGGAACACACCGTTTCTCGCCTATACGGAGATCGCACGGTGTCTCAATTTCTGGCAACAGACACCCGTCCGGGATCTGAGCGTGCAGGTGGAATACAACGGCGGTTTGGGGTTATACAAAGACTTAGTGGGAGACATTCGCGGCTATGGCATCGAGCACGCCGCTTTGGTGGGATTCAATTATTGTCTGCATACCGCCGATTACAAGAATATTTTCAACTTGGAGTTGTTGTACAAATATATTGTAGATGACTACAACAAGCACAAGAATTTGGCGCCTTTGCAGTTCACGTTTGTATGGGGTTGCGAGGATTTCTGTACTGCGCCGGGCTTGCGTTTCTGCGGATTTTTAGATATATGGGGACAGAAGTTATGCGTGCCGGATTACAAAAACGGAACTATTACCGACTCGAATCAGCAGTCGTTTGTGCTGCTGACCGAACCGCAGATATGGTACAATGTGGGGCGTTGGTTTAATTGCCCGAACCTGCATGTGGGAACAGAGATCGAATTCAGTTACAACTTCACCGGCGCCGGGTTCATGTGCAACCCGTGTTTAGGCATCAAATGGAGCTTTGATAATTGAGAATTGCCCCTTGATAATTGAGAATTTGAAAAAAAATGCACTTTTATTTGCGTATGTGCATTTTTTTTTGTATCTTTGCACGCTTTTTGAAATATGTATCACAACAACACACCATATTTGCTCAGAAGACAGTTGTGAGTTGGAAGAGCATAAACATTTGTAGGTTTATTTAATATGATTAAAATCACTTTTCCGGACGGAGGCGTCCGTGAGTATGAAAACGGCGTGACGCCGTTACAAGTAGCTGAGTCGATCAGCAGTCGTTTAGCACAGGACATTTTGTGCGCCAGCGTCAACGATCAGATCGTGGAGCTGAATCAGCCAATTTTGGCTGATGCGGCAATTAAGTTGCACAAGTGGGAGGATGCGGAAGCAAAACACGCTTTCTGGCACACATCGAGTCACTTGATGGCGGAGGCATTGCAGGAGTTATACCCGGGTATTCAGTTCGGTATCGGTCCTGCTATCGAGAACGGATTCTATTATGACGTTATGCCGCCTCAGGGTGTAGTGATCAACGACACCTGTTTTGCAGCCATCGAGAACAAGATGATGGAATTGCGCGCGAAGAAAGAGGCGGTGGTGAAGAACGCCATCTCCAAAGAGGACGCGCTGAAAGCATTCGGCGCCAAGGGACAGAGCTATAAATGCGAGTTGATCAGCGAATTAGAGGATGGAAAGATCAGCACTTATACGCAAGGTAATTTTACCGATTTGTGCAAGGGTCCGCACTTGTTGAGCACGGAGCCGATCAAGGCGGTAAAGGTACTTTCTTGCTCGGCGGCATATTGGCGCGGCGATGAGAAACGGCCGATGATGACGCGTATATACGGTATTTCGTTTCCGAAGAAAGCGATGCTGGATGAGTATCTGACGCTGCTTGAGGAAGCGAAGAAACGTGACCATAGAAAGATCGGCAAGGAGTTGGAGTTGTTCATGTTCAGCGACATGGTGGGTAAAGGTCTGCCTATCTGGCTGCCGAAAGGAACAGCGCTGCGTTTGCGTTTGGAGGATTTCCTGAAGAAGATACAGAAACGCTACGGCTACCAGCAGGTGATCACTCCGCATATCGGAAGCAAGCAGCTGTATATGACTTCGGGCCACTGGGACCACTACGGCAAGGACTCGTTCCAGCCGATCACGACGCCGGAGGAAGGCGAGGTCTATATGCTCAAGCCGATGAACTGCCCTCACCACTGTGCGATCTACAAGAACAGCCCGAAGAGCTACAAGGATCTGCCGTTCCGTTGCGCTGAGTTCGGAACCGTTTATCGTTACGAGCAGAGCGGCGAGCTGCACGGCTTGACGCGTGTACGTTCATTCACGCAGGACGACGCGCATATTTTCTGCCGTCCCGACCAGGTGAAGCAGGAGTTCATCCGCGTGATGGAGATCATCAACATCATCTTCAAGGCGCTTAACTTCGAGAACTACGAGGCGCAGATTTCGCTTCGCGACCCGAACAACCATGAGAAATACGTGGGCTCGGACGAGATATGGGAGCACGCAGAGAATGCTATCCGCGAGGCATGCAAGGAGATGAACCTGCCGGCACGCGAGGAGACCGGAGAGGCTGCATTCTATGGTCCGAAATTGGACTTCATGGTAAAAGACGCCCTCGGTCGTCGTTGGCAACTCGGTACTATTCAGGTGGATTACAACCTGCCGGAGCGCTTTGAACTCGAATATACGGGTGAAGATAACCAGAAACACCGTCCGGTGATGATCCACCGTGCGCCGTTCGGTTCGATGGAGCGTTTCGTAGCCGTGCTGATTGAGCATACCGCAGGTAAGTTCCCGTTGTGGCTGACGCCGGATCAAGCGGTTGTACTGCCGATCTCGGAGAAGAGCAACGAGTACGCATGGAAAGTGAAAGAGATCCTCGAGCAACAGGATGTACGCGTTATTGTGGATGACCGCAACGAGAAACTCGGTCGTAAGATCCGCGACAACGAGCTGAAACGTATTCCGTATATGCTGATTGTGGGCGAGAAAGAGGCTGAGCAGGGCTTGGTATCCGTTCGTCAGCAAGGCGCTGAGGAAAAAGGCTCGATGACGATCCAAGAGTTCGCAGATTTCATCAATAATACGGTCCGCGAGCAGATGAGCGCGTACTAATGCACAATTAATAATTAACAAATAACACAAAATCGTGAAACACAGAGTATCTTCATGGGCACGCAAGATGTTAGCGTGCGTGGTATGCAGCGTTATGGCTGTCAGTATGTTTGCCGTTCCGGCATACCGTGGTTGGTTGACAATGGAACAGCCGGACGGAAGTACCATACAAGTTCGCCAAGTGGGCGATGAGTTTTATCACTATATGGTGAACGAAGCGGGTCAACGGATCAAGCAAAATGCCGACGGTTATTACGTTGTAGCCGGTGAAGTACCATCTCCGGAAGTAGCCGAGGCGCGTCATGCTGCCGCTATGGCTCGCAAGCACATCCGTCGTGCCCCGAAGGCGGTTGGTACAGAACCCAACTTAGCCCCGAAAGGTGTGGTCATTTTGGTCAATTTCAAAGACGACGCTATGCAAAGCAGCCACACTCAGGCTGTGTTTGACGAGTTGTGTAACTCAACGAACTGCACGGTCAACAAATACAACAACACGAACTACGGCTCCGCAGCACAGTATTTTGCGGATCAATCGAACGGTAGTTACCGTCCTAAGTTTGATGTATATGGCCCTGTGACGCTGAGCAGAAATGTGGCATATTACGGAACAGACAACGACACGGGTGATCCGGATGAGGACGAAGGCGATGACGAGCACGCGACAGATGCCGTAGTAGAGGCCTGTATATTGGCCAACCAGCAATACAGTGATTTGAATTTCGCCAACTACGATTCGGACGGAGACGGATATGTAGATTTCGTATATGTGATCTACGCAGGTAAGGGTCAGGCGGATGGTGGCGAAGCCAATACCATCTGGCCGCATAACTGGGAAATAGAAAGTGCTATTTCATCCGGTTATTGCACGTACACGAAGGCACAATGCACAATAGACGGCAAGAAACTGAATAACTACGCCATGTCCGGCGAGTTGAGCGGAAGCAGTCTTAGCGGAATCGGTACTCTGTGTCATGAGTTCGGTCATGTAATGGGTTTGCCGGATCTGTATGACACGAAATACGGAACGAACTACAAGAACGGCGTTACTCCGGGCGATTGGAATATTATGGACGGCGGTAGTTACAACGGCGGCGGTCACTGTCCGCCTAACTACGACCCGTGGCAGAAATACTTCTTCGGCTGGGTTACTCCTGTGAACTTGGCAACTGAGGGAAAGAATATCACCTTGTTTCCCAACGGCACAGAGGGGTATCAGAGTTACCAGATCAACTCTGCCAACAAACTACAGGCCGCTACAACAACAGGCGTGAACTATTATATTGAGAACCGCCAAAAGCAAGGCTGGGATGAATTCATTCCGACAAGCGGTATGTTAGTTTGGAAAATCAATTTCAACGCGTCGGCTTGGAGCAACAACGAACCCAACAACACGGCAGGCAGTCCCAAATACACGATTGTGCCGGCAGACGGCAAGACAAAAAACTACGGCGCAACAGGAGATACTTATCCGACGAGCACCGTGCGCAGTTATACGCCGATAAGCGGTCACGAGATAACCGATATCACCAAGAGCGGAAGCAATATCACCTTCAAATACAACGGCGGCCAGCAAAAGACCGAGTGTACGTATGAGTTGGAGGGGACCAATTGCTCTGTTCCGGAAGACGGGAAGGTGGCTTATAATGCCGCTTTGAGTCTGACCATCACTCCGGCAACAGGTTATACGCTGGCTGACCCGAGTTGCTGGACGGTGGAAATGGGAACGAACAATGAGTTGGTTTACGGCGAAGGCTTTACGTATAACGCCGCGACGAAGGAATTCCGCATTGAGCATGTGACGGATGACGTGGTGATTCTGGCGGAAGGCAAAAAGCAAGTAACGCTGACGTGGATGGCGAACGGCGTGCAGTTTGCACAGACAATTACCGCCGGGTCGGTAGTACTGCCGGAGAATGAGCCGGAAGGATGCGACGGAAAAGTGTTTGTAGGCTGGACGAAGACAGCAAACTATGAGAGCGCAAGCACCGCTCCGGCATATGTTCAGACAGGCGACGCAGCCAGCCAGACAACATTCTACGCTGTGTTTGCTACGCAAGGCGAAGGCGGTGCAACAGGTTGGACACTTGTTACCGATGCCTCTACCCTAAAAGCCGGAGATGTATTGGTAATGGCCTGCACGTCAAAAAATGCAACAGCCGGAGATATTTCTTCGCAAATAATGGCTTCTGTAACCTCTTCTTTCAGCAACGGCACTATCAGTTCATTGGGTTCAGGTACTGTCGAATTGACGTTAGGTGGCAGCAAAGATGTCTGGACTCTGACTTCTTCCAATGGCAAACTGGGAGCAACGGCAGTAAAGAAAGTAGCGTGGAATGACGGCACCATGACTTGGGAGATTAGCATCTCAAACAACAATGCTTCCATTCAAAGCACAACAAGTTCGTATGGCCGATTCTTGTATAACAACTCGAACCCACGTTTCACCACCTATACTTCCGACCCCTCCGCGGCTATGTTATTGCCGCAATTATACCGCAAAGGCGGCGGAGCAAGTTACAGCGACTACACGACGAGTTGTACTCCGCCGTGTGTGGGTGAGTTGACGGGTATCACGCTGAACACGACGAATGTAAAGAAAGCATTCACGGAAGGTGAGACGTTTAACTACGGCGGATTAGTTGTTACGGCTAATTATGACGGTTGCGACAGCAAGACCGTTGTTCCGACCAGCGTTTCGACACCGGTTATGAGTACTATTGGTCAGCAAACCGTGACGGTTACCTACGAAGGCAAGACCGCTACTTATGAGATCACTATCTCCGCGCTGCCGACATACACTATTCGTTTCTATAACAACGGCGCGTTGGTAGGCACGGCTCAGAACGTTAAACAAGGTCAGCAGCCGAATGTTCCGGCTACTCCTTCGGCTTGCGAGGATTATACCTTCGGCGGATGGTTGGATGCAGCCCTGACAGACGATGTGACCGAGAAGCCGAGTTATGTAACAAGCTTCACGGCTACCAAGAATCAAGACTACTTTGCAGCTTATAGCTACACAGAAGAAGGCGAAGGAGGCGGTGCAACAGAAGTTGCAGATGAATTGACACGCGCAACTACCGGTGTTTCTGGTAATAATTATTCTAACTGGAGCGGAAAAACGGTTAACTCGGATGCTGTATATGCAGGAAACAGCGCAGGTAGCAACGATGCTATCCAGTTGCGGTCTAATAACAGCAACTCTGGCATTGTGACCACCACTTCCGGCGGAAAGGTAACAAAAGTGACCGTTTCGTGGAATAGCAACACCGCCAGTGGGCGTACATTGGATATTTATGGCAAGAATAGTGCCTATTCCGACGCGACAGACTTATACGGCAATGCTTCGGGCGAATTGCTCGGGACGATTGTTTGCGGGACAAGTACCGAACTGGTGATTGATGGCGACTACAATTATGTGGGTGTTCGTTCAAACAGCGGCGCTATGTATCTGGATGCCATTACATTCACATGGTCGGCAGATGGCGGATCGAGCAGCACTACATATTATACCACTTCGCCGAATTGCACGCCGTGTACAAGCACAGTGACCGTAAGCAAGGGCGAGACGGCGAATGGTACGTTCAGTTTGGATTACTTCGGCGAACTGAGTACCTGCGGCGGGGCTGTGACGATCACAGTAACGGCAAGTCCGGCTGACGGCTATCGTTTCAAAGAGATCACCCAAACGGGCATGACCGAAGGTGTAACGATAGACCAAAATGCCAAGACCGTGACTTACGCAAAGAAGAGCAATGGTACAAGTACTATCAGTGTGATCTTTGAGGCAAAGCCGAAATACACCGTCCGGTTCTTTGCTAACGGTCAGACTCTCAGCACTCAAAACGTGATTGCAGGAGAAAAAGCCGAAATGCCGAAGGATCCAAGCGCTCCCTGCGACAGTTATGAGTTTGTAGGCTGGTGGACAGAGGCATTAGCAATGGATAATACCAAAGCAGAAAACTGGATAACAGACTTCACCGTAACCCAAGCACAAGATTATTACGCTATCTTCAGCAAAACTGAAGAGGGCACAGGAGTCGGCGAGAGCGAAGTGGCTTCCGTAACCTTCAAAACCGCCGGTTCGGACAAGACCCAAGAGTCCTCCGACATTGCTGCCGACATCGTGGATAGCGATAGCGGAATAGCAAGGTATAATGGAACGAAAGTGTATGCCGGTGTCCAAGGAGCCAAATTAGGAAGCAGCAAAGCTTCCGGAAGCCTGACGCTGACATTAGCTACAACCGTGAATGTAACTGCAGTGAAGATCAATGCTTCTCAATTTGGCTCGGATACAGGTACAATGGAGGTGACGGTAGGAGAGACTTCATTAGGAAGCCAAACACCGGCAAGCGGTATGTCATTCGAAGTAGCACCTTCCGTTGAGACGAACACTATCACTATTGAAACGACCAAACGCGCTTATATTGCATCTATAAGTGTGATGGGAGAAGGCGGCACAAGCAGTGTAACCTATTACACCTATTATCCGGATTGCACCTCTACAGCTGTTGAGAGCGTTGAGACGAATGAGCCGGCGGCAGTAAAGGCAATAATCGATGGACAGATTGTAATCATCCGCGGCGAGGCCGTATATACGCTCACGGGCGCGCGCGTTCAATAATATATTATGAAGAATATCGCTTTTATCATCAACCCTGTATCGGGTAATAAGGAGTCGCAGAGCGCCAAGCGCAAACTGCCGAAGTTGATCATGCAGCAGTTGGACGGCGAACAGTGGTTGCCAAACATCGCCTTTACTGAGTATGCGGGCCATGCGACAGAGATGGCGCATCAGTATGCCCGTATGGGATTTGAGGCCGTGGTGGCAGTAGGCGGAGACGGTACCGTGAACGAAGTAGCCCGCGGTCTGAAAGACACGCAGACGGCATTGGGTATCATCCCGATGGGTAGCGGAAACGGATTCGCTAATCATCTGAATATCCCTACTCGACCCAACAAAGCGATAGAGATGATCAATCACTCCGAGCCAATCAGTGTAGATTACGGTTTGGCGAACGGAAAATTCTTTGTCAGCACATGTGGCACAGGTTTTGATGCGTTGATAGCAGATCACTTCGCGGGAAGCAGCAAACGCGGCTTCATGACGTATGTGCAGAACATCGTCCGCGATGTGTTCTCCTATCAGCCGCAGACGTATCACTTGGTGGGCGACGGTATAGACGTGACGCACAAAGCGTTCCTGATCACTTTTGCGAACGCAAATCAATGGGGCAACGATGCGCTGATTGCTCCGAAAGCCAGTATTCAGGACGGAAAGATGGATATTATGCTGATGTCCGAACACGCCTTGTTAGGTAGCGCATCGCTGGCGTTACGGCTGTTTGCCGGAAGTATTGACGGAAGCCATTTCATGGACACGATCCGTGCAAAAGAGATCACCTTGGAACGCGAGAGTGTGGCGCCGTTCCATTTGGACGGAGACCCGGTGGAGATGGAGAAAGATATTCATATCCGCATCGTGGAAGACGGGCTGAGAGTATTAGTGGAGAAACGATTCTGATAATTGATAATTGACAATTGATAATTGATAGTTATGGTATTGAAGATTATTAATAAGAGTAGTAATCCGCTACCGAAATACGAGAGTGCACAGGCGGCGGGAATGGATATACGGTGCAACATCAGTGAGGCGATCACGCTTCAACCGATGGAAAGACGACTTATACCGACCGGACTGTTTATAGAGTTGCCGGCGGGTTACGAAGCACAGATCCGTCCCCGTAGCGGTTTGGCACTCAAACGTGGGTTGACCGTACTGAACACTCCGGGAACGATTGATGCGGACTACCGCGGCGAAGTGGGGGTTATTCTCATCAATCTCAGCGGGGAACCGCAGACAATCGAGCCGGGCGAACGCGTTTGCCAAATGGTGATCGCCAGACACGAGACACCGGAGGTAGTGGAAGTGACCGAACTGAGCGAGACCGAACGCGGAGCCGGAGGTTTCGGGCATAGCGGAAGAAAATAAAAATGACAGGACATTGACAATCAAAACCAAACATATAAGTGTTTTGGCAGTGCTGCTGGCGTTATGGACAGTGGTTTTGCCATTAGCGGCAAAGAAACCCAAAGCACCGGACGTACAGCCGTTGAGCATAGAGCAGGAGCAACAGTTTGCTTACTATTGGTACGCCGCAAAACAGGCTATCACCGAAGAACGCTATGCAGACGCGTATGCGTTGTTGGAGTTCTGCACGATGATCAAGCCCGAAGACGGTCAGACGCTCTATTTCTTAGGTGTGATTTATCAAGGTCTCGGGCAAATGGAGAGCGCTTACAAGACCTTCGAGAAAGCCTATTCGGTACAACCCAAGGGGACAGCCAGCGAAGATCTGTTGGAGCAACTCAAACGGTTCTATTTGGCAGATAGCCAGTGGAAGAAAGCCTTGCACATACAGGACGAGATTGACCAGCGTTCGGGTTACAACGCCATGAGTGCTATTTCTCGATACCAGATTTATGCGGCGCAAGGCGACAACAAGAAAGCCATTAAGGAGATCGACCGATACTTGGAGACCGACCCGACGAATATGCGTTTTTTGCTTTTCCGCTTGGAGTTGATGGAGAAAACGAAAGCAAAGCCCAAAGCGTTATACGCCATGTACGACCGCATTTTAGCTTTGGATCCGTACAACCTGATGCTGCTCAATAACTATGCGTACCATTTGGCGACACATGGCGGCGACCTCAAACGCGCCGAGCGAATGAGTGAGATCACGATCCGTGAGCAACCGAACAACCCTGTTTTTTTAGATACGTACGCATGGATCATGCACCTGCAAGGACAAGATGAGTTGGCGCTCTTTTACCTCAAACGCGCGCTGTGGAATGCGCCGGCGGAAACCAGAGAGGAGATAGAGAGACACATTAAGGCGATTGAGAATGAATAGTTATAAGTATATAGTGATAGTATTGGCGGCGGTGGTGTTAGCGAGTTGCGGGGCAAAGAAGAAAGCCGTGACGCCCGTAGTGGAAGAGCCTGTAGTAGAGGCTCCTCCGGCTTGGCATACCTGCCTGATACAAGGTGCCCGCGCAACGATCAGCCGAAACGGCGACAAGTTGTCGGCTACCGTGACGATGCAGACCGTACGCGACTCGATGATCATCATCAGCGTCATGCCGCTCTTCGGCATGGAGATGATGCGCGTTGAAGCTACTCCTTTGGTAATGAGAGGCTTTGACAAGATACACGGTCAGTACGCAGAAGCCACATTTGCAGAACTGAACCGCAAACTGCAACCTCAGTTGAATTGGGATATATTGCAGGAGGTCTGCTCTGCGGAGTTGCCCACCGGCGACAAGAAAGGCCGATTGCTATATGCCTTCGGGGATGAGACGATCGAATTGGTGATTGATTATGTGCCGCGTAAGTTAGACCTGCCGCTACGCATGGTGGGCTTGGACGTCAACCGATATACGAAGATTGATGTGAGCAAGTGGCTGTAAGAGAGGTGATAATTCTTATCTCGCTTCGCTCGAACGATTATTTTCGACAAGCGAAAATCTTGATAATTGACAATTGAGAATTGAAAGGTTATAAGTACATAGTATTATTGGCGGCGATGATGGTGTTGCCTGTTTGGGCGGCGGAGAGCGTGAAGGACTTGCAGAAGAAACAGAAGAAACTGCAAGAAGAGATCGAACAGACGAACCAAATGCTCAAACAGACCAAACGTGACGAGAACGCCACGCTCAATAAGTTGCAGTTGTTAGGTCAGAACATCAAAAACCAGAAGAAACTGATCAACACCTTGGACCGCGAGATCACGGCTTTGGATGTGGAGATGCGGCAATTAGGAGTGACGCGCGACTCGTTGCAGGTTGTTCTGAGCGGTTACAAAGCGGATTATGCAGAGATGGTTCGTCAGACCCATTACGCGCGGATGCAACAATCGCCGCTGTTGTTCCTGCTGAGCAGCAAGAGTTTTCAGCAATTAGCCCGTCGTGCCCGCTATTTGCAGGAGTTTGCTCACTACCGTCAGGAGCAAGTACGGCGTATTGAGGACACACAGGCGGAGATTGATAACCAGAATAACCTGTTAGCCGCCAACAAGAGCAACAAACAGAATGCGCTCACTTCGCGCAAGAGAGAGCAGGAAAACCTGAAACGCGACGAACGCAAACAGAAAAACATGCTGAACCAACTCAAGTCCAAAGAGAAAGACCTGAGTAAACAACTCAAACAGCAGCAAAAGAAAGTCAATGAGCTAAACAAGAAGATCGACGACATGATCCGCAAACAGACGGAGAAAGCATCGAAAACCTCTCTGACCAAGGAGCAGAAACTGATAGCCGGCGGTTTTGAGGAAAACAAAGGTCGGTTGCCTTGGCCGGTGGAGAAAGGTATGATCAGCGGTCATTACGGCAAACAGCAACACCCTGTTTATTCACAGGTAACGATTGACAACAAGGGTATTTACCTCCAGACGACCGCAGGAGCCAAAGCACGCGCGGTATATAAAGGCAAAGTGACCAGCTGCTTCATGGTAGGCGGTACGTATGCCGTGATCATTCAGCACGGAAACTACCGGACGGTCTATTCGAACCTCAGCAAACTGAACGTCAAACAAGGCGACAAAGTAGATACCAAAGAGGCTATCGGCACTATCTACACCGATGCCGAACAAGACCAGAAAACGGAACTGTATTTCCAAATATACAAAGACAAGAACATTCTAAATCCCGAATTATGGATAGCAAGATAAAGATATTGACCATTGTATCAATCGCCGTATGTTCATTCTTTCTGAGCGGATGCAAGGAGAACAAATGGGCGGATTGGAAAGTGCAAAACGAGATTTGGCTGAATGCCAACAAGAGCAAAGAGGGCGTCAAAGTGTCCTCCACAGGCTTGCAATACAAGATCATCGCAGACCCGACTCCGCAGGACGCACGTCCGAACACCACCAGTACGATCGTTTGCGACTACACGCTCAAACTGATCAACGGCTACCAGGTGGATGCCGGTAACAACGTGGCGTTCAATTTTGCGACGCAAGGCATCATCGCCGGCTTCATTGAGGGTTGCCGCAAGATCCATAACAACGGAGATATAGAGATCTATATCCCGGCATATTTGGGCTATGACCAGGAGAAATACCGGACCAGCGATTATGGCAATGCAGAAGGTTTCGGTGTGGAAGGCTCGCAGGCGTTTATTCCGCCCTATTCTACTCTCATTTACACCGTTCATCTATGCAGCGTTTCGGACTAATAGCATTCTGCACGTTGGCGCTCTGGGTCTTCACATCCTGCGAAGGCTCTACTTTTATGAGCAGCGTACCGGCTTACCCTGTTCGGATTGCAATTGACACCCGGACGGTGTTTGTGGATTTTCTGCCGGAGAACCTGAACGCCTATGTCACCGTGGACAGAGATGGCTACTACGAGAACGGCAAGTATATGCTACCGATTACGGTAGTTGATGCCTGGGGTTACGGAGGCGTTGTGGCCTATGTGAGTCTCGCCGGATATGTGGCGTTTGATTTAGCTTGTCCTTATTGCGCCGGAAGAGGGAAAAAGAGCCCTTGTTTCATGGACGGCATCCACGCCGAATGCCCCGAATGCGGCGAACAATACGAGATAGCCAGTGGCTATGCCCTGCCACAGAAAGGGATCAGCAAAGAGGCTTTGCGGCATTTGAGAATAAAAAACAACGGAGGTAAACTGGAAATATCACAACGCCAATGATCACCCCAAACGACTTGATTTCCATCGGCATCATCCGCCGGACACATTATAAAGACCTGCCGCCGTTCGTCTTCGTACTGCGCGACGGGTTGTTTGTGCCATTTAAAACCGAGAACATCTCCGAACTCATCGGTGAAGAGGGTTTTCTGCTCCGCAGCGACCTGCAAGAAGAGGAGGACGGACAGTTAACATGGCAGGATTTGGTGGGATATACGGTTCTGGACGAAAGCGCAGAGGGCGAATGGACCACCATCGGCGTTATTGAGGCGGTGGATGAAAGTACGATCAATACCCTTGCGACCCTTGCGGACGGACGAATGATGCCTCTGCACGAAGATTTTATTCTGGATATAGACGAAGAGCAACGCGTCTTGCGCGTACATTTACCCTTTGCATTATGAAAAAACTGACCACGGCCGAAATGGGTCGTATGAACATAGAGGAGTTTAAGGAAGCAGACAAACTGCCGTTGGTGGTGGTGTTGGATAATGTGCGGAGCCAGCATAATGTTGGCGCCGTTTTTCGTACAGCCGATGCCATGCGTATAGAGCGCGTGGTGTTGTGCGGTATTTGTTGTTGCCCGCCGAATCAAGAGTTGCACAAAACCGCTTTAGGCGCCGAAGAGAGTGTGAACTGGAGTTATTACAAAGACACTATTGAGGCAGTGAAAGCCCTTCAAGCAGAAGGTTATACCGTATATGCCGTAGAGCAAGCACATGATTCTATGACATTAGAAGAGGCAGCAAAGGAAGTACAAAGGACAAAGGTTGCTGTCGTTTTAGGGCATGAGGTTTTCGGTGTACAGCAAGAAGTGGTGGATCTTTGCACCCAATGTATCGAAATACCCCAATACGGCACGAAGCATTCCATGAACGTGTCGGTAACAGCGGGTATTGTGATGTACCGGCTGAGCGAGGCGATGAGAAAATTGTAAATTGTGAATTATAAATTGTGCATATTATCTCCTGCGCGCGACAAAGAAGTTGCGAAAGCGGCTATACAGGCTGGAGCGGATGCTATTTATATCGGTCCGCCGGCTTTCGGTGCGCGTCAAGCGGCAGGAAACAGTATTGAGGACTTGGCGGAAGTAGTTCGGTATGCACATTCGTACGGCGTACAAGTGTTGGTGACGCTCAATACTCTGCTCCATGATGACGAATACCCGCAGGCGGTCGCGCTCGCGCACGAGTTGTATAAGATAGGTGTGGATGCACTCATCATTCAGGACCTGCATCTTTTGGATTTTGACCTGCCGCCTATTCGTCTGCATGCTTCGACGCAATGCGACAACCGAACACCGGAACATGTGGCTCATTTGCGCGATTTGGGCTTTAAGCGCGTGGTCTTAGCGCGCGAATTAGGCATTGAAGAGATACGTGCGATCCATGAAGCGGTGCCCGATATAGAGTTAGAGGCGTTTGTACACGGCGCTTTGTGCGTGAGTTATTCCGGGCGGTGCTATATATCCGAAGTACTCGCCGGACGAAGTGCCAACAGAGGAGCATGTGCGCAGTTCTGCCGCATGGCGTATGACCTGCTGGACGAATCCATGAATGAAATATTGGACGAGCATGGAGAACCGATTCATCAGCGGTATTTGTTGTCATTGCAGGATCTGGATCGAAGTGCGTATTTGAGCGAACTCATTGACGCCGGTGTAACGACTTTTAAGATTGAAGGCCGGCTCAAAGATGCTGATTACGTGACGAATATAACCGCTTATTACCGGGAGAAATTGGATAACCTCACCCCAGCCCTCTCCACAGGGAGAGGGAGTTCCTCCCTTGAGGGGAGGTTAGGAGGGGTTTTCAGTCGCTCTTTCATACCGAACCCCGAAAAGACTTTCCACCGCGGAGCAACGGATTATTTTCTACATGGCCGCACGCGTCCTATGGCGAATTGGGAAACGCCCAAATCGACCGGAGAATATATCGGCAAAGTAATAGAAGCGCGCGGAAACACACTTCGTGTGCGGCTCAAAGAGGGCATTGTGTTACATAACGGCGACGGACTGACCATCGGCAGCGAAGGTTTCTCGGTGAACGGCGTGGAAGGAAATTGGGTGAAGATCAATAAAGAGCTTACTATTTTCCGAAATACAGATGTGCCTTTATTCCGAAATCTTGACGTTGAGTTCACAAAGAGTTTGAAGAGCGAACGACGAATACCCGTGGATATACTTTTCCGCGAGACCGAGGATGGATTTGAGTTGATCTATACCCCCATTGATTCAAAGCTCTCTCCCCTTGTGGGGAGAGTTGGAGAGGGGTTCTCCAAAGAGCCCGCCAAGAACGAAGCGAAAGCCCTTGAAACGATTCGTACACAACTCGCCAAATTGGGTGACACGCCGTACATCGCTCATAATGTGCAGATTGAAAGCAAACCCTATTTTATACCTATTAGTATATTAAACGAATGGAGACGACAAACCATCCTCTGATGACGTGCAAATAC
The DNA here is from genome assembly GCA_946534715.1 of uncultured Bacteroidales bacterium. Taxonomy (GTDB): domain Bacteria; phylum Bacteroidota; class Bacteroidia; order Bacteroidales; family Paludibacteraceae; genus Colicola. Next base: position 49,069 of record CAMNCW010000061.1, on the reverse strand, counting down.
TGCCTGCTGTTTGAACTCGGGCATTGCCGCAAGACGAATCCTTATCCCAAAGACAAGGAGCCGCGTTTCTTACGTCTCCGTACGGGCAAAGTGTTGGCGCTCCGCTTCGATTGCAAGAACTGCCAAATGGAAGTAATTGATAATTGAAAAATAGATTTACCGAAAAAGTGCAAAGATTAGGATTATCAGATAAAAAATCACTTTTTTTGCACTTTTATTGATTTATTTTTGGCGGAATAAAATATTTTTTGTACCTTTGCCGCCAAAAATAAATTTTAGAAGATATGAAAATTATCGGCAGAGAACAAGAACAAATAGAACTCAAAAGGCTATTCAATTCCGGCAATTCAGAGTTTGTGATGATCTATGGAAGAAGACGTGTCGGAAAAACATTTCTTGTTCGTGAAACTTTAGGCAAAGATTTTTGCTTTGCAATGACAGGTCTCGCCAAGCAAAACCGAAAAGCTCAGTTGCTCAATTTCCAACGTACATTAGCACGTTATAGCAAGCGTTTGGCTAAAAACACACCTGCAGATTGGTATGAAGCATTTGAACAATTACGCACACTGCTTGAGCAATCCAAGATGAAACGCAAGGTGGTTTTCTTAGACGAACTGCCTTGGATGGACACCCCAAAATCAAATCTTGTGAGCGCGTTAGAGCATTTCTGGAACGATTGGGCAAGTACCAGATCCGATATTATGCTCATCGTTTGCGGTAGTGCAGCATCATGGTTGGTTAAGAATATAGAAGACAACAAAGGCGGATTGCATAACCGGCTTACGGCGAAAATGCGAATTCTTCCGTTCACGTTACATGAGACACATTTGTTCCTGCGCAATAAAGGCATTCGATGGGATTCGGCGAAAGAAGCACAATGCTATATGGTCATGGGAGGAGTGCCGTATTATCTTAATCTGTTGGATAAGAATTATAGTATAGCCGAGAATATAGACAGACTTTTTTGCAAAGAAGGTGCCCTATTGGCAGATGAGTTTCAGCATTTGTATGCTTCACTTTTTACCCATTCCGATGAGTATGTAGAGATCGTGAAAGCTCTCAGCAAAAAGAAAATGGGACTTACGCGAAATGAGATACTCGCACAGACCAAACGTTTGGACGGCGGAAGCCTTACAAGGCGTTTGAAAGACCTATGCGAATGTGGGTTCGTCAATAAATACTACGCTCATGGAATAGTGGACGCGTTGTACCAACTTGTGGATTTCTATTCTTTGTTCTATTTTCAGTTTCTTCAGCCTTCACAAAAGAAGAAACAGATTATTTGGCGTGAGCAGATGCTCACTTCCGGTTATGCTACCTGGTGTGGTTTAGCTTTTGAACGCTTGTGTTTTGCACACATAACACAAATAAAACATGCACTGGGAATAGCAGGAGTCAGCACACAGACATACGCGCTTTATAAGAAGAATGCGCAGATAGATATGGTGATTGAACGTAGTGACAAGATAATTGATCTTTGCGAAATCAAATTCACAGATCGCCCCTATGCTCTTACTAAGAGAGAAGCGGAATTATTGTCTAATCGCGCAGAGAAATTGGCACAAAGTTTCAGGTCAAGAAGAACTATAGAAATTGTATTGATTTCAAATCAAAAAGCAGTACGAAATATACATTATAACAGTTTGATTAACAAGAATATAACGCTTGATGACTTAATAAGTATATAAAATTATTTATGGCGGAATAGATGTTTTTTTAATAGCATTCCGCCAAAAATAAACCATTTTATGACAATTGAAAATTGATAAGATGAATATTTTCGTAGCAAGTATATTAGCTTTGGTTTTGCATGTAGAGGCAGGACAGCGTGTGCAGGCGGCAGTGGATAGCGCACGGACGGTTTATGAAGCGCGGGGTGAGAAAACAACCATTCTCCTTGAACCAGGGACGTATCAGGAAGAGTTAACCATCGACGTGCCGGGAGTCCAAATGAAATGCGCCGACAAGAAAGACCGTGCGAAGATCACATGGTACTATGGGCATGGATATCAGTATAAATCCATGGGCAAAACCAATTACGGCGGTTCGAGATCGCGGCTTTGGAATGCTTCCGTGCTGGTAGATGCGTCAGATTTCTACGCGGAAAACATCATTTTTGAGAACTCGTTTAATCTCTATGTAAGCGAAAAAGAGGCGGCAGACAGTTTGTATATTCTGCCGGAATACACGGCGCACGAGATGCCGGTTCGCCCTAAAGAAGCGGGGTCAAAGGAAGTGCAGAAAAAGAAATACCGCGAGCGTGCTTCTGCGATCTCATTTACGGAGAAAGCCACGAATGCACACCTCAAGAACTGCTGTGCTGTGGGCAGACAGGATGTGCTTTACGGCGAGAACGGTGCGTCTATCTATTGGGAAGGCGGCGAACTGAAAGGTGGTGTAGATTTCATCTTCGGTGGCATGAAAATGGCAGTTGACAGAGCTACTATTGTGGCAAATATCAACGGAGAGAAAGGCGATAAATGTTATATTGCCGCCGGACGAAGCGGAAGCGAGACACAGCCCTCCCGCGGTCTCCTCTTCTACCACTGCCATATTCGTCTGGCGACGGAGGAGGAATTGGAACTTTCCCATGTTAAGGTTACAGCTACACATACAAAGAACGGAGTAACAACCACCGACCTTGATTTCAACCAAACCAAACCTCGCAAGGAACAAGTCTGGCTATCGCGGCCTTGGCGATGGTGGGGCGAGACCGTTTGGGCTTATACGACCTGGGATGAAGGAGTGCTTAACCAAGAGGCTTGGAGTACCGGTTTGGTCAAAAAGAAAGAAGGCTTTAACCCCGAGAATGCATGTCCGAACAGTTATGAATACCGTTCCCAAGATCACTCCACCGGCAGACCCCAATGGGTGCATATTCTTCAACGCCCCGTTCTGCCCGATGGCACTCAGCTAACTCCCAAAGCTTGGCTTAAATAGTTTGGCATATAGATTTGGACAAAAAACGCTCGTTTATCCTCCAAATTAGGGGCGAAATACGACATTTCCACGCGACCATCACGGGACCATGTCCCGAGAAAAGGCAAAACACAACATTTTGAGACCCATTAAATGGCGGCAAAAAAGAATTGACATCCCGAAACACCCGCGAAATACCCTCGATTATATCAGTACTATTTTCCCAAGCAGTGGCAGGGCATGCTTTTTCCGCTTCGCCGGGAATAAGGCGAGATACAATAAGCCAGTTTGATTCCCACATCAAAGGGCATGTAAGAAGAAACAAGCGGTTTTCCCTGACGTGTAGCCGTACATATCGAGGAGAGTACACGTTCAAGCGGAAGCCCGTCCCGCATGTCAGAAAGCATAATCAAAGAGGGTTGAATATCCGCGTTTTCTATATCGGTACGCGAGCAACAATACTCCGCATAGATACCCACCGTGATACCGGATTGGCGTTTGCCAAATGATCGGAAACGAATGTCATAGCAGATTTCCGCCGCCAGCCACCATTGGATTTTCTGCCGAGACGCGCGACCAGCGTTCTTCATTTCAAACGAACGCGAAGCAGCTAAGGGCCAAGAGTTATAGACATAGTTATCATAGTCCGGGTAATACACAGAAAGTGCCGCGTTATGCGCCGTTTCGGTCCAAGAGCGAGCTAGAGGGAATACGAGTTCCGGTCCGGCAAAAACCGTCCAGTTATTCCACCGCAAAGCAAGCTGGAGAGGAATGCCGACCGACCAAGTGGTGTACATCTCCCGGAACGAGCCGATAGTGTAGTCGATCTGCATCATCTCATTCTCAACATCCGTTGTTGAATAGGAGTCCGTATAGTCAGTTTTTCTCCATCCCGCACGATGGAGACGTGCATCCAATCCAAGCCGGAATCCAATGACATAGGGCGAATAATATCCATACGCGACTCGCAAGCCCGCGTGCACGCCTGGGCACATGGTGACGTAAGAATGCCTGCTATTCAGCCCTGCCAGACCACCATACAGTCCTAATTCGAACGTATGCTGCGCCATGATGCTGACAGCCGGACAAAGAAGCAATATGAGCCATGCCAACCGTTTCATGGTATCATTTTCTTTTCCACGAAAATCTCTCCGTTCCGCTCAATGCGGACGATATATAGTCCACAAGACAGGGAGGGCAGTACAGTTGTCTCTTCCGACTGATAAACGAGCGAGCCGAACCGGTTGTATATCCGTACGGAGCCTGGCGCCGAGGTCCGCTCAGGCTCAATGGTCAAAATCTCCGACCATATATATTGCCCGTTGCTCATGTGCAGACGCAATTGGAAATCGCCCTGCAATTCCGTTTGCTCCGCATAGTCATCTCCAATTGCCTCCGGAATAACGACTCCGCTCTTGTACCATTGATAGGCAAAGACCGTCAAATCAGGGAAAAGTTCGCGCACCCGCACATTATTGCAAAGGAGCTGCCAATTATACTTATTTACAATAAAATCGTAGAAATGCTCACAGTGTACCGTATCAAGGCGGATGGAGTATGTGCGGCCGATACAATCAGTCCATTTAGAATGCACGATATCCAAATCCTGCGTCTCAGCCCTCTCAAAGACAAACGACTGTCCGTCTATAGTCCATGTAAATGGCAACAATGTATCGCACACAACGGTATCCCTTTGAATGACTTGCACCTCCGGGCAGCATATTTCCAGAGATAGCCGCAGATTCAAACAAATACTGTCTCTGCCGCTCACATCTTTGAGTGTGTCGTTTATCTCTCCCTGCGTCCTCCATTCATGTCCATGCCATACCACCGGCATCAAGGTGTCGCAGACCACTGTATCAACGGAAACAGCAGGCACATATCCGGCGGGAATATCCCATACCGGACGCACAGAACGCTTTCCGGCACGATGCGTAGGAAGAATCAGGGTCAGATTTTTCTCTTTGCTTATCTGGAGTACTCCGACATCGGAAAAAGTTCCTGAATCGACAAACGAAGTTGACCAATAATAACCGACCTCATTCGCTCCTATACTGCTAACAGAGGCCGCGGGCAGAAAGACCGCTCCAACCGATTCCAGAGCCATCCATTCGCTTACCGTATAGGTATTGGTGCCATAACCTCCCCTATTTTTGCCGGACACAAAGGGCGGCAGAGATGCGGCATTGTCATAGAAATCATCGGGCAAAAAGACCATGCCGCACACATTTCCAACAGTTGCCTTACCACACAAGCCACTTGCGTTGTTGCGTTTATCCAACAGGTATTCCCATTCGTCGTTCGTAAGCGTTCTCCATGTTTCCGAAGGGTCAGAACCAATCGTATTATAGACCGCCCAATCCGCGTACTTGCAGGCTCCGGTCAGACTATTCGAGACATTGCCTCCCACATAATAGTCCTTTTCATCGGTAGAACGCGCCCAAGGCTGATATTCCATAGCTCCGCTATTCCAACCGCTTGTGCCCCAAGCGAACAAATCTATCCACCCGTCGTAATCAGACGAATACATACGCGGGTCTAAAGCGATATAGTCCCATTGATTTGCGGCAAAACGCCATGCGCCTTTTTTCGTTGTTCCATCAGCACAAAGATGCGTGCCCGCCATGGCATTGTATTGAAGATTGCCTGGCGCAAAAAGCACCTGTCTATCAGGAGCAACACTTAAGCCGTGTACAAGCGAAGTTTGCGCCGCCAGAGGCAGCGCAGAAAACAGAATTGTCAGGACTATGGTCAGCGTTTTTCTCATAAGAAAAGCGTAGCGCAGAACGACTATTTAACGGCTTTGAAACTCATGTCGAGGGACTTGTAGCTGTGGGTGAGAGCACCGACAGAGACGAAATCGACTCCTTGCTCGGCGTAAGAGCGGATGGTATCGATGGTGATGCCGCCGGAGGACTCGATCTCCATATGACGGCCGGCCTTCTTCTCCCATTCGCGGATGAGAACGACTGCCTCGCGCGTCTTTTCGGGCGTGAAGTTATCGAGCATGATACGATCAGGGATGTTCGTCGCAAGGGCTTCGTTGATCTCATCGAAATTACGTACCTCGATCTCGATCTTGAGGGATTTGCCCTTTTCCTTACAATAATCGCGTGCACGCGTGAGTGCGTTGGTGATGCCTCCTGCGAAATCCACATGGTTATCCTTGAGGAGGATCATATCGAAGAGACCGATACGGTGGTTCATACCGCCGCCGAGAACAACCGCCTCTTTCTCCAGATAGCGCAAGCCCGGAGTCGTCTTGCGGGTATCGAGCACATGGCAACCGGTGTCCTCAATGAGGGATTGATACCGATGCGCCGTAGTTGCTACGCCGGACATTCGCTGCATGATATTGAGCATCGTACGCTCGATCTGCAGCAGGCTGAGTTCCTTGCCATAGACCTTGAAAGCCACATCGCCGGGCTTCACGTGGTCGCCATCGTGCAGGAACTGCTCCACGCGGCATTCGGGATCAAAATAGTTGATGACCTCTTTCGCCACTTCGACACCTGCCAACACGCCGGTATCTTTGATGATCAACTGCTGGCAACCCATCTGAGTAGCCGGAATACAACTGAGCGAGGTGTGATCACCGTCGCGGATGTCCTCTTCAAACCAAATAGCAATGAGCTTGCGAAGTTCTTGTTTTTCCATAATAATTAAAAATTTTGTGCAAAAATACACATTTTTTTTGACATAAACAAGTTTTTTAGCAATTTATTTGCATATATGCAAAATTTTTTGTACTTTTGCACACGAAATGAAAATAATTATTCCAAAAATGGAAATTAGACGAATTATAATCCTCTTGATGCTCTTCTGTGTAACAGGCTTCAGTTTGTTCGCGGAGACGAAAGAAGATCGTCAGTACATGCCCCATGAGTTGCGTGTGGGCTGGGGCGATCAGTTGTTTGAGAGTTTGGTGTGGCATAACCCGACTTCCATTGTTTCAACCATGCCGGAGAGCTCCACATTTGAGTACAAAGAGCGTTACCGCCACAACCAGCATTTATGGTTAGAGTACCAGTATCGTTTCAACTATTGGTTTTCGCTCGGCGGCATGTTTGACATGAGCGAGGTGGGCTGGGACAAAGTGACGCGTGACGGCAAAGGAAAAGAGTTGGCGCGCGACAAACGCAACTATTTCTACAACGCGGTGATCATGCCCACTATACGGTTCACGTATTTTCACCACGAGAATGTGAACATCTACTCGGGTTTGGGTATCGGTTTGGACATCAACGGCGGAACCGAGACGGACGGTCGCGGCAAACATACAGCGCTCGGAACGGCGGTGAACTTCACGTTAGTGGGCATCAGCGCAAACTACAAACGCTATTTCGTGGCGTTCGACTACGGTGGCATGTATGCGCTCAAGAACGCCAATGCGATTTATATGCTCAAATCCAGAATGTTTAACCTGAGTATCGGAGCAAGGTTTTGACAATTCACAATGCACAATTCACAATTATGAAAAGAAGATTCCAATATATATTATTACTGATCCTCGCGGGGACGATAAGCAGTTGTCAGTTCCGCAAGGATGAGTACGTGGATTTCACGAACATTGAGGGCGCGAAAGGCCTGAAGTTCCAAGTAATCGGTCAGAACGAACGCAACTTGTCGCAAGGTCTGCCGAACGACTGCTATCTGCCGGACGGTACCCGTGTGAACGAATGGAAAGGTGAAGAGCCGAATGACGGCCGTTCGATCCGCAAGACGACCGGAACAACAGGAGCCGGGTTCCTGCAGGAATTGCTCAAATGGAGCAATCAGAACGACATCATCGAAATTGTCGGCACATATCCCAGTTATGACAACGACGGGAATCCGATCACCCTTTCGGGCAAAGTGATGCTGCCGAAAAAAGGTCACCCGAAACGAATGATCCTCGTGAGCCATTACACCGTTTGCTCCAACGCCGAAGCACCGAGTAACTGCTTCTCGCTGGAAGGCGTGCTGGTTAATCTGGGTTATGGGCTGATCATTCCGGATTATATGGGTTACGGCATCACCGCCAACGAAGTGCATCCTTATCTGGTAATGGACATGACCGCACGCAATGTGGTGGATATGTACTTGGCGGTTCGGCCATGGCTGGATGCGATTGACCGTTTGCCGGAAGATCCCAATTTGGATCTGATGGGCTACAGCCAAGGCGGCGCCAACACGATGGCGGTACAACACCTGATCGAAACGGAGTATTTCGACGATAGTTCGATGGATTTTATCAGTCTTCACCGCGTGTTTGCCGGCGGCGGTCCGTATGACGTCAAAGCCACGTACGAGCGCTTTGTGAACACCGACACAGCCGGCTATCCGGTAGCCGTTCCGTTAGTGCTGCAAGGTATGATCAAGGGCAACAAACTGAATATGGAACTCTCCGACATGATGAAACCCCGGCTGTGCGAACACATAGACGACTGGATCAACAGCAAGAAATTCACCTCTGCGCAGATCAACCAGTTGATAGGCACCAAAGTGACGCATGAACTGCTGACGGAAGAGGCCATGATGCAGAAATCCGACAAGGTAGCCGAGCTGTACAAAGCCATGACCGCCAACTCCATTGTTGCGCAAAACTGGGAACCCGAAGCATCGGTCTATATCATGCACTCGATGGACGACGAGACCGTTCCTTACACCAACGCCACACGCGCCAAATCCAAATGGAAAGAGGCGAATATCACCTATAACTTCGGCCATTACGGCGGACATGTGCCGACCTGTCTGCGGTTTATCGCTGCCGTGCAAAACTTGTTAATCCAGGAAGAAGAAGAAAGGAAGAAATATGAGCAATAATCATCCCAAAGGGCTCTTGTTTTTGAGCCTGATAATAAGCATTCTGTGCTCTTGTTCCTCCGAAGCGAAATGGGAAAAAGAGGGCGTAGAAGTGAAAATGTCTATCAAGAATGTCTCCGCGGGCTTTGTGGAGTGCGATTTCTCGACGAACAAAGACGCGTACTACCTGATCGCTATCTGCGAGCCGTGGGAGGACTACAATCCCGTCTATAACTCCAAGCAATTTATGCAGTTGGCGTTGGATAGCGCTTATGCCCAATACCTGTTCTGGCGCAACGGTCTGCTGCGTGCAAAGGAGTTCAACGTAGCGCCTTTCTCCAGCCACTCGCTGCAATACGGAGCGGTGAACCATTTCTTCACGGGTCTGCAACCGGAAACGGATTACTGGGTGTTCTCCTTCCCCGTTGACCCGGTAGAGATGAAACCAGTCGGACCGCTCAATCTGGTCTCTATCAAGACATTAGGGGACAGCAAGATGGACATACATTTCGAGTACCGAATCAAAGGCAAATGGGATTATATCTACCCTGTCGATTCAACCGGAAAGATATACGAGCATTTCCCCTATATCACCACCACACGCGATAGTACGACATTGGCGGAAGATTCCATTTTCACCCCCGGCGAAGTGCTTCTTTACTACGTCCTTTGGTCCTTGGAGCGGTTCTCAAAGCCGGAAAATGCGGATGTCAAATACGGTGTCTATGCGGCGAAGAACGATGGACTTCAGTCCGCGGAAGTTTTCCAGGAAGGTCACACCTATTACACCGCCATCAGCGGCTATGATGGTAGTTTCAGGCAGACCACCGTCTATCGCTTTGTCTGGACAGGCGATTCATGCCAATACTACTTCCGCGACACCGATTCGGCAAATATCACCAACCTCATTCCAAGTGCGGAAATACCGGTTAAAATTTACCCGTAAGGCATGAAGATCACCCTTCTTGTAGTTGGCAAAACCACCGATGAGCGGCTCACGTCGCTCATTAGTGATTATAAGCAGCGGTTGAGCCATTATGTACCGTTTGAGTTGGCCGTCATCCCCGATCTGAAGAACGCCAAATCGCTGACCGTGGACCAGATCAAGTCCGCCGAGGGCGAACTCATTCTCCGTGCGCTCACGCCGGCGATGGATGTGATTTTGCTGGACGAACACGGCCGCGAATACAGGTCTGTCGAGTTCGCCGATTTTCTGCAAAAGAAAATGTCTTCCGGCAAGGATTTGACGCTGGTTATCGGCGGTCCGTACGGTTTCAGCAAAGAGGTTTATCAGCGCGCCAACGGCAAGTTATCGCTTTCGCAGATGACTTTTTCCCATCAGATGATTCGCCTCATGGCGATTGAGCAGATCTACCGCGCGATGACCATCCTCCGCAACGAACCCTACCACCATGAATAAAAAATCCCCTTCCTTTTAAGGGAAGGGGTTGGGGATAGGCTTTTCTACCTCACTCTCAGCTTCTGTCCGATTTGGAGGAGCTTCGTCTCTTTGATGTTATTGAGGCGGCAAATAGTTCTGACCGAAGTACCGTATTTCTTCGCTATGCCGGACAAGGTATCACCGGATTTAACCTTGTGCCACTTCATGGCAGCCTGCTCGGCGCGCGCCTGTTTCATCGCCTTGATTCCGATCACATACTCATCCTTTTGTTTGAGCTGACCGGATGTAAAATCAATAAACTTGGCAGGGTCCATAGCCTCACCCAGATAACGGATCTCGAGGTGCAAGTGACTTCCGGTAGAACGGCCTGTGTTGCCGCCCAGACCGATCACATAGCCCGCCGGAACACGCTCATACTCGTCCACCAAAGGACGGCTGAGGTGACCATAGATCGTCTCCAGACCGTTATCATGACGCACTACCACGTAATATCCGTAACCGCGCGGATCCCAGCCCACGATACGAACCTGGCCGCTCCATGCCGAACGAATCGAATCGCCCACTTGCACTTTGACATCCGTTCCTTTGTGCATCCTGTACCGACGCCAGCCGTACGAACTGGTCACATAGCCCGGAGCCGGCAACACAAAGCCCTCCATCGGAATATGCACATCGTCACGGAGGCTGTCGAACATCGTGCCATACGGGTTCACGCGCTCGTCCGTCCAGATATGATGGTACGCGCTGTCCGCAGGGTGGTGGGTGAACAGCGTACTGTCACCCAACATGAACTGCGGCGCTAATTTATACATCACATCGCCTTCTTTTGTGCGGACCACAATCTTTGCTGGTAGCACATCCATCTCGCAGCCCAAGATCAGCGTGTCATGGGAGAAAAGACCTGCCAGACACTCCGGCAACTGGGATGCACGCACATCCAGATCGTCCAGTTCCTCCAGCTCATCGCCTTCGCTATCCACCGCTGTACTATCCAACGGCACACTCGGTACCGCCAACTGGTCCTGCGCATTTACTGGCAGCAGGAGCAGCAGGAGCAAAAGCCACAGAGATGTAATACCACGCATATAATTGCTATCAATAAGAGAGTTAAACATATTCCGATAAGCCATTTTTTCCATCCGGCCTTTTCGACTTTCAACTGGGGAGCTTTAACGATCGGGAAGACTGCTTGTTCGGTCAGCGTACGACCGAAGAGCACCGAGATCATCGCGTCAGAGTTAACTGCCCAGCCGTTGGCGTTGAGCACCGGAGCCAAGTTACGACGACGCAGTTTCATCCACGCCATGATCATGCTCGGACCGCTGATAACCAGCAGAATACATACGAACACAATCAGCAACTGCCACCATGTGAAACCGCTCATTCCTTTGGCCACCGATGCCAAAGCGGTACCGATCATGCCTAAAGCCATACCGATGGCAGCAAAGATACCGGCGAACTTGGCGATGTCGAATGCCGGTTTTTCCGCCTCTGCTTTGCCTTCTGCTTTGGCCTCGATCTTGGACGTCACATCGCTCATCACAGCAGCATCTTTCTCCGCCGCGGACTTGTTGATTTTTGCCTCGATCCAGTTGCTGAGCTTGCGGTAAGGAGTCCAGAACGCCTGACGGATAGAGATCGGGTTATCGATGATTTTGAATACCGAAGCATCGTAGTCGTTGCCCTCATTGTCATAGAAAATACCGTTTTTGCCGACGCTCAGGTTCTTGATTTCGCCTTGCGTCATGGCGGCTACGATCTGCATGGATTTGCCGAGTTTCTTGCTCTCGCAGTTGCAGTACAGCAGATATATGCCGCTCAACGGAGCCTGCACATCGTGTTTGGGCAGGTCATTCACGCGCATACACAGGTGGCACGCGCGTTGATCAATAATGAGTGTACCCGCCTCGAACGAAGCAACGGTCTCCGGGTCGCGGTCATAGAAATCTTCGAACGTTATGAAGTTACGCAACAGACGATAGAAATCGCGGTGAATGAGCAGCAACTTACGCAACGGCATGAACACCGCTTTCGCAGCAGCTAACGCATCGGCATTAGCTTTCTCCGCCTCACCTTTCGCGGCCTCCCACTCTGCTATCTGCGCACCCATTTTCAGGAAATCCTCTTCCTTCATTCCGGGTTTCGGCGTTTCCTCAGGGATCGTAGCCAGACCGAGTTTCTGTAACTTCTCCAGCTCGTAATAAGCGGTATATTCAGCGCTTTTCTCCTTGTATGCCGCCATCACATCTGCCCCCAACGGAGCCGCCGGAACTTCCTTTGCCTCAATGGTCACCGCATCAATCGCAGCCTGCACAGCCGCTAAGTTCACAACACCGTTTGTCGCTAATTTCTCCGCTACCGTCTTAATCGCCTCGTCTGCGATATTGTCCACCGCCAATTCGTCTTTCTTCTCGAAGAGTGACTGCGGATCTTTGAGTGTCGCGCAGAGCCACTCGGCTGTAGCTATCACCTCTTTCACACGCAGTTTGCCGTCGCCGTCGGTATCCATCAGCCCCAGCGACTCACTGCTAATCTCAAGACCGTTGACCGGGCACGAAAGCACGGTCCACATTTTCTTGTCTAACTCTCCCAAATGACGGATATCCTCCGCCGCCTGAATGCGTACGCGGGTCACACCACCCACATTCGCAAAACTCCATTTGTAATTAGCCATAATATTTTTACAGTTTGTTTTTGCTATTTTAATTGGCTTGCTTGCCCTTTGGGCTCACGACGAGTGTCCCACAAGTCCGCTATATAAATTGTATCGTTTTTTACAAAATAAATTATTTTGTTCTGCTCGGTTAAAACTATGCTTCTGTACAATTCATTTCTGTCTGCCAATAATGGTTCTATCTTACCTAAAGCGGGGAATTCTTCTAATTGATCTTGACTTTCTTCGGTTTTCTTCTTGAATTTTCGGAGAGCCGTCATCCCCCACTCTTCACGGATATACGCTGCCGTTTCACGCCATCGAGACCGTGCTTCTGCTGCCCATTGAATTTTATATTTACTCATACTGCGCAACAAAATCATTCATCATCTTTGACATTTCTGCGCGTGAATGCACTCTGCCGGCTGCGATGTCAGCTTCGGCGCGATCAATTCGCTCATCTATTTCCGCCATAGTGTAAGGCTCGACTTGTTCTGCCGTTTCCTGCTCCACCTGTTCAATCAAGTGCTCGGCCAGCCACCGTTTATTGGCGGTAGAAAGATTGTAACCGAGGATCGTTTCCCATAGATTTTGTAATGCTACCGTGCTCATATTACTTCATATTTGCTAAATCCGCTGCAAAATTACAACTTTTTTCGCAAATATCCAAATTATTTTGCTAAAAAATTTGCGTATATCAAAAAAAAGAAGTAACTTTGTACGCTTTTTCGCAATGAAAAAGGCTAACATGTTTAATTTTTAACGTGCTGGGCACTTAACGCTTTAACAATTTAACAGCTTAACGGCTTAACGTGCGTAGCACACTTATCTACCACTATGGCAGAAAATCTTTCTCTCCAGAACTTCGACTGGGATGCCTATGAAGCACAAAAGCAAGGCAAACAAAACGAAGAAGAAATTCAAAAGTACAACGACACTCTCGCAGCTATCAAGGACAATGAGGTAGTAGAGGGTACCGTTATTTCCATCAACAAACGTGAGGTAGTTGTTAACGTTGGTTACAAGTCGGACGGTATCGTTCCGGCAGCTGAGTTCCGTTACAACCCTGACCTCAAAGTGGGCGACAAAGTAGAGGTGTACATTCAGTCCCAGGAGGACAAGAAGGGTCAGCTCGTGCTCTCGCACAAAGAGGCTCGTACCGCTCGCGCTTGGGACCGCGTTAACGAGGCTTACAACGCTGGTGAGATCGTTACCGGTTACATCAAATGGCGTTCGAAAGGCGGCATGATCGTGGACGTTCTCGGTATGGAGGCATTCCTCCCGGGTAGCCAGATCGACGTGAAGCCGGTTCGCGACTACGACATGCTCGTAGGCAAAACCATGGAGTTCAAGATCGTTAAACTGAACCCTGAGTTCCGTAACGTCGTTGTTTCTCACAAAGCACTTATCGAGGCTGAACTCGAGGCTCAAAAGGCTGAGATCGTTGGCAAGCTCGAGAAGGGTCAGGTACTCGAGGGTACCGTTAAGAACATCACCAACTATGGCGTATTCATCGACCTCGGTGGTGTGGACGGTCTCATTCATATTACCGACCTCAGCTGGGGCCGCGTAAACGATCCGCACGAGCTCCTGCAACTCGACCAGAAGATCAATGTTGTTATCCTTGATTTCGATGAGGATAAAAAACGCATCGCTCTTGGTCTGAAGCAGCTCACTCCGCATCCGTGGGATGCCCTTGATCCGAACCTGAAGGTTGGCGACAAGGTACACGGTAAGGTAGTCGTAATGGCTGATTACGGAGCATTCGTTGAGATCGCAGAGGGCGTTGAGGGTCTTGTTCACGTTTCTGAGATGAGCTGGAGCCAACACCTCCGTTCCGCTAACGACTTCTTGAAAGTCGGCGACGAGGTAGATGCTGTTATCCTCACTCTCGACCGCGCTGAGCGTAAGATGAGCCTTGGTATCAAGCAACTCAAGGCTGATCCGTGGGCTAACGTGGAGACCAAGTACGCTGTCGGTACACGTCACTGGGCTAAAGTTCGTAACTTCACCAACTTCGGTGTCTTCGTTGAGATCGAGGAAGGCGTTGACGGACTCATCCACATCTCTGACCTCAGCTGGACCAAGAAGATCAAACACCCGAATGAGTTCACCCAAATCGGTGCTCAAATCGAGGTAGTTGTTCTCGACATCGACGTAGCTAACCGCCGTCTGAGCCTTGGTCACAAGCAACTCGAGGAGAATCCTTGGGAGGAGCTCGAGGCTAAGTTCGGTGTGGACACCGTTGTTGACGGTAAAGTAGTTGAACTGACCGACAAAGGCGCTGTTGTTTCCCTCGAGGAAGGTGTTGAGGCATTCTGCACAACCCGTCACCTCCAGAAAGAGGACAAATCGCCGGTTGCTGTGGGCGACACTCTGCCGTTCAAGGTAATCGAGTTCAATCGCGATGCAAAACGTATCCTCGTTAGCCACCTCCGCACTTGGGAGGAGCGCAAAGAGGCTCCGGCTAAAGCACAAAAACCGGCTAAAGCAGCTGAACCGCAGCTGGATCTGCCGAAAGTAGAGAAGACCACTCTCGGTGACCTCTCTGCTCTCGCTGAGCTCAAAGCTTCCATGGAAGCTGAAGCAGCTCCGAAGAAAGCAGCAGCTAAGAAAGCCGCTAAGAAAGACGCTGAGTAATCCGCGCAATCCATCCGCCATTTTGTCGGATAATCCATCCGCCAATCTTGGCGGATCCCCGGAGGGTGTGTCCATCATCGGCACACCCTCTTCTTTTTCCTTTTTTTCCCTTCTCCCTTCTTTTTTCCCTTTCCCGTTTTCCCTCTTTTTCGCTTTTTCGTTCTTTTTTTTTGATTTTTTCCTAAAATATTTGCATATATCAAAAAAAAGCAGTAATTTTGCAACTGTAAATCCGCTTGTAGTTACGATACATACACGATAGATATACGATAGATACACGATAGATACACGTTAGATAAACGTTACATTCAGAGACCCTCGTGATACCATCTTCGGTATCACAAGCACCCCATAAATAATATATCCGCCAATTTTGGCGGATCAAAACAAAAAAAAACAATCACTATGGCATCAGTACAACCCGCACTTCCGTTTGACCATTTTAGTGGCAAACTCTCCCGTAAAGAACGTATCGTCATGCGCACCCGCAACGGTAACATGCACGCGTACGCTATCCGGAACCCTTACACAGGTCCTCTTGCCGAGAGCCGCAAGCGTGCCATCAGCACGTTCTCCGAAGCCGTGCGCCTCTGCAAAGCAGAGATGGCCGATCCCGACCGTCTCGCTTATTGGCAAGACCGGTACATCCAATACCGCAAATCCGCGGCCAAACACGTAGCCCGCGCGAACACCCGTTTCCTAGGCGTGCCCTCTGACAAGTTCTACTCCACCCTCCGTGGTTTCATCATCGCCTCCCTTTCCGCCCAACTAAAATCAAATCAATAAGTTTCGTCCCTTTAATGAAAATTGAAATGTAATGGGGAGTAACAAAGATCCTTATTCATAGCCTTTATTTTGAGTGAGGTTGGGGTTGGTTTGGATGGCTTTGACGGGGATAGGGAAGACGGTGAGGTAACGTTCTTCGGGGCTGTCGGAGTACTTGTCAAAGCGGATCTGATCCTGGCGGTGCCAACCCTCCCAGACAAGTTCCATCCAGCGTTCCAGGTAGATATTTTCCAGCGTTGCCTCGCGGGGTTTGCCGGCTATGCCTAACGCTATCGGCTCCCGCATACGGACGAGGTCAAAGGGTTCCTGGCCGTTCTGTCCGTTGCGAACCAAGGCTTCAGCTTGCATCAAATAGACATCGGCAAGGCGGAAAAGGACTATATCGCTGTTCTGGAGCTGGCCGTCGAAGATAGAGCCCGGGTCAAAGACATACTTGCGCATCCGCGCTCCGGCGGTAGCGACATAGGGCGAGCCGGTAAGGTCTTTTTCCACGGCAAGCGCGTGATAGACCAGCGTATCGCCGGTAGAGAGAACAAGGGGTTCGTTATTAACCATCACTTTTCCGGCAAAGAAAGAGATGTTAAAGCGGCAGTCCTGCAGCGAGGTGCCATACCCAAAGGCATGCAGTGTCTCGAGGGTTGCGCAGGACCCGTTCTCACCGCCGTAGCCGAGTGCTCCGGCATGCTGGTAATGGAGACTGCGGAAGAGGTTCTTGAAGCGGTTCCGATAGACATTGGGGTTCATGGGGATAGTGAAGATATTTTCCGTAGCATCCTCGTTAAAGACCTCGAAACACTTAGTCTGGCTTTCACAAAGGGCATAGCGGGCATTGGAATGGAGGATATTATCCGCGTAGAAAACAACCGTTTCCCAGGCATTGCGTTTTTTGTTATCTTCCGCACATAGCAGTTGGATTGTCTTACCATCCAGGCGGACGCCGTCTGTCCAGTCATCATCGGTCCAGACCTCGGCGTTGAGTGCCATTTTCATGAGCAGAAAATGGGCGACAGGTCGCGTGATCCGTCCGTAATAAAGCCCTCTGGAGTTAGATCGTTCATCGGGCAATAGGGATGTAACCTCTTGCAGTTCCGACCAAATGAATTGGAACACCCGGCTTCGTTCGGACTGATGAATCTCATGTACGGTCATGTCATAATGTGTGACGAGCGGTACACGCCCGAAAAGGTCAATGAGATAGACGTACGCCAGCGCCCGGACGGCACGCACTTCGGCATCGTAGGTGCGCTGTTGTTCGTCAGTAAGGAGCGAAGCATACTGCTCCAACAGATGCAAGGAATGGTTACACAGACCGACGAGTTGGAAGAGATAAAGCCACGCGTTCTCGCAGCACTCATTATCCACCGCCCAGTTATGTTCGTAGAGATCCATCCAGAGCCCGCCGTCCCACCAGTCGCCTCCGCGGACAGGGATAATAGCTTCGTTTGAGGCAAAAGTCTGGAGGTCATAGATACCGCGATAGGTACCTTGCAACCCTACTCCGTCATCCCCGCTGCCGATATGATCATACAAGGAGAGCACTGCCTGACGATGGAGAATCACATCGGAGGTAATGACCACATTCTCCGGCTGACCCGAATGCGGCTCTTCGTTGAGGAAAGAGCAGGAAATCATCATCATTGAAATGATGATATTTGAGATTTGATATTTGAGATTTGAGATTTTCATCAGAACTGGATTTGAAGGGAAACACTATACGTCCGGCTGACGGGATAAGAACGCTTGTCATCCACGCCCAGTGTCGGGTTGATGACCGTACTGTTGATAATCGGCGTAAGACCGGAATACCCGGTAATGGTAGCGAGGTTATTGACCGAAGCGGAAACACGGAGGTTAGTCAGCGCAGAGGGCTTGGACGGCGTATATGTCCAACCAAGTGTGAGGTAGTCAATATTGACATAATCGCCGTTTTCAAGCCAATAATCCGACACGGTGAGGTCGTTAATCTGCTTGTCCGGCGCAGACCGAAGGATATTATACGAAGGCAAACTGCCCATATTCATATAACTAAGGGCGGTTCCATTATAAATCTTGTGCCCGAACGCGCCGTTTAGTTGTACGGAGAAATCGAAAGAGCGGTAACGGAAAGAGATATTGCTGCCAAGCAGCACTTTCGGTGTCGCCTGTCCGCAAACCCGTCTGTCTCCGCTGCCGTCCGAGAGGTCAATATAACCATCTCCGTCAAGGTCGGCTATCTGATAAGAGCGGTCTCCGTCTTCGTCCGTAACGAGCCCTGTACAATGCGGCAGATAAAAGACGCCGAGGGAGTAGCCGGGTATCTGATAAACCACATCGGTGTTTCCGCCGTGGAGACCGGCTCCGGAAACCGCCGCGATAGGCGTATAAGTCGGTGCGGTGAGGTACTCGCCTTTATAATAACCGTTGAGCGAAAGGAGTTTGTTTTGCTGCCAAGAGAGGTTCAGACCGATATTGACATCCCAATCTTTCGTTTTTACCGCCGCTACACCGATGCCGACCTCCACACCCTGGTTCTGCATCTTACCCAAGTTAGCCAGCATCGTGTCATAGATAAACGGCGGCACGGGCACCGTATAGCGATAGAGCATATCATAGATATGCGAAAAGTAATAATCCGCAGTGAAGACGAGTCTGTTATGCCAGAAACTCCACTCCATTCCGGCATTGGCGGTCTGGGTCTTTTCCCAGGTCAGGTCGGGGTTAGCGTTTCTGCCGAGACTGAGGATCACATCGGGCAGACCGTCCGTCTCGGTGATTCCTGTAGGCATGAGCAGCTGCAGGGACTGGTATGCCGCAATGCCGCCCAAGTTACCGGACAGACCCCAGCCTGCGCGCAGTTTGAGCCCCGTGAGCCAATACGCTTCTTGCATCCATTCCTCTTTCTTTATATTCCAAATGAGCGTAGCGGAAGGGAAGAATCCCCACTGATGCCCTTTTGCCGCGACGGAACTGCCGTCTCCGCGAGCAGCCAGCGTGATCGTATAGCGATCCAACGCCGTATAACTGACGCGTCCCATGAGAGAGAGCATCCGCTGCCTCTCTTGCGTACTGCCGGTTCCTTCCCACAGCCGCAGCGCACCGACAGACAAGTTATCATAGCCATAGGCATTCGATGCCAAGCGGTTGATCGTCGTATGGAAACCGGAGGCTACCTTGCCGTTCATTTCCCCTAATATATCCGCCTCGAAGTGGTGGATATCCGTCCAATCGTGCGCATAATGGAGGTTCGCGTTGAAGAGCCAGATAGTAGCCTTTCCGGCACCGCGATAGACCTTGCCTGTATTGGAGGTATAAGTGGGATAGAAATGGCTGTCATCATCGGCGTCGTAACTGTAACTGCCATAAACAGAGGCGGTCAAGCCGTAACCGATATCTCCGGTGACGCGCATGTGCGTATTGAAGTGCAGCGCCTCATTATGGCGTTTTATATCCAAGAGGGAAAGAGGGTTACTGATCTGGCTCGCATCGGGGTTAGAACTATACGAGCCATCGGGATTACGCGCTGAAGTCAAGGTAGGATTAAATGCCGCCGCCGAATAAAATGTCTTCTGCACATCGTTGAGGTATTGGTTCTTTCCCAGCGCGCCGAAGATACCAAAATCGAAAGTCAGGCGTTTGGAGAAAGCGTACTGGGTGACATCGATCTTGGCGGTAAGGTTCTGCGTTCCCATTTCGCGGATGATGCTGTTGTTTTGGCTATAACTGACCGAAGCACGATACCTGGCATTCTCCGAACCGCCTCCTAACGCCAAGTGATGGTTCTGCACAAAGCCCGGTCGTGTAATCGCCCGTTGCCAGTCGGTTGCTGTGCCTCCGTCCACAATGTGCATGCCGTAGGAAGCCGTAGTAGCGCGGTACTCATCGGCTGTCATCATCGGCAGGAACTTATCCGCGTGCGCCACACCCACATCTCCGGCATAGTGGACATGGAACTTACCGATGAGTCCTCTGCGGGTTTTGACCTCAATAACACCTGCCGCGCCGCGCGCTCCGTACAGAGCCGTTTGCGCTGCGTCTTTGAGAATCGTGAAAGATTCTATATCTCCGGGGAAGATAGTGGCCAAGGTTCTGAGATCGGACGACATACCATCGATGATAACCAGCGGTTCGTTACCGCCCGTCAAGGAGTGGTTACCGCGGACACGGACAGACGAGAGCATAGCCTCGGGGTTCGTGTTCGGGCCCACTGTAACACCGGCTGTCTGACCGTTCAAGATATCGAGCGAGTTGGTCAAGTGACCCAGACGCGAAGTCTCCACACGCAGGGTGTCCGTCTTAGGCCGCAGCTCCTGAGCACAAAGAAACAGCGGCAAGGATAAAAGGATTATTGATATTGTATGTTTCATGGTTTAACTCTGTTAGAACGGATATCCGATACCGAAATTCAGCCGCATCGCATCCCATACGGACGGGATATTGAAATAGGTGTTGATCGGCTGTGTCTTATCGGGTTTACCGTCTTTGTCATATCGATAAGTCTGGTAAGGCGAGTGAATCGCAACACCCAGATCCAAGCGGATGACGAGTCCTTCAAAATCCAGACGGAGACCGGCTCCGGTACCCAAAGCAATCTGTTTCGGCAGGTCGGGATTATTGAAAAGACAGTCGTTAAAATCCGCAGGCACTCCCATTGCCTCTAACAGATCCGCTTGTCCGGCATCCTTTAGCATCTGCGCCGTATTATACCAGTTCCATGTGTTGCCGGCATCGAGGAATGTAGCGCCATAGATCTTCCAGAAGATCGGGAAACGGAACTCGAAGTTCGCCTCCAACTTGATATCGCCTGAATGAAAGAAACTCTGGCTGTATTTATCGCTGTAGTAATTACCCGGTCCGTAGGAATAGGGCGGCGCCGAACGGAGGCTGTTGGGTCCTCCGGCATAATATGCCTCGGAAAGAGGCGCCGTGACGGAGTTACCGATTGGTATATTTGCGCCCGCAAAGAGACGCGTGGCGATACAGATATCTTCGGTAAAATTGAACTTGTTATGCAACTCGGCATGCACCTTGACGAATTGGGAGAAAGAACGGCTTCCTAAGGGTTTGTCTTTCTCGTCCCACTTATGTCCGAAGGCGCAATAAAGTCCGTTGATGATGTTACCTGATTCCTTAACGCCGATTTCGAACATGGTGTTCACAGGGCGTTTGGAGCGATAGTTATCATAGATAAAATCATAACTGATAGCCGGTACTAACTCATCGCTCGCCAAGATTCGCAGGAGCTGTGCCACGTTCTTTTTCGAATCCGCAAAAGAGGTGGTATCGGCGTTGATGAACGCCACCGAAAGCGAGAAGGGCGTGAATGCGTGCGTCACGTATTTGGAAGTTCGGATGAAATACGTCAGCGATCCAAAGACCCTGTGCGCGCCGTATCCGCCGGCTATATTCTCATATTGGTAGCCCAACATGTACCGCGTATCACCGGAGGGGTTTTCCGTTCCTGCCCAATGGAGATAAGGGAAGAGCAAGGACGAGCGGACACCTAATTTATAGCTGTCCGTTTTCTTGGGATCGCCGGGTTTACGTCCGCGCAACGCCCAGTAATAGGCACCTTCCCCCTTTACCGTAAGTGTCTCGCCTTTGCCCAACAAGTTACGCACCGAGGATGTCAAAGCCGCCTCCGGTCCGATACTGTTATTGGAGCGATAAACGATGTTTGCATCCGCCGTGAGACCGTATGTACGCGAGATCGTATCGTCCGGCAACGAGTCCGCGCGGTGGATGATCTGCGGCTTCGTGGTCCATTCATGTATTGAACGAAGACCCAGCCCGGACTTAATAAGGCTTCCTTCAAAGATATTCGAATAATCGCTCTGTGAGAAAAGCCGCAAGTAGAGGTTGCCCTTCTTGGTCAACTTATAATCTGCCGATACATTATAGAACAGATTGCCGGATGTGTTCATATCGGGGTTGTTGGCCAGCTTGGCACCCACGGTCACCCGTAAGCGGTCATCGAAGAAAGACTTGCTCAGGGAGAGGTTATAATCTTTGGAAGCATCGGAATGCTCGTTTTTGTTGGTAGTCATGTTCACATCCATCCACTTGACACCTTTGGAGTTGGTCACGGCGGCATTGAGACGGCTGTTGAGGAGCGTAGTGAGCGCATAGCCGTCACTCTTGGCGGCCACGTTGCTCTCGCCCATATAGACACCGGTAGCCAACAGGGTCGTAGCCAGACCCTCTCGGGCGTCTTCATCAATAATAGCCAACTCACGCGAGATGGTCTCGTCCTTCGGTGCCTCAAGGAAGAAACTGAGCGCACCCAAACCGATGGTATCCAACTCGCCTTTTATACGCACACCCGTGATAAAATCCACCGACCGCATCTCCTCGCCTGCCGACTGCACGTTCGAGGACACTTTCTGCGAAGCGGCTACATTCAAACGGGTTTTCTTGATCGGACCGTTGAAATCCACATGACTTCCGGAATCGACACGGAACGGCATGATCGGGTATAGTTTGGGCGAATAACGAATGAACCCATTGTCCACATTGATCCGACCGCCCAAGTTCAGTTCCTTCCCGGCAGTTCCGTACTGCACATTGACCGTTCCGTAAGGCTTCACTTGCGCCAGATTCTTCTTGTCAATAGGGTACGTGATATCGGTATTGGGCAGGATGGTTACATCCACATCCGCCAGGATGCTGTCCAGAGGCCCGGAGACCGTTCCGTCTATATCCACCGCCAAGTCTCCGTAAACGGGCATTTGTCCGCCCTCTTCCAACTTAACCGGTGCGAAGCTGTCGGCTTTTAAGACCACATCCAACCGCATTGTATTCAAGTCCAGACCACCGTTAAGTTGCAGGAAGGTGCTGTCCGCTCCGTAGATAGGCAGACCGTTCAGATCGACCTTGTTATGCTCCATGATAATCGGCTCTTCGCCAAGACTCAGTTGCGCGCCGTACTTCGTATAGAGCGCGGTCACGCCTAACGGAACGACCTCAGCGGATATATCCTTTATGGAAGGCAGACCGTCTATATTCGCTTTGGCTCGTATAGCACCCTGCAACGCCAAACCGGGCACGCGTACAATGCTGTCCAGGATCGTAAGAGGTATATCATCCAGACGCACATCCGTCTGCCAGGCGTGGGCATAGCGCTTTGAGGGAGCAATCACTATCTCTGCCGCACGGCTACCAAAGTCCATATTCTTGAACGAGAGATCATCCAAAGTGAAGCATCCTTTGCCATGCAAGTCCTCGCCTTTGCGCTCCAGATCTAACCAAAGGTTAGCATCAGTTCGCAGGTCGTGCATGGAAGCGGCTCCGTCTGTCAGTTTGGTATCCGCCGTAAGAGTAGCGGTAGCGACCCCTTCGCGCATCATCATTTTCATCGCCGCCTTAACTGCCGGGAGACGCCATTTGGTAGAATCAGTCTCGGGCATAGCGGCGTCCAGCTCTAAGGTGGTCTGCTCCTCGTCGGAGTTCAACGCCAAGGCTACACGGTCTATATCCAAGCCCTTTCGCTCAATAATACCTTGAATCGGACTTCCTTTGGTCAATGCAATGCGCGCTACCAGATCCGGGATCAGGCGTCGCAAGGTATCGAGGTTATTGAGGTCGGTAAAAGAAGTGGGTATATGCTTCAACGCTTGCGCTTTGTCCACTAATTTCAACACATGCATCGGGCTCTCCAGGTTAAGCGACAGCCCTGCCGTCTCCATATCCAGCGAAGTGGCGGTATCGGTTGCAAAATCCAACGTCAGCACATCCGCGTTCAAGGTCTCTTTCGCCAACTGCGCTTGTACTTGGCGCATCGTAGCGTGGTAATCGACCGCCATTTGCTCCGGCTTCATGAAGTCCGAGACACGGAAACGGTGCTCCGTATTTGCTTTCAGTTTCAAGTTCTCGTTGCGCATCGTTACCGGCAGATGCATCGTACCCTCTACGGTCTTATTCGCCAAAGCGGCGTCCAAGTCCAAGCCGGAGACATTGATCTGCTCATAGATAGCGTCTTTCAGATACAGATGCACTTTGCTCCGCATTGCCGGCGAAGAAGGGTTGATTCCCTTGCCTTCCGCCTGTAACGAACCGGCGAGTACCAGGTTCATCGTTCGTTTGAGGAACGGCGACAGGTCCACGCGTTCCATCTCCACGTTTGCCCCATAGAGCTGATCGTCGATGTCGTAAAATGCACGAAGCGTAGCTTTCGAGCCCTTGAAATCCGCCTCTCCTTCCGTCTCGACACGCATCGTTTTGAGGTTAAAGAGAGTGGATTTGAGCTTAGCGTCCGCTCCCAGTTCCTCCGAATGTGCATGAAGTCCCGTGCTTGTTATAAGGCTGTTGGCTATATCGACATAGGCGTTTCCGTCAATTGTATCAAAAGGCAGATAGAGTTTGGGCAAGTCCAACGCGAAACCGCCTACGTTCAAGCGTCGGGCGTCATACACATTACCGCCCACATTAACCAAGGTATTGGTGGAAAGCGATTTCGCCTTGATATGCATCCCTAACGGGGTGAGTTGGAAATGGATTCTTCTCAGTTCGCCATCGGGAATATCGAACGCCATAGGCGCCTTTTTGGGAGAATCCTGTTTCTGTTCCTTTTTCTTCGCCTGCTTGCGCAGATCAACGCCCACGTCCGCGCCTTCCAACCGCAACCCGTGCAAAGGATATTGCCCTTTTGCGATGATCAACTCCGGCGAGGTGACATCCAAACTATCCACGATTATATCCAAGCCCACGGCAGCGATGAGGCTGTCCGAATGAAAAGTGACTTGCCTCAAATGCAATTTCTCCACCTCTATAGGCAAGGTTAAAGGATTGAAAGGCATCGTGTCCGGCTGTCCGGAGGTCTGTACGATGGCCTTCAGGTGCAACGCGCGCACGTAAATTAAAGTATCCTGTCCGCGGTGCCCCACAAAGAGGCTGTCCACCTCTACGCCCAAAGGCAGATCCGTTTTGCCTTTGTAAGCACGGTATAAGACCATAGGAGAATGATGAAAAGGCGAGAGATAGAGATGCCCCAGATCGATATCGAAATCCGTTTTCTCATTGGCAACCGCCACTCCTTTTTCCAACACCGCCTCGCGGCACGAAGGAGTAGCCACAACAACAATAACTGCTGTTACAAGCAGTAAAACGAACCCCGTTACTGTCTCCAAAAGAACCAGTGGGATCTTCCAAAGTAGATTACTTTTCTTCAAATCGGTTGCAAAGATACGACAAATTTTGGATATATGCAAGCATTCGTGCATTTTTTTGAAAAAAAAGCGATTTGGGTAACAAAAAAGCGCCCCGAAGGACGCTCGAAATACCCACGAGAATGGTTAACGAATGACTAAGAATATATAAGAATGACTAACGAACGCGTTCTTAGCCCTAAAGGGTACGATTATTACTTAGCCACAGGGGCACGATTATTACGGCAAATTTGGCTGATTTATTAAAAAATGACATGGCAAAGTTGACCAAGTTGGCAAACTTCAGGCAGAACTTTGTCAAGATTGCCAAGATTGTCATGCAAATTTTAATAGAACCGGCAAGTCATGCCGGGGAAAGGAAGGAGAGCGGCCTTGCCGTCATGCTTACGGACAGGCGCGGATACAGGACTGGCTATCTTAATAGTGGTTCCTCTCAGATTGATCTCGGAGCCGTTCAGCGCATGTCCTGTGAGTTGCCATTTATCCGCTTCTATCGTCATCTCGCCATCCGCAATGAGCCATTCCGCCACCGGTGAGTAATAACCTTGCTCCAGATAGGAGAGGGATGCAAAGCCGAATGTACTACCTTCAATGCGATATTGCTCATCATCACGGAATCCGGCATAAACGGTTCCGGGTTTCAAAGAGGTGTTCACCGGATAGGTGCCGGCAGGAATAGTAGTTTGAGTCAAATCGGTGAAGAGATAGATAATCGCGAAAGGAACGCATTGGGTATTGTCCACCGTCACGGTGTTTGAAGTGCTGTATGCCTGAATCGTCCAGAAGTTAAATCCGTAATTGGTGTATGGTTCGTACCCAGCGATTGACAGCGGAACTTCCTCATACGCGTTACCGGAATAGGAAGCAGGTCCTTGTGTAGCGTCCGGTTCGGGATAATAGTCCGGCACGGGCACTTTGGTAATACCGCCGTGCTGGATATCCGCGCCGCCTTTCGTACCGGCTACCACAGGTTTCTGCTCAGCCTGTACCACGGGTTGGAATTCCTCGCTCAGGAAAGCGACTACCATACAGTTCTCCGCATTCCATGCGGCGTTGAGGGTAGTAGTCAGTTCCATCTCATAGTGTCGGGTGGTATCCTCAGTAATCGCGATGGTATTTCCTTTGGGCGCGGAGAGGAAGGCACGAACGGCATTCGCGTGCATGAACTCCTGCCACCCCCGGAAGGTGTTATAATAGTCCAGTTGGCTGTCAATCATACCGGATTCCTTCACGAGAACGGTCAGTTTGAGATTTCCGTAATCGCTTTTACCGATCTTACCCGACACCTTGACTTTCAGTTCGCGCGTGGATGCATCGTAGGTGTTGAGAATATCCATCGTAGCATAGGTCGTAGTAGCGAACTGCGAGCGGACGGTTTGCGGGAGATAGCCCGGATGGAAGACCAGTTTACTGCCATCCGGAATGCGTGTTTTCGCACGATCTATCGTCATGCTCGGAGCGCCGTTCACCCCTAAGGACGAGGCGATGTTGGAACTGCCGGTGATGGTGAAATTATCGTTCGCATACCCGGCGTGATGGAGCACCAGCACCCAGTTGGTATCATTGCCGATAAACTGCTGGATCGCATCCATGCCGTAAGGGCAATAGCCGCATGATTGCGAGGTAAACTCCTCAATGAGGTGTTTTTTGGGCACGGTAAAATCGGCGATCGTGTCAGTGGATGGAGTTGGTGTAGGAGGAACCGGTTGGTTCTTAGGTTCGCAAGCTGTCAGAGCCAGCATAGCGATGCTCGTCAGAGCAAAAAAGATTTTCTTCATAACTGTATCTATTAAAAATTATTCATTGTTTGTCCTTGCAGGGTGATGAGTTCGTTGCCGCGGCGGATGAGAACCCAGCCGTCACGCAGGATCTTTTCGTTTCCTTGGGCAGCGGGAGCCGTGGTGGTCTCGATCGCCTGTGCGGCATAGTTATAATGCACGGTCAGGGTACGTGTCTCAGTCCCGTCGGAGAAGGTGTAAACGACGGTCTCGTCCGATCCCGGTGCCGGTGTGTAATGCACGAACCAGTTCGCTATACCTTGCGGCATGAACTGCAATTCCTCGCGCTGTTCTTTGTTGCCCGGCGTACATTGTCCGGCGCAACAAAACTCATCGTTCAGCCCAGCCGCCGTGCGAACGATCGTCACATTCAGTGCGCCGGAACTCAACAGCGTACCATTGATCTCCATGCGTTTCTCGCCGGAGAGCGGATCTTCTTCCGCCTCTGTCAGCGTCAGTTCCATTCCCTGAGCAGGAATATCCCCTTGCCCGGTAATACTGACAATCAACGCATTAGCGTTCATCGCCCACATCAGAGCGATAGTCATAATCATCCAATTTCGTTTCATAAGCTTGTAATATATGTTTATCTTTTGTATCAAACATCAGCGCAACGATGGAGCAATGCGTGATGCGGCATTGCTGGGGGATGTTCACATCGCCTGTTACGAGTCTGATGTTGGAGTCCATGAGGGTACGTTTCCCCCATGTCTGATCGTTCGCAACAGCGCGCAACACATGCCGGTGCGGGTAGTCTTTCTGTACGGATCCGTCGGGCATGGCTTGCATACCGGGTATGCTGTCCTCCACGAGCCAGAAAGCTATTTGCACTTCCTCCGTCTTGGGGGAGGTATAGACAGCCTGTATGCTGACTGTTCGGTTAGCCGTGTCTGTTTGCAGCGTCACGGCTATATCCGGCGCGACAGAATCCGCCATCGCCTGTACCGCCAGACGTGACCACTCTGCGGCATCGAAGAAATACGTCCCGTTCTCCGCCTTCAGATCGATGTTTCCGGTAGGGAAAGGCGTGGTCTCGGTACCGCCCATATAGCGATATACACTGTCCGCCGCCGGACAGGTATAGTCCTCTTTGCCTTGCGTGAAGGGGTTGGAGGCGGGATGTAGCGCGATGACGATCAGGTTCTCGCCGTATATCGTATGCAACGCTTGCGCCGTTTGGGCGGCGGTCGGACAATTGACGCACCGGAAGCCCGTGAACTCCAGGAGCACATGCCGCCTGTCGGTCGTTCCTTCGCCCGAGACAGGAATCAGACGTTCGTTCTCGCCGATCACCTCACATCCCGCAAACAGCAGGATCAGAGCTATGTACAAGATTTTCTTCATTTCTAAAACAAGAACGTATAATTGATCATCACTCCTTGTTGTTTCGGCACATATCGGCATACACCGCCTACGCAGTTATGTCCCTCTCTCGTTTTGGTATAACCGGCATTGACCCGGTGCGCCCCGTTGGTATAGGTGAGCGCGGCGGTGTAGAAATGCTCCCGGGTAGCCTCAGCAGTTCCGCCGACGTTATAGGTCCATTGCCCGCTGATCATCCAATGGCGGTAGAGACTGAGTTCACATAAAGCGAAGAGCCATTGTCCCCTGTAATCCCGCGAGTAGAGATACTGCAACTCGCCCCGGACGGTGATATCCGCATTCACCTGCACCTTCGTGTCGATGACAGCGATACCGGACCGGATCAAACCGCCGGACCCCTCCACTATCTTTTGGTTGTAGTTCTGATACATCAGCATCGCATTCAGCCACCAGCGTTTGGAGAGCCGTTTGTTGAGCTCGATATTCACATCGGTGTAGTATTCGCCTTGGGCACTTCGGTCTATTCCCCAACTGCCGGGCCGGTCCAGACCGCGTATATGTGCGGCACTCAGTTTGAGGGTGGTGCCGTACCGTCCGCCCATCTTGGTCTTCCGCTTCCAGGTATAGACCATCTCCGCCTGAAAAGCCCATTCGCCGTCCGCATAACGGGTGGCATAGGGGTATAGCCCCGCCAGTGCATACGTATGTTGCGGTGCAAACGCCGGAAGGTTATTGAGCCTACCCGCTATACCGGTGCGCAAGCGCTCGGAGCGAAAAGCCATATTGTCCGACCGCTTCGCCTGCGCCAAGACCGAGAAACCTTTCTGCGAATAGGACGCGCTCATATACAACGCCTCACCGGGGCGATAACTGAACCGGTTATCCATACAGGGGTCATTCGCCTTGCGGGCATATTCGGCATAGATATTCCATCCGCCCATATGCCATTCCGCACGCACTTCCCCCGCTCCTACCCATCGGGGCAGGTTATAGAGGTACAACGTGCCGTCAATGGGCACGATGATGGAATCGAACGCCTCGTATTTGGACACGTAGCTTCCTCCGAAAGTAAGCCCCATGTTCCGTTGTTGCAGGGCAGGGATCCATTGCTCCAGTTTCAATTCCAAGTCTCCGCCCAGAGTAGCATCCCGCTGATAATTCCAGCCGAAAGCGTGATCTTTATAGCAACTCCAATAGCGCCGCTGCTTGCCTCCGATGGCGGTGAGAGAAACACCCCGGAAGGGCTGTACTCTGATCTTCGCGCCGCGTAGAGCGCCGTCGATACCTAATGCCCGCTCCTCGTATAGGTTGAGGATCATCCCCGTACCGAACTGGCCATACACATCGCCGACCGTTATCTCACCCCACGTGAAAGCGGCTTCGAGCGAGAGATGACTCATTCCGTATCCTCCGAAATCGGGTTCATATCCCAGCATCGGCCATTGGGTCAACTCCAGACGCGTGCTTGCCCGCAGTTCCCGGAACGTACTGCTCTGCTCCACCCCTTCGTCCGCGGCATTCCGTTGCCAATGGAGGGAGAGGTCGAGGTAGGAATTGCTATGGTACATCACCGGGCTCCAATCCAGCAAACCTTCATGCTGAACGCCACCGGTCACATAGACGGTATCATTGGCGGATGCTGTCCACGCTGCCGCCAGAAACGCAAACAATATGTAAATCGGCTTTTTCAATTATTTCAGATACTTCGCAATCTCGGTCTCTTCGCCGTCGGTATAACCCGCCTGCTGGAAGACGATCGTTCCTTTGCCGTCCAGCACAAAGAGATGCGGGATATTCTGTACATTCATAGCGCGTTTGAAGGTGCTGTTGGGATCCAGCAGAACATGGTATTCCCATCCGTTTCCATCCACCAGCGGACGCACTTTCTGCACATCCTGCGCTTGGTCGATCGAGATGATATACATCTCCACGCCCGTCTCTTCCTGCCAATCGGGATAGAGTTCGCTGATGGCTTTTAGCTCACGCATACAGGGTTTGCACCAAGTAGCGAAAAAGGACAGGATCACCGGTTTTCCTTTTCCCGCCAAAGACGCCATCGAGACCTCATTTCCCTCTATATCCTGCAACGTCACTTCCGGCAAAGCCGCCCGACAATTCAGCCCGAAAAGGGCTATTAACAGACTAATAATTATACGTTTCATGTGTTAGAAATTAAAAAAATCAATTTGCGGTGCAAAATTACTACTTTTTTTGCATATATGCAAGAAAAAGCGCAAAAAAGTGCTCAAAAAGCACGATTTTCCGCATTTTCGTAGCATTTTGTTATTGAATCAGTGGGAAAGGGAAGTCCATCGGCGGAGGCCGTAGAGGCAGTTAGCGCACCAGAAAGCGTATTGCGCTACCATACAATAGTCCCCGGCTCGGTACCAGAGGATGACGCTGAAAACATCGACTGCGAGCCATATGAACCAATGCTCGCGAAAGGCGAGAATCATCAGCGCTTGTGCCACGAGCGCGGGCACGGTGGTGAAGGCATCGAGGTAGGGCTGTGTATCATCGGTGAAGGAGGCGAGTGCCCATCCTGCGAGGCATGCGCCGAGGAGTATGCCCGTTGTCAGGAGCGCAATGAGTTTTCCGGAAAGCGAGCGTGGAGTGACGGTGGAAGAATCGGATTGAAGTCGTCGTTTCCACACCACGACGCCGTAGATCATTGTGAAGAAATAATAGGCATTGATGGCGATCTCTCCGTAGAACCGCTGTTTCCAGCAGAGCCAGGTATAGGTGATCACCTGGGCAAAGCCGAAAAGGTAGGTGAAGATATTGGCTTGTGACGCCAGACAAACCGAACAGATGCCGAGACAGCCGGAGAAGAGGGAGAGGGACAAGACCCCCTCGGTCCCCCTAAAGGGGGATGAGAGGGCGAAAGTGATGACCTGGATCAGGAGACCCAGGGAAAGGAAGGTATAATCGAAGATCTTTTTGTTGGGCATGATTACTTATTTGCCGCGAGGCATGGTTATTTTTTCTTGTTAGCCGATGCTTTGATCAGTTCCTGGGGTTTGGCTTTCGTCTGCGGCAGAGCGGTGTAATCCCACTCCTGTTCAAAATCCCAGTTGGATTTGGTCTGGATTGATTCGTTGAAATAATAGACCGGTTCGGGCTGACGATGTTTCAGCCAATCGCCGGTGGTCCATTTGCCGTCTCCGTTCTCGTCGATATAGAGGCGCAGATAATAGGTATCGGGTTTGAGGAAGTCAAAGAAAGCGCCTCCGGGATCCGCCGGCAGTTCGCGGAGCACCTTATCCTGCTTATTCAGGAGTTGAAGGCGCGCATTGGCAAGATACGGCACTAATTTGACACGGAGCGTGGAATAGTCCGATTTTTGTTTGAGTTCCAGATTATATCCCGCTTCGATATGGGTGATACCATATACATCCATGAGCGCTGCGCTGTCTAATTTGAGGACGTACTTCGCCCCCTCTTTCCAGGGCGCGACAAAAGTCAGTTTCATCGGCAGCGTATCATAGGGCATGAGTGTGAACGGAAGGGGTTTGAGGGTAGTGTCCACTTTCTCCATCAGATGGATTGCATTGCGGTTGATCCGCTCCAAAGGAGTGGAGCAGGTCAGCGTCAGGGAGTCATATAGTTCAAATCCCTTGCGGGCGTTCGTTTTGAGTTCGAGGCGTCTGTTTCTTGCTTCGCGATCCAGCGCCTCTTTGGCTTTGGCGGTCAGTTTTGGGGCACGCCATACCGCCCTCAGCGTATCGGTGAACCACTCCATATTGAACACACTGTCCGTGCGTCGGTAACGGGTCTCGATAAGCAGTGTGTCCCGGCTGATCGAGGCGCTGTCAAGGAGCCAGAGGGTGACGGTATCGCGGCGGGTAGAAGCATGGATATGGTAATTCAGGCTGTCGGCTAAGGGTCTGAGCACCGGCATACTGTCCGGCGCAGAGGAGAAGAGAAGCGTGATCAGGTGTTGCTTATCCCGCAAGGTGCGCTGGAGGTACAGTTTTTGCTGCGAATCTTTGAAGAGGAAGAGGGACAAGACCCCCTCGGTCCCCCTAAAGGGGGATGAGAGGGAGTCGGCAAGCAGTGACAGGGAATCCGGCACGAATTTGGTAACAGCCTGGGCGGTGTTGGCATTGATTGTCAGAGGCTCGTCCGCATATGCCATCGCCTCGCCGGGGGTAAGACGATAATCGCGGCTGATCTCATCCACGGCGTAGAGACGATAGGTGTTCGGATGGATGTTCCCGATCACGAAATGACCCGCCGAGTCCGTACGTGCCATACGGTCAAAGGGGAACTTGACAAACGCCGAGTCCGCAGGATTGGAATGGATGCCGACGAAGATCCCCGGCAGAGGATTCAGGTTCTCCGCGTCATAGACGAATCCGTGCGTCTCGAGCGTATCGATCTCGTCGCCGGTAGAGAAATAGAACGAGAAACCGTGGATCGGGTTCTTCTCCGTATAATCGCAGATAGCAGCACCGAAATCAATGGTATAAGTGGTGCTGTCACGCAGGGTGTCCTGAAAATTGACGATGATCCTTTTGCCTCGTGCTTTGACATCCGGCGGCGTTTGTTGCGGCGGAGACATCAGGAGGTTGGAACCCAAATCAGCCAACTGTAGATACTCGTTGAAGGTGATCTCCACGCGCTTACCGGCGAAATTGAGCGCTCCCAACTCGGGGTTGGAAAGCAGCGCAACGGGAGGGATCGTGTCTTTCGGTCCGCCTTGCGGTCCGATCCCCCTATTGGCGCACCCGATCGCCAGAAGCGCGAGCGCGAGCAGATAGCATTGTTTTTTCAGTTGATACATTTCAATTCATATCCTTGTGCCTGTAGCCACTCGATAGCAAGCGGCAGAACGGCTAACATACGTTCGTTGGATTTAAGAGAGTCGTGAAAATTGATGATCGACCCGGGACGGGTAGAACGCTTGATCTGCGCGAGCATCGCCTCCGGGGTTCGCGTGCGGTCATAGTCGCGGGTCAGGACGTCCCAATAAACAAGCTCATACCCCCTGCGGGCTATCGCACGACGTTGCCAGAACCAGGCTTTGCCGTAAGGAGGACGAAATAATTGACGATTGGACGATTTACGATTGGACGATTGAGGGGCATTCCTCTGGAATGCTTCTTCCCATTTCCGGACATTGGAGAGGTATTCCGGACAGGAATATTTGATGCCTTTGAGATGATTATAGGTGTGGTTTCCGACCGCATGACCGGCATCCAAAACCATGCGGAAGATATCGGGATGTTTGTCGATATTCTCACCGACCATGAAGAAAGTAGCCTTGACCTGATACCGGTCGAGGATCTCCAGCACTTTGGGCGTGACTTCGGGAATAGGTCCGTCGTCAAAGGTGAGATACACCGTTCCCAAGCCCCCCTCGGTCCCCCTAAAGGGGGATGAGGAGGCAGAGGGGATGGTGAATGTACCGTAAGGGTACAGCCGCTGTAGTATGGATTTAATAATTTTCAATTGTCAATTATCAATTGTCAATTATCCATTACCAAGCGAGTGAAGATGCGCCGAGGATAGCGGCATCGGAGTCTTTGAGGACAGAGATGGAAACAGGAATCTTACCTTTCCAGATCGGCATCAGGTTCTCCTCAAACGCCTCACGGATCGGGTCCATGATCCAGTGACCGGCTTTGGTCAGACCGCCGAAGAGGATGATAGCTTCCGGCGAAGAGAAATGCACATAGTCCGCTAATTTCTGACCGAGCAGATGACCTGTATAATCAAAGATCTCCTTCGCTACGAGGTCGCCCTTCTCTGCGGCATCGAACACATCCTTGGAGGTAATATGATCGATGTCCGCCACATTGCGCAGGAGCGTCGGCTGGGTAGTAGCGGTAACGATCTCTTTGGCAGTACGCGCTACGCCGGTAGCGGAAGCATAGGCCTCGATACAGCCTCTTTGTCCGCATCCGCAGAGACGTCCGTTGCCGGAATGATCGATCTTGCAGTGGCCGAGTTCGCCGGCAAATCCGTCGTGACCGTAGAGCAGTTTGCCGTCAATAACGATACCGGAGCCGACACCTGTACCTAACGTAATGACGATAAAATTCTTCATTCCTCGCGCCGAGCCGTAGATCATTTCACCCTGTGCCGCAGCGTTCGCATCATTGGTGATCGTACATTTGATACCCATACGCTCGCTGATGAGCTTAGCGAACGGCACAACGCCTTTCCACGGCAGGTTAGGAGCCTGCTCGATACAGCCGGAGTAGAAATTACCGTTCGGAGCACCGCACCCGATACCTACTACATCCGTGATCTCGATACCCTCGTCCTCCACGAGTTGCTTGAGACGGGTGCAGAGTGCATCGCAGTAGTCGTCTATATCCGGGTACTGCTGTGTAGGAAGTGAATTACTGCGAAGAACCTGTCCTTCTTCGTTTACCAAACCGAACTTGGTGCCTGTACCGCCCAAGTCGATGCCTAAAGCGTATTTTTTCATGTTGTTAAATTGTTAAGTTGTTAGTCTATTTTGATGTCTTTGTTCACATTCTTGCTACCCCAGAGCGCATAGCAAAGGATAAGCGCCACACTGATTACGGGTACGATATAACTGAGCAGACAATCGTGCGCTGCGATAGCGCTCTGGATCTGCGGCACAACACCACCGCCGAACACCATCATCATAAAGATACCCGATGCCTTGGCGGTATATTTACCCAGACCTTCCGTCGCCATATTGAAGATGGAGGTCCACATGACGGAAGTACAGAGACCGCAGAGAACGATCAGCGTAGCGGCTAACGGTATTTCGGTGACAGCCCCTTGAACGATCGTTTTGGACATCACGCTGTCACCAATAAGCATCGCTGCGACCATCAATGCGATGGCGGCGGAAGCTACACAGATAACCATCGTACGACTGCTGACCTTGCCTCCGATAGCCGAACCGATAAAACGGCCGACGAGCATCAGGATCCAGTAACGGCCGGCTATGAGCCCGGCAGCGGCGAAACCTACTTTCGGCGTCAGATACGAGATAAGAGTAGCGGGAATACCAATCTCCACACCTACATAAAAGAAGATTGCAATCACGCCGAGGGTCAGATGGCGGAAGGACCACGGAGTACGTTCGTATGTTACTTCCTGTCCGGCTCCCTCGGGCTCTGCGATGGGCGTCAGGCGGATCACTATATACAGGATTGCAAAGACTGCCATTGCGATATAGAGCACCACGTTGACATCATCAATCTCCTTGCCCGCAAGGCTCTCTCCTACGATCATTCCGACCAACATCGGCGTCAGCGCGCCGGAAAGGGAGTTGAGCGTACCACCGATCATATTCAACTGGTTACCACGGTTGCCTCCGCCGCCGAGCAAGTTCAACATCGGGTTCACTACGGTATTGAGCATGCAGACGCAGAAACCACCGAGTAATGCACCTGCTAAATAGACATAGAAACTGTCGAATACGCCGCTCAGCCATTGCACCGTGATTCCCAAGAAACCTAAGAAAATTGCGGTGAGAGCGGTTTTCTTGTAACCTTTCTTCGCCAGGAAGTTACCCGCGGGAATACCCATAATGAGGTAAGCCAGGAAGTTAAAGAGGTTTCCTAACATACCCATACGCTCCGCTTGTGCCGGATCGTCAAAGGAGGCACCCCAGATCTTACCCACCGGAGCTGCTAAGTTCGTTACAAACGAGATCATTGCATAGAGAAACATCATCGCAACGATCGTCATGATACGAAGTGAATTGTTTTGTTGTTGTTGACTCATAGTACTAAATTGATTTTGTTTTTTAGTTTGATATTTATAGATTGTTATGTAAAAATTTCAGAACCCGCGTGTGCATATGGGCGGCATTGTTACCCTTGCGCAGATGATGGTTGTCATCCGGATAGAGTTGCATCTCAAACTGCTTGTTCGCGCGCACGAGCGCGTCAATATATTGCATAGTGTGTTGCACGTGGACATTATCGTCGGCGGTGCCGTGGATAATCAGCACTTCGCCGGTAAGATCCCCGGCATGGTTCAGCAGCGATGCTTCCCGGTAACCGCGCGGGTTCACTTGCGGCCGGCGCATATAACGCTCGGTATAACCGGTGTCATATAGTTTCCAATCCGTCACCGGGGCTATCGCCACACCGGCTTTGAAAGGATGGTTCTTCTGACTCATGGTGTAAAGCGTCTGATAACCGCCGTAACTCCAACCGAGGATCGCCATCCGCTCCGCGTCAATATCAGCCCGCTTGCCGATATAGTTTGCGGCGGCGATGAGGTCTTCCGCCTCTTTCTGACCAAGCGACATATAGGTCTCGTTGCGCCATGCCCTGCCGCGACAATCGCCGCCACGGCTATCTACAATCAGCACCGCATAACCCTCTTCCACCAACGCATACTCAAACCGTTTGCGCCAGCGGTTCAAAACGCGTTGGCTCTGCGGACCGGAATAGTGCATGACAACCAGCGGGAAACCTTTGGCTTGGGAGCTTTCGGGCAGAAGAAGCATCGCTTCCAGTTCCTGACCCTCGGCATTGGGGATGCGGAGCAGTTGCGGCTCAGGCAATCCGTACGAACGCCATGCCTCCTGCACCTCTGTATTCTGTTTCAACGGGGTAAATTTGTTCTTCGAGAAAAACGAATACTCGTTCGGCGTAGTGAACGACTGAAAGCAGACCACGGCGCTGTTGCCGTCCTTGGCAAAGCGTGCGCTGTAAGTGCCGTCGCTCTCCGTGAGACGCGTCACCTCGCCTTTCTTGAGCTGTAACGCATACAGATCCCGTACCGACGGGGTGGTTGCCGCCTGATAAAAGAGCGTCTGCGTCTTCTCGTTAAACGCATACAATGCCGTTACATCCATTCCATCCGGGGTAAGCGCTTTTTGTACAAACCCCTGTTTGTCAAGCAGATAGGCTCTCCGCCATCCGTCTTTTTCGCTTAACGCGATGATCCGTCCGTCCGTGAGCCAGAGCCACCGGTCAAAGAGCTCATAATCCACGAAATAGCGATCGCTCTCTTCCTTGTAAAGCGTGTGCGCTACGGTCGATTTGGGGTTGCATGAAAGGACCTCCATTTTCGTCTGATCCCGGTTGACACGAAGCACCATCAACGCCTCGTTTACCCATTGGAGCCGCGGGAAATAGACATTGTCCTCCTCGGTATTCACTTGCATCGTCAGAATACCTTTGGTAGGTACATCATACACGCAAACCGAGGCCTTGGCGTTCGGGTAACCGGCTTTGGGATAACGCAACGTGTCCGCCGCGGGATAGTCCGTTCCGAGGTAGTTCTGCCAAGCGAAAGACGGCACCTCCTGCTCGTCAAGACGGACGAACGCCAGCTGCTTCGAATCCGGCGACCACGCGAAAAGCGCCGTTGTGCCGAACTCCTCTTCGTACAACCAATCGGCTATACCGTTGATGATGTCGGGGTTAGCGTCTTTGGTTACCGCTACCTCCGTGCCGAAATCCAGTTTGTGGATATAGAGGTTGTTGCCTTGCGCAAAAGCGATATACCGTCCGTTGGGGCTGATCACCGCATCACGTACTTTGCCTAATTTCATGCCGGCACCGAGCTGTTTGCGGGTATTCTTCTGCGTATCAACGATATACCAATCGGCTGTCATGGAACGGCGGAAAATACGCTCTTCGTTCTCGTATTCGAGGCGGTAGCGCTGTTCGGGAACGCCGTTCAAGATACTGTCCTGCTCTGCTACAGAGAGCGTTTGGGGAGTAAAGTCGCCTGCTAAAATCGAAGGCAGGACGGAAAGTATTACAAGTATTATATTCATCTGATTATCAGTTGTTTTTGTCCGTTAGTTATGCGCAATTCGTATATACCGAAAGGTATCGAATAGCTCTGTTCGCTTGTGGTCACGGGGCTTATGCCCTGCGGATTTTCGGGGTGGCAGGAATACAAGGGTTCGCTGCCTTGCTCGGGTATCGTTTGAAGCGCCACGGGCGATGTGCCGAGGGGTGCATCAAGTAAGCCGGCATGGTAATTATCGCCGCTCCAGTCCGTTATATTAAGCCACAAGACATAGGTCTTTTGGTTCACCGTGGTATAAAAGAGCGTTTCTTCCCCGTCGTGATAGACCTGCCACGGGGAGACCTTTACCGCCAACTGCGTGCCCTCGTAACCGATAGGGGTGTTCGTTGCCGCATGACGGATATACGCCGTGTCCGGGGAGGCAAAGGTGATCTCGTAGTGCTGGTCCTCGTCGCTGGGATTGAGAGCCGCCGGTTGCATGATTCCCTTCTCCGGCACCCCCGACAGCGCGGTCTGCAGATACCGGTTGACGTACATATAGACACCCGATACCGGTTCGGTCATATAGACCGGCTCTTGGGACCAGTGCTGCTTGTAGAGCGCCCAGAGATACGTGTCCTCACGCGGGAAATACTTCGAATACGCCGCAAGGATCGTGGGCGTTTGCGTCGTGGCACGGATCTCTTTCTCCGACCATCCCATAAACCTCCATTCCGCCGTATCGGGCAGCGAGGGCAACACAATACCGCTTCCGCCGGAACGCTCCGTCATCACCGCGTATTCGGCATATCCGTTCATCAGCGTGACCGAATGAGGCGACGCAGTGCTCCAGGTGATCTCGTATCGCTCGATATAAAGCGAGTTCTCCGTGCCGTCGATAATAACGCTCAGTTCATCCACATCGGCGCATTCGCCCGAATAGAGATCCCATAACACGAACGTGCTACCGTCACCCGTCAGATCCCGGTGCGAAATCGCCCCCTGCGCGATCTGCTCCTTATTCGCCGTCACTATATACTTGCCGGCTCCGGATTGCTTGTTCGACTTAACCCAAATGCACACTTTCTGAATACTTACCCCGCCCAAACCGGTCACCGTGAGCACGGCGCGGTCGTCCTTTCGCACCGTGCCTTTCTGGTACGAACACGAATAAACGGCCTCCATGTCATAAGGCCATGTCCCCTCCGGTTTCACCGAGTTCTTCGTTTCCACTAAAAAACTCATCACGGACAGTATGAGCATCAAAAATTTCATCTATGCACACTATTTGGCACGACAAAATTACTCTTTTTTTCCGAATTACACAATAGAGGTGCATTTTTTTCGCCCCAAAAACCGCCAAAAACGCACTTTTTTCAAAATAATGTACCCGCGCGCTTGTGTATATGAAAAAAAAGTTGTAACTTTGCACGCTTTATTTGGCATCGATAATGAACAAATGCAAATCAGTGAATTGGAAATAGCGTTCCGCCAACATCCTCAGATCGGTCTGATCGGGAAGGAGTTGCGCAGGGGGAAGGAGGGACATCTTCTTCTGACGGGTCTGCGTGCCAGTGCCCGAGCGATGGTGCTGGCGCAACTCGACGAGCCGCTGTTTATCGTGATGGACAATGCGGAGGCGGCGCAGTACCTCTACGCGGATTTGCGGGTTCTCAAAGGTCAGGCGGCGGAGAACATCGATCCGAGCGTATTCTTCTTCCCCGCGGCACAGAAACGGCGCGCGGTGGACGAAGCGGCGCAGATACAACGAACCGAATGCCTCAGCGCATTGCGAAACGGAGGAAAGAACTTCATCGTCGTGACCTGTCCGGAAGCCATCGCGGAAGCGGTGCCGGCGAAAGAGCAACTCGCCGCCGGTAGCATGACCCTCCTTGTGGGGCAAGAGATACAGCAGACGGAGTTAGGAAGGCGGTTGGCGGAACTGGGCTTTGAGCATGTGGATTTTGTGTTCCAACCCGGGCAGTTCGCTATCCGAGGAAGCATTGTCGATATATACAGTTACAGCCACGACAACCCCTACCGTCTGGATTTCTTCGGCGACGAGATAGACAGCATCCGCGAGTTTGACATCGAGGACCAGCTCAGTAAGAACCGCGTGGAGAAAGCGGAGATCGTGGGCACACCACCGGCATCACTCTCCAAGGCGGAGACGGAATCCACTATTGTGGATTATCTCTCGGAAAAGGCGGTTTGGGTCAGCAATGATTTCGCCGTGGTGAGGTATAAATCGGAGGGCTTGGGGCAATCCGGAGCCGTCGCAAACCTCCCTCAACAAAGAACGATCGAGATCGCGGAGAAGAGCACCTTTGCTACCCATAGCAAGATTGCGTTTGATATTGTTCCGCAACCGGTTTTCCACAAGCAGTTCGACCTGCTGGCAGAGGATCTGCAGAAACACTGTGAGGACGGCTATGTGATCTATATCTTAGCGGAACAAAAGAAACAGTTGGACCGCTTGGAGGCGATCATCGAAGCCTACCCCACTCCCACCTCCGCCTTCATCCCTATCAACGCCACGTTGCACGAGGGCTTTGTGGACCATGAGATGAAAGTGTGCTGCTACACCGACCATCAGATCTTCGAGCGTTACCACCGCGTGACCATGAGCAGCGAGAACGCACGGAGAGGAAAAGCTATCATCACCTTACGGGAAATCAACCAACTCCAGATAGGCGACTATGTCGTGCATTCCGACCACGGTATTGCCAAATTCGGAGGACTGGTCACCACACCCGTCAACGGCAAACCGCAGGAGATGATCAAACTCAACTACCGCGACGGAGCGAATGTGTTTGTCAGCATTCATAACCTCCACCGAATCAGCAAATACAAAGGCCGCGAGGGTGCCGAACCCACTATCGCACGCTTGGGTAGCGGAGCGTGGGAACGGCTCAAAGAGCGGACAAAGGATAAAGTAAAGGAGATCGCGCGGGATCTCATCAAACTGTACGCTACACGCAAACAGCAGAAAGGCTTTGCTTACTCGCCGGACGGGTACATGCAACATGAACTGGAGGCTTCCTTCCTCTATGAAGACACGCCGGATCAGGCGAAAGCCACCGCTGATGTAAAGCGCGACCTGGAAAGCCCGATGCCGATGGACCGGCTCGTTTGCGGGGATGTCGGTTTCGGCAAGACAGAAGTAGCCATGCGCGCGGCGTTCAAGGTGGCAACAGACGGTAAACAGGTGGCG
Organism: uncultured Bacteroidales bacterium; assembly: GCA_946534715.1. GTDB lineage: Bacteria > Bacteroidota > Bacteroidia > Bacteroidales > Paludibacteraceae > Colicola. The sequence goes on along the minus strand of CAMNCW010000061.1, from coordinate 7,743 downwards.
GTGCTGGTGCCTACTACCGTACTCGCACTCCAACATTACAACACCTTCAAGGAGCGCATGAAGAACTTCCCCGTGCGGATCGAGCACCTCAGCCGGTTGAAATCCGCCAAAGAAGTAAAGGAACTGTTAGCCGACTTGGAAAATGGCAAAATAGACATCCTCATCGGCACCCACAAACTGATCGGCAAATCCGTCAAATGGCATGATTTAGGACTGCTGATCATTGACGAGGAGCAGAAATTCGGCGTTGCGGCGAAAGAGAAACTGAAGACGCTACGTACGAACGTGGACGTCCTGACCCTGACCGCCACACCGATACCCAGAACGCTGCAATTCAGCCTCTTGGGTGCGCGCGACCTGAGTGTCATGACCACTCCGCCGCCTAACCGGTACCCCGTACAGACCGAACTGATCACCGTCGAAGACGAGGACATCATCAAAGAGGCGATTGACCTGGAGATGGGACGAAACGGCCAGATCTTCATCGTCAACAACCGCATCGAGATGTTACCCCGCATCGAGCGGCGCATACAGAAACTATGCCCGGAGGCGCGTATCATTACCGCCCACGGACAAATGCCGCCCGGAGAGATGGAAGAGCGGCTGGAGGCGTTTATCAATTATGATTACGATATCCTCCTATCCACCACTATCATCGAATCCGGCGTGGACATACCGAACGTCAATACGATCCTCATCTTCTCGGCGAACCAATACGGTCTGGCGGATTTGCATCAGTTACGCGGACGTGTGGGACGAAGCAACCGAAAAGCTTATTGCTACCTTATCGCCCCTGAACGCGAACTGCTCACCGAGGATGCCAGAAGACGGCTCGAGGCACTCAGTACATTCGCGGAATTAGGTGCCGGATTCAACCTCGCTATGCAGGATCTCGATATCCGAGGAGCAGGAAACATGTTAGGCTCCGAGCAATCCGGATTCATCGCCGACTTGGGCTATGAGACCTATCAGCGGATCCTGAACGAAGCGATCGAGGAACTGAAAGAGGAAGAAGGTCTCGGTTCCGATGAGAGCCAAATCGCAGAAGGTAAATATACCAATGAGAAAATGGTTTGGTGCCATGACAGTCAGTTGGAAACCGACCTGCCGATTTGTTTCCCGAACGAATATATCGAGAACGTGTCGGAGCGCATCACCCTCTATCGCGAACTGGACAGTCTGCATAGCGAAGATATGCTCTTGGACTATCGCAAACGCCTCATCGACCGCTTCGGCGCTTTGCCCGAACCCGCGGAAGAGTTACTGAGCGTTGTGCGGCTGAGATGGATTTGTTGCCGGCTGGGAATCGAAAAAATCCTGCTCAAAGGCGAACGCATGACCCTGTATCTGGTGCTCAACCGCGATGCCTACTGGCAATCGGAAGCGTTCGGCAACATCGTCCAATACGCTATCACGCGCCCCGAACGATGCACGCTGCACGAAGAGAAAGACAAGAAAGGCATTAAAACCGGCAGACGATATGTCACCGTTACGAACGTCAAAACGATAGCCGGTGCGATGAACCTGCTGTCCAAAATAGAAAACGGAGAAATTGCGAACAAATCGTGATCTCGAAAAAAAATAAACTATTATGAAATTTATTGGAATTATCCCGGCGCGGTATGCTTCTACCCGCTTCCCCGGCAAACCGCTGGAGGACATATGCGGAAAGACCGTCATCCGCCGTGTGTACGAACAGGCGGTGAAAGCCCTGACCACCGTGGTCGTCGCTACCGACGACGAACGGATATACGATGCCGTCGAAGCCTTTGGCGGCAAAGTGGTCATGACCCGCAAGGATCATAAATGCGGTACCGACCGCTGTCTGGAAGCATACGAGGCGATCACCACACCGGCATGGCGGACGCAGAACGACCCCGATACCGTCATCATCAACATACAAGGCGACGAACCCTTCATCCAACCCGAGCAGATCGAGACACTCATGGCGTGTTTTGACCGGGAAGGAACGGATATAGCCACCTTGGTCAGACCCTTCACCGAAGCGGACACACCGGCGGATCTGGAGAACGTGAATACCCCTAAGGTGAATTGGGACGTGGCTTCCGGCGAGGCGAAGATGTTCTCCCGCAAAGTGATCGCCGCCTCTAACGGCAAGTATTACCGCCATATCGGTATCTACGCATACCGCGCGGATGTGCTCGCCAAGATCACCCAACTGCCGCAAAGTCCGCTGGAGATAGAGGAACGCCTCGAACAACTACGATGGCTCGAAAACGGCTACAAGATCCGGGTAGGAATTACCGACACCGAAACCATCGGCATCGATACCCCCCAAGACCTGCAAAAAGCCATTTATTGGTACAAAAACAACTGATAATTGTAAATTGTAAATTGTGCATTGTGAATTGAAATAATAACCTTTAAAAAAACACAAATTATGGCAAAAGGAAATTGCCCTACTCCGCACAATGGTGCGCAGTATGGAGAAATTGCAAAAACAGTCATCATGGCAGGTGATCCCCTCCGTGCCAAACTGATGGCAGAGCGTTACCTGGAGAACCCCAAACTCGTGAACCAGGTTCGTAACATGTTCGCCTATACAGGCACGTATAAAGGTAAGGAAATAACGGTGATGGGACACGGTATGGGTATTCCCTCTATCGGTATTTACACCTACGAATTGTATAATTTCTACGATGTGGACACGATCATCCGCGTAGGCTCGTGCGGTGCACGCCAAAACTACGTGCGCCTCGGAGACATCGTCATCGCACTCGGTAGCTGCACCGAGAGTAACTATGCCGACCAGTTCAACCTGCAAGGTAATTTTGCGCCGATTGCAGACTTCTACCTGGCACGCAAAGCCGTAGATGCCTGTGAGAAATTCGGCTATCGCTACCATGTTGGAAACGTTTATTCCGCCGATGTCTTCTATAGCGAAGATCCGCGTAAGGCGAATTGGACCAAGATGGGCGTCTTGGCGGACGAAATGGAAGCTCCGGCATTGTATCTCAACGCCGCACGGGCAGGAAAAAAAGCACTCGTCATCTGCACCGTCAGCGACCATATCCTCACCGGAGAAGCAACCACCGCAGAGCAACGCCAGAACTCATTCACCAATATGATGGACGTGGCGTTTGATATTATTTGATGAAAAGAAAACTCGTTATACTCATCGTATTAGTCTTCCTGTCTCCGGGTCTTTACGCCCGGGGGCAGGAGAATACTGCGTCCGGCGTCAATGAGAACAGCAGACGGGGATCCGTTCTCTTCTCCGGCTTTTCCGGGGGCATGTTCCTCCATGGCGGATACCTCTTCTCTGACGACCCCACGAAAGTATTCAGCAACACCGGCTTGGGTAGCCCCGAATATGTGATGAAACTGCCCCGATCCGGCTTTTGCTACGGTTTAGGAGGTACACTGCGTGTACACTTACTCAATTTTATTCACCTTGGTGCCGAGGGATATGTCAGCAACATGGTCATCTCCGGCGGCACGGGTTCGAACGTGCGTACGGCTTGGGGAGGCGCCATGTGCGATGTCTATCTCCCCTGGGGCAGAGTGCGGCCCTTAGCCGGAGCAGGCATCGGTGGTGGTGCCATGAAACGGCTCTTTGTGCCTGATCAGTCACCTGTCGCCTATGGCGATTCCGGCAGCGAGACGAACTATAACGCCTCGTATATCAAGACCCCCTTCTTCTATCTCGACCCTTATGTCGGGGTGGAAATCGGACTGACAGACCACGTCGCACTCACGCTCAAACTCGATTATATGCTTCCCTTCGGACGGACCGACAGCAACCTCGCGGGAAACGTCCGGTGGAGCAATTTTATGACCCCGAGCGGGCCGCGATTGTACATCGGCGTCCTGTTCGGCAAAATGAAACGATAACAATTGAAAACAATATATAAAAACAAAAAAGTAAATGGATAAAAACACTTGGATCGGCTTTTTATTGATAGCCGCAATTATTGTTGGTTTTTCGATGCTTAATCGCCCCTCGAAGGAGCAATTAGCCGAGCGCCAACGCGTACAGGACTCTATTAACCTGGCTCGTATGGCAGCTGCCGAAGCACAGCGCATCAGCGATTCGCTGCAATTCGTTGCCGGAGCTAATCAGGTACAAAAAGAAGAAGTCTCCGCCGAGGTGCAACAGGAGCGGATCAAAGCCGCTTACGGCTCTTTTGCGCCCGCGGCACAAGGAGAGGAGAACTTCGTCACCTTGGCGAACGAACATCTGCGTTTGACTCTTTCCACCTTGGGTGGCGTCATCGAGCGCGCTGAACTGCTCGATTATCATGCCAGCGGAGACAGCGTCAACCCGCTTTGTCTCTTCCGCGGAGACGAGGCTTCATTCGGACTCACGCTCAACACCGCCAACAACCGGATCTTGCAGACCTCGAACCTCTATTTCACTCCCGTTCCTTCGGAGGAGCCGAACAAAGCCATCCTCCGATTGCCTACCACCTCGGAGGACGCTTGGATCGATTTCGTCTATGAGATATCGGATAACTACATGGTGCATCTTGCACTCGAACCGCATAACATGCATACCGAGTTGGCGCAGAACGTCAATTCGCTGGAACTGCAATGGCGTCAACTCATCCCGCAACAGGAGCAGGGACGCAAGTTCGAGGAACGCTATGCGCAGTTGCAGTATATGCTCGTCGGCGGGGACATGGAGACCCTCTCCGAGAGCAAGGATGATAACGCCAAGGAATCCGCGCGCGTGAAATGGATAGGATATAAGGACCAGTTCTTCTCTACCGTCCTCATCGCCGACGATGCCTTCTCTTCCTCGCAGTTCCAATCCACCCTGCAGGGCAAATACTCGGGCTATATCAAACAATATACCACCCACACCTCGGTGCCTTTCGACCTCACCGGCAAGAACCCCACCGGCTTCCGTTTCTACCTCGGACCGAACCATTACCATACCCTCAAAGCCTATGACGAGGGCGTGGAGAAAGAGAACCGCCTCTATCTCAACAAACTGGTGCCGCTCGGCTGGAAGATCGTCAGCTGGATCAACACAGCCCTCGTCATTCCTATGTTCGACCTCTTCACCGGCTGGGGACTCCATATCGGTATCGTCATACTTCTCATGACGCTCGTCATCAAACTCATCATCCTGCCCTTCGTCTTTGTGTCCTATAAATCCAGCGCGAAGATGCGCGTCCTCAAACCGCAGATCGACGCTATCAACGAGAAATATCCGGCGGAGAAGATGCAGGAACGCCAGCAGGCGACCATGCAACTCTATCAGCAAGCCGGCGTAAGCCCCATGAGCGGATGTCTGCCTATGTTGTTCCAGTTCCCCGTGCTGATGGCTATGTTCTGGTTCCTCCCTACCGCGATCGAACTCCGTGGCAAATCACTCTTCTGGGCGCATGACCTCTCTACATACGATGCCGTCTTCCATTGGGGATTCAATCTGCCGCTCATCGGAGACCACCTCTCCCTCTTCTGCCTCTTGATGACCGTCTGCAATATCGCATACACCTATATCACCATGCAATCGCAGGCAACAGACCCGAATATGAAGTTCATGAAGTACATGATGTACGCTATGCCGCTCATGTTCCTCTTCATCTTCAATGACTATGCCGCCGGTCTGAGCTATTACTACCTCGTTTCCCTCTTCTTCACCATCCTCCAGACCATGATCTTCCGCTGGACGCTCAATGATGAGAAGATGCTCGCGGAGATGGAAGCGAACAAAAAGAAAAAAGCCGGCAAACCTAAGTCCGGCTTTATGGAGCGTTTGGAGAAAATGCAACGCGAGCAACAACGCTTAGCTCGCGAGCAGGCTAAAGCGGCTCAAAAGCGTCGATAACTCATTATCGACTATCGCTTGACCCTGTGCGGAAAGCGTCACACCGTCCTGCTCGAGGAGTTGCTCGTAATGAGCGCTCGCGAGCATAGGACTGGTGATATCGATAATATGCACGCACTGCAATGCCGCCAAACGGAAGAGACACAGGTTGTATAACTCATGTATATTACGCAAGCGTGACAGATTGCCGCCTAACCAATACAGGATGTTCCGGCGCTCCTGCATCGTCATACCACGCGTGATCGACGCAAAGAAACGGTTCTCATCCATTATCGGCAAACTCACCAGCACCGGCTCTTGACCGCACGCACGCGCCTGTGCAATCTTATTTATATAAAGCGCTTTGTAAGCTACTAAATTCGTCTTGGGCTCGTGGAGACCACTCGGATTTGCCGCAATCGCTTTCCAATCGTACTGAACCCCGTTCGCGGGAGTGATAATAATAGTCTTGTCCATAGCAATTAGTTTTTTTTAAAATCGATGCAAAATTACTGCTTTTTTGCCACCCACGCAACTAATTGTGATTAGGGACGAAAAAATGTGACAAAATAGCCGTTTTTGGGACAAAAATGATTATATAGGGACGAAATTCCGCTTTTTCGGATTTCGTCACACGAAGAAAGGAGACTAAATTATGCGAAAAATACCCAAATCTCTGCTGTCTGTGACAGTCATGTTGTGGCACGTACTCGCGATGCCCGTTTACTTTTTGGGATTCATCCTCTTTTATCATAGCGCTTGGATGGTGCGCTTTCTCGATGCCAACCGGGGAATGACGATCTTCAACACCCTGATGCTCATGTGTATTCTGATCGGTATCATGTGCGCAAGCCGCATCCCCATGACCGTCTATCGGAACCGATTGCGCCTCAGTTGGTTGCAATACACCCTTTGGTCGTTCGGAGAGATGGTGATCTTCTCCGCTTTTGCCGCGCTATACATGGCGCTCATCTACGGCAACTACGGCTATTTTCCTGCGTTAGCGGAGTGTTTCCGGCTCAGCAGCAGTATTCTGCCTTTCGCCTATATCATTCTGGCGCTTATCTTCGCCCTCATCCGACCCGATGAGGAAGATGCGAAAGAGGAAGATCTGATACGCTTCACAGACAACACCGGCAGACTCAAATTAGTCATCGCGCACGATGTACTGCTTTATATCGAAGCCAAAGAGAACTACGTGACTATCCTTTATCTGGATGGCGACAAACTCAAAGAGTACTCCTTGCGTCAGTCGATGCGGGGTATTGAGGAACTGATGGAGAAGCATGGTATCATCCGTTGCCAACGCTCCTATTTCGTCAATCCACGACATGTCACGGTCCTCAGAAAGGACAAGGAGGGATTCATCCAAGCCGAACTGGACACTCCCAAATCACGTCCCGTCCCCGTCTCTCCCAAATATTACGAGCAACTCAGCAAGATGTTATAACAAAAAGCGCACCGAAATGCGCTTTTTGTTTGTTTTCATCCGCCAAGATTGGCGGATCTCCTACAACCCCTTCCGGCTGGCGTCATACGTCTCCACGGTCTTTGTTTGAATGACCACGGAGGTGTCCCCTCGTTGCCATGCCTCCGACCGTGTCGTCACCGTCCGTGTCACGTTGCAACTCTGTAAGCCGAGGGCGATGGCTACACAGGTTACAATCGCCGTGGTGATGGTCACTACCATCTTATAAATCTGCTGCTTTGTCATAACGATTTAACAGTTTAACAATTTAACAATTTAACGTTACAGTTCTTCCGGCCAATCAACTTGTTTGGTGTTCTCGTTGTAGTACAGATAGCCTTTGCCGAACAGCCATCCGAGATAGGTGGTGTATTTGAACGATGCACCTTGTGCTTTCTTCTCCGCCTTGTACGTCTCTTGGTCTTGGGACATGTGCGCCAAGTCCTTGGAGCGTGCGAGTGCCGCGAGACGGATGGTCTTGAATTTCAAGCGCTGT
>CAMNCW010000060.1 GCA_946534715.1 uncultured Bacteroidales bacterium | reverse complement strand
TTGGCCTGTTCCTCCAAACTCTCCGAGTAGAAGGACATATTGCGCTCGTGGCAGAACTTGGCGTTCTCGTCCTCGATACCCGGGATCGGCGCTGTGTGTACCAGCGGGATATTCTTTAGAATCGACTCGGTGGTAGTGATGCCGCCCGGTTTGGTCAGCACAACATCGCAGGCATCCATCAGAAGGGCGATCTTGTCGGTGAAGCCGACCGGGCATATTCTGCTGTCGTGTGCAAACTCACGCTCGATGGCTTTGCGGTTGTCTTCATTGCGGCCACAGACGCATATCACGCGGCTGTTGGGACGCATGTGAGCGATGAATTCTTTGAGTTGCACCGACATGTTTCCGAATCCCATACTACCGCTCATCATCAGATACCAGCGGCTGTCTTTCTCCGGTGCATCGCTCTCTAACAGCTCAAAACCCAAGGCGTCTGCCACCTCTTTGCGGGCTTCTGCCATCGGTTTCCGGCTCGTGAACAGCTTTTCGTTCACAGGAATACCGATCGGCACCAACTCCTCGCGTTTGAAACCATTGCGTACCCACAACGGAATCAGGTCCTTATGAGGAATGACATAGCGGTCCAATTCACCATCGTTCAGGAAGGGGTGGATCGTGTAATCGGTCATGACGAAGATAGCCGGAATAGGGAGCACTCCTTCGCGGCGAAGCGCCGTCAGTTTCTCCAACGCAAAAATATGTACGGAAACAACTGCATCGAAATGGTTGTCCTCGATATAGTGCCATAAACGACGCCAATAGAGCTTGTTCGCCCAATAGATAGGCGAGTGCTTGTGCCCGTTCAAGTTGCGGGAAACCCACATCGCGAGCGCATAGATTTTCGAGAAGATATTGAACCCTTTCGTACTGTTGACGTACGCTTTGGAAACGCCTTGTGAATTAGCAGAAGCTCCATTGGGCTTCGAGATAGAGAGTGTGTCTTTCATTACAGCGTCAATACCGCGCGCTTGCATAGCTTGCTGCAACGCTTTGCCACTGGAATTGTGGCCTTCACCGGTGTTGGCGGACAAGATTAAAACTTTCATGTTTGTTGTGATTTTATATTTTGCGGCGCAAAATTACAAAAAAAATCCCACATATGCAAGCATATGGGGGAATTTTTTGCATTTTTAATAAAAATTGCTAACTTTATCTGATAAATTCGTCTCCGAAGAACGGTTGCAGTGCTTTCGGAATGCGAATTCCTTCCGGCGTTTGGTTGTTCTCGAGGAGAGCCGCCACGATACGCGGAAGAGCGAGTGCCGAACCGTTCAGGGTGTGGCAAAGCGTCACTTTCTTATCCTCCGCACGACGGTAACGGCATTTCAGACGGTTTGCCTGATAAGTGTCGAAATTAGAGGTACTCGACACTTCAAGCCAGCGGTGTTGCGCCTCGGAATAGACCTCGAAATCGTAGCACAAGGCGGCGGTGAAACTCATATCTCCGCCGCTCAGACGCAGAATACGATACGGCAGTTCGAGTTTCTGGAGCAGACCTTCCACGTGCGCCAGCATCTCCTTATGCGAAGCATCGGAATGCTCCGGCGTGTCGATACGGACGATCTCGATTTTCGAGAACTCATGCAGACGGTTCAAACCGCGTACATCCTTGCCGTAACTGCCTGCTTCGCGACGGAAACACTCCGTGTAAGCGCAGTTCTTGATCGGCAACTCTTTCTCGTCGATGATCACATCGCGGTAGAGGTTTGTTACCGGCACTTCTGCGGTCGGAATGAGATAGAGGTCATCCACCTCGCAGTGGTACATCTGTCCCTCTTTGTCCGGCAACTGACCTGTTCCGTAGCCCGAAGCGGCGTTTACAACCGTTGGCGGCATGATCTCCGTATAGCCGGCTTTGTTGGCTTCCGTCAGGAAGAAATTGATCAGCGCGCGCTGCAAACGGGCACCTTGACCGATATAGACCGGGAAGCCCGCGCCCGAGATCTTCACACCGAGGTCGAAATCGATGAGGTTATATTTCTTGGCGAGTTCCCAGTGGGGCAGTTTCTCGCTATGCGCAATACGTTCCGCAGCAATCTTCTCATCCGTTTCGGCATCCCAATTACGCAGGGCGACCGAACCGTCCTTGGCAATCGCATCAATCATCGGCTGATTCGGCCAGTTACCGATGGTAACGGCTAAGTTGTCCTCCGCCGATGCTCCTTCCGGCACGATGTCGTACGGGACGTTCGGGATAGTGAGCAGGATCTTGGTCTGTGCCTCTTCCGCCTCGGACATTTTGACGTCAAACTCGGCGATCTGTGCTTTGAGGGAGCCTGTTTGCGCTTTCGCTTCTTCCGCTTCACCGCGTTTACCTTGTGCCATAAGCATACCGATGGATTTGCTGATCTTGTTCATCTCAGCCGATGCCGCGTCTTTCTGCTGCTGTGCGGCCTTGCGCTCCGCGTCCAAACGGAGCACTTCCTCTATCGCCTCTGCCGCTCCGGCAAAATGCTTCTTCTCCAAGCCCGCAATCACACGGGCTTTATCGTCATAAATCTGTTTTAATGTTAACATATGTATATCGTATTTATCCGCCAATATTGGCGGATGGATTAACAGCATAAAAATCTCCCATCAGAGCCGAAGCTTCGATGGGAGATACTGGTTTCTCTCTCGCCGATTAAGCTTCAGCTGCCACCGGCTGGATAGAGACGTACGATTTGTTGTCGCGTTTCTTGCGGAAGGTTACGATACCATCGCAGAGTGCGAACAAGGTGTGGTCGCTGCCCATACCCATGTTTTCACCCGGGTTATGAACTGTACCACGTTGACGTACGATAATGTTACCTGCCTTTGCGAATTGACCACCAAAGATCTTCACGCCAAGACGTTTGCTTTCTGATTCACGGCCGTTCTTTGAACTACCGACACCTTTCTTGTGTGCCATACTCTGTTGTCCTTTCTTTAAGCAATAACAATTTCTTTAACTACTACGTTGGTCAGATCCTGACGGTGACCATTGAGTTTGCGGAATCCTTTACGGCGTTTTTTGTGGAAAACCAACACTTTCTCGCCGCGGCACTCGTTGTCGAGTACTTCGCAAACCACTTTAGCGCCCTTTACATAAGGAGCACCTACTTCTACTTTACCCTCGTTGTCCAGGAGCAATACGTTCTCAAATTCAACGGTTGCGCCTTTTTCGAGCTCGTTCATGCGGTTGATGAACAGTTTCTTGCCAGCTTCTACTTTAAACTGCTGGCCTTTCATTTCTACAATTGCGTACATTGACGATTGTTTTAATGTGTTAGGGCGGTGCGGCGTCTCGTACCCTGACGAGAACTTAGTCGAGCCTGTCCGCAAAAAAATCGTGCAAAATTACAACTTTTTTTTGAATTGACCAAATAAATTTGCTTTTTTTTGCAAAATTTATCGTTTTTGCTATCTTTACGTGCTGTTTTTTTATAGAACGGCACTTTGTATCGTTCCGTCCGCGAGGTGCGTCGTGACGATTTCACCGGCTTTCAAATCGCTTGCAGAACGGATCACTTTGCCGTTTTTGGTGAGCAGACTGTAGCCCTTGCGGTAGAACTGTTCGGGGTTGCAGGCGGCAAGCCGTTGTTCCAATAACTCTACCCGGTGGCGTCGGATCAGGATCTGCCGTTCCGCCGTGCGTTGCAGGCGGGTCAGGAGATCGTTGATGCGGTTTTGCTGCACGTCCATCCGGTGAATTAACCATTCCGCCACGGCGGTAGGCGTCTTGAGCGACTCATGCGCCACCATGTCCAATACGCTCACATCGCGCGTGTGCCCGATACCGCTTATTATAGGCAATTCATACTGCGCACACACGGCGCATAGCGTGTAGCTGTCGAAACAACTGAGGTCGGTACTGGCTCCGCCGCCACGGATGATCACCACGGCGTCAAAGCCGTTGTTTGAAGTGGTTTGAAGTGGTTTGAAATTGTTGGAAGTGGTTTGGCTGTCGGAGATTTCCTCCAAGGCGGCGAGGATAGAGCGTTCGGCACCTTCGCCTTGCATGACCGCGCCAAAGAGCCGGGTCTCAAAGCGGTAACCGCTGTTGTCCAGCTGATGCTTGAAGTCTTCATAACCGGCGGCGGATGCCGAAGAGATCACGGCGATGCGGCGGATGAGAGTAGGGAGCGGCAGGAGTTGCTGTGCCTCCAACAAGCCGTCCGCCTGGAGTTGCGCGATGGTCTGCTGGCGTTGACGTGCCATGTCGCCGATCGTATAGGACGGATCAATGTTGACAATAGACAGACTCAACCCATACACCGCGTGCCATTGTACTTCCACTTCGACCAACACCGTCATTCCTGCTTGCAACCGCTGACCTGTCTCGGCTTCAAAATACGCCATCAGCAGCTCTTTTGTGCCCGCCCAGCAGGTGGCACGCATCTTCGCGCTGATGGGCTTGGAGCCGCCCGCTGTTGATTTGGGGCTGTCGATCAACTCCATGTACGCATGTCCGCCTTTCTCGCTGTAACTGCTCACCTCCGCTTGCACCCAATAACTCGGCGCTAAACAGTCGTCCAGCGCTTCGCCGATCAAGGCGCATAGTTCGGATAGGGTATATCTATTCATAACAGAAAGGATGGCTCTAATGCCTAGAAGGATTACACAAAATACAATGTTCGTCTCCCGGCAGACCGAACAGCACGGTGAGACGGATTCCGGCATACATATTGCGGATCCAGAACGCTTTCACGTCCGGCGTGGAGAAAATATGGTCCATACGATAGGTGGAAAAATCATAAATAGACTCCATCGGGGTGTCGTAAAGCACATTGTTCGTTTGCGGGCATATGTTGAGGATGCCGAATTCGGCAAACGCGGCGAAACGGAAACGTATGTCCGAACTGCTCATTGCCGTGCGGCGGTAGTTATGCGGACCATGATAGGTGGTGTATTCATAGCCGATCTCGCCATGTGCTAAGATATCCATTTTGAGTTCCAACTTTTTGCCCGTTCGCTCGATCGGTACGTCTTTGCGGAAACCGTGATTGTCCATCTCATGCCATATGCCGAGGTATTTTTCATACAAACCCAAGGTCGTTCCGGTCAGTGTCTGCCGCGTGTTTCCCCAGAAGGTATAGTTGAATTTGACTCCGGCGAGCCAATACCCCACACCATATGAACCGATGATATAATGACCGGCATAGAGAGGCAGTTGTGCATGGATCTGTTGCGCCATATCGCGCCGGTCGTAGAAATCATGGCGGAGCGTGAACGGTACATCATTAACGCCCGACCATGTGTCGTGCATGTCGTAATGATAGATTGTCGTGTCTGCTACCCGGTTACTGACGCGCTGATAAGTGGCGCCTAAACCGAGTTGGAAAAGGATGCCGCTATACTGGTATTCGTATAGAAAATGGAAGCCGCCGGCACCTCCTCCCGGATTAAAAGAGCCGGAGGGCATCGGGGTGACGAAAGAGGAATAACTCCCTTCTGCGGAAAAACCGAACAAGTGGTGAGAACCCACATATTGTGACTTATGCAGACCCCAAAAGATATCCACCTTGTTCTCCACATTCCTGTAGGTGAATTCACCGAGCCGGTCCAAACGATATTCCCATCGCTCGGCGGCCATGAAGCGTCTCTGTGCCCAAAGTAGTTGCGGGCACAGAAAGCTGAGTATCAAAATGGTATATTGCAACCTTCGCATGTCTCTTTTACAATTACTTTAATGGAACGATAGGGTTCTTCTTTGGTCTCCGGTGACCATAGTTCGAAGATATATATTCCGTTGATAGAGGGCAGTTTGACCTCCGTCACATCGGCATGGAATGTACCTTCCGCTATCAGCCTTCCTTCTACGCTTCGGATGCGGTATGTACCGTCCTTGCGGGAGAGTATGTTTGCATACGGATGTCCGGTGACGATACAGGTCGGCACGACGGACAGATAGCCCATCTTCGGCGAAAAATCATTGGGCACGGGGTCTCCGACAATGGTGATAGGACAGGTCTGGAAATCCTGAGTCTCTCCGTTACGCGTCAGACGGACGTAATACTGGTCTCCAACAATCAGACCGGTCGGCACGTAGAGATACTCATGCGTCTCACCCACGAGCAACTCGTCGCCGTGATACCATTGGAACTCATCCCAATGATAGCCGCCGTTGTATTTCTCGTTATACAAGGCGATCACATCCCCGAAATGCTGCTCTGTGATCCAGGACGGATAGGAGAGCACGACGGAGGTGTCTGTGTCGCAAAGATCCGGATTGACGCATACACCGTTATCCAAAACCAAGTGAATCGGATAGTAGTCCGGACGGGGATATTGGGTCTTGTCTTCATTACGGAGAGGCATCGGCAGCGTCAGTACATGCAACTCTTCCGGCGTCGTGATAGGAATATCGATCAAATCGGTAAATCCGTTGGCATGTCCTTGCTCGTCGTAATAAACCGAATAAGCGATAGGGTCGTATTCGCCGGTATAGGTGTAGTATAGCTCATATGCCTGATCATCGGCGCAAATCGAATCAGTCCATGCTGTCGGAACAGTCGGCTCGGTGACGTTCAGATGCAAATAACTGAAATGATGGCAACCCTCGTCATTGATGATGGTGTCTTTGTAATCGCCCGGTTCGTAATAGAGCACGCCGTGCAGATTGTACGCTTCTGTTCGGCAGACAACTTCATCCAGTATCTCGTTCGTCGTGTCCTTGACGGTGAGGTAGAGGTGATAAACGGAGTCGCAACGGAAAGTCGTAGTGAGCAGACTGTCTGTTATCAAGTGCTCTCCGGCAGGGACATGATCGAGGTTGAAAGAACGCCATGTCAGGTCTTCGTCGGCGCACTTGGTGATGTGCTCCTCGAAATAATAGATAGCGCTCACATGTAATCGGAACTCATATACGGAGTCGCAACCTTCCGCCGTCTTCAGACTGTCGAACGTAACATAGTCGCCGGGACGCATGTCCTCGTACGTGTGCGCACGCCATACTATAATATCGTTCGCGCACATGGTGTCTGTGTCCAAATGGTAATATTGCGGCAGGATGTGGGCGTGCAGTACGAAAATCGAATCGCAACCGAAGACCGAACTCAACGTGTCGATGAACACGCTGTCAATCGGCATCTTGAAGGTATTCACATCGTAAATGGTATCGATACCGACATAGTGCTCGCCTTGTACGGCTACACTGTCACCGCTGCACAGGGTCACTTCCCGTTCGTCAAAATACGTGGAATGCACGGACACGAAATAGCGATAGGTCGAGTCGCAACCTTCCGAGGTCTGATATGTGAAATCAATATAATCCCTCGGTTCGGGTATCGGGTCTCCGGGGGCCCACACTACCCGCTGGTCTTCGGGGAAGATAAGGGTCTCGTTATCGCATATGTCGCGGACACGGGTGTAGAGAAAGGACGGCTTGATATGTAGCCGCAACTGGTAAACCGAATCGCATCCGTCTGCCGTTTGGAGCACCTCTGTATATACCGTGTCCTTCGATTCTTTGGAGGGGAAGATTTTCCCGCGGTATTGCAGATGTTCTGTCGAACAGATCGTGCTGTCGGTTATGAAGAAATACGTCGGATGAACGCTGAGTACCATGCGGCTGAGACTGTCGCAATCGTGCACCGTCTGTAGCATCGTGTCGCGATATACGGTCCGGGTCTCTTTCAGGTACTTCAGATGCGGTACTTCGGTAGCATCCGCTGCGGCTTCTACGCTCGTAAGGTACACGGTGTCGTATGGCGACGGTGACCATATATCCTTATGGTACTTGCCGTGATGATCCTCGTGATGCCATACGAACGGCTCGTTGGCGCAAGTGTGGAAATAGGTCGTGGTGTCGAATACCGGATTGACCCGTATCGTTACATAGTAGATCGAGTCGCATCCTTCCCATGTGGTGTACCGGGCGGTGTCATAACTCAAGCCCGGGCGGAGGAAAATAGAGTCGTTCACCGTGATGTCATGCACACTGTCGCCGGTGTATTGGCGACCTTGCCATATCAGACGTTCGTTCTCGCAAATGACATACGTCGAATCGAAACGGTAGATCGGTTTGACACGCAATTTCAGCCCGTACAGACTGTCGCAACCGTGAATAGTGGTATAAGGCTCGTCAAAGGAGTAGTTACCCGAATCGGAGATGTTGATAAATCCGTGACTGTGTCCTTCATCGTCGATCCATTCCCACTGATTGTTAATCGTGTCTTGGCAAACGGCTATCACTTGCTGGTAGTTATATACCGAATCGACGAAGAAATTCAAGGTAACGATAGAGTCGCATCCGAACTCGGCCTGGATCGTATCATTGCGGGTAAGCGACTGATACAGGTATTGTGCCGGCAGGTAACCTCCTGTACCGTTGTTCAGATGCTCATATTTATATGGCGTGCTACTCTGACAAACGCGGCGTTCAATCGTCTTGCGTCCGATCGGAAGAACCCTCAGATGCAAGTGATGCACGGAGTCGCAACCTAACATCGTCTCCCGCGGAACAGAATAGTCGTACTCTTTC
>CAMNCW010000059.1 GCA_946534715.1 uncultured Bacteroidales bacterium | reverse complement strand
TTTCAGGTGATGGCGAAGATTGCCGCTGCACCGATGGTTCCTGTGTTCTATCACAAGGACGTGGAAGTTTGTAAGAACGTGATTAAGGCTTGCTATGAAGGCGGCGTACGTGCGTTCGAGTTCACTAACCGTGGCGATTTTGCACACGAGGTATTCGGCGAACTGAGCAAGTGGGTTGCTAAAGAGTGCCCGGAGTTGGCACTCGGTATCGGTAGCGTAGTTGACGCTCCGACAGCAGCGCTGTACTTGCAGCTGGGCGCTAACTTCGTTGTTGGTCCGTTGTTCAACAAGGATATTGCGGTGGTTTGTAACCGTCGTTGCGTGACGTATTGTCCGGGTTGCCTCACACCGAGCGAGATCGGTCTGGCTCAAGAGGTTGGTTGCGACTTTACTAAGGTGTTCCCGGGCGACGTAGTTGGTCCGAACCTCGTGAAGGGTCTGATGGCTCCGATGCCGTGGTCGAAGATCATGGTTACCGGCGGTGTAGCTCCGGAGAAAGAGAACCTTGAGAAGTGGTTCGCAGCAGGTGTTTACTGCGTCGGCATGGGCTCGAAGCTCTTCCCGAGCGACAAGGTAAAAGCCGGCGACTGGGCTTATGTAACCGCAAAGTGCAAAGAGTGTTTCGAAATTATTAACGCTTGCAAGAAATAATTATGAATGACGTAAAAAAAGCTGTCATGACCAACTGGCGTTGGGTCATGTGTGCGATGCTTTTCTTCGCCACCACGGTTAACTACATGGACCGTCAGGTGCTGTCGTTGACCTTCAAAGAGTTTATTCAGCCTGAGTTCCACTGGACCGACTCCGACTACGGAACGATCACCGGTGTGTTCTCTATCGCTTACGCTATCTTCTGCCTCTTCGCCGGTAAGTTCATCGACTGGATGGGCACGAAGAAGGGTTACCTCTGGGCGATTGTTATCTGGTCGCTGGGTGCCGTTATGCACGCAGGTTGCGGTATTGCTACCACTTGGTTTGTGGACGGTGTGGACAGCGTAGCAGCTATGCGCGCTGTGGAAGCCGGAAGTGCGCTTGCCTCGTCTGTGGCGATGGTGAGTGTATGGTTGTTCCTGGCTTGCCGTATGGTGTTGGGTCTTGGTGAAGCAGGTAACTTCCCTGCTGCTATCAAGGTAACCGCTGAGTATTTCCCGAAGAAAGACCGTGCTTTTGCAACTTCTATCTTCAATGCCGGTGCATCTGTGGGTGCGCTCGCAGCTCCGGCTACTATTCCATTGCTGGCTAAGTCGATGGGATGGGAATGGGCATTCATCATCATCGGTGCGCTGGGCTTCGTCTGGGCCGGTATCTGGATCTTTGTCTATGACAAACCGGAGGAGTCCGCTCATGTGAACGAAGCTGAGTTGGAGTATATCCACCAAGACGAGAAAGACGCTCCGAAGCAAGAAGAGAAAGAGGAAAAACAGATGTCGTTTGGTGAGGCTTTCAAGCACAAACAGACCTGGTCGTTTGCGTTTGGTAAGTTCATGACCGATGGCGTTTGGTGGTTCTTCCTGTTCTGGGCGCCGGCTTATTTCCAAGATCAGTTCGGTATCAAGGCTTCTGACCCGCAAGGTATTGCGCTGATTTTCACGCTGTACGCGATAGTGACAGTTGTTTCTCTGTTCGGCGGATACCTGCCGAAGATCTTCGTGGAGAAGAAAGGCATGGAGCCGTACGCAGGTCGTATGAGAGCTATGTTGATCTTTGCTTTCTTCCCGATTTTCGCGTTGTTCGCTCAGCCGCTCGGCGGTATCTATGGTCCGTGGGCAGTAGCTATCATCATCGGTATCGTGGGAGCCGCTCACCAGAGCTGGAGTGCAAATATCTTCTCGACCACAGGTGACATGTTCCCGAAGAGTGCCGTTGCTACGATCACCGGTATCGGTGCTATGGCAGGTGGTGTCGGCTCATTCCTGATCAACAAGGGTTCGGGTATGCTGTTCACTTATGCTGACAAGATGGGTGAGGCGTTCTCGTTCTTTGGTTTCACAGGCAAACCGGCAGGTTACATGATCGTGTTCTGTATCTGCGCAGTGGCTTACCTGATCGGTTGGAGCGTAATGAAGACGCTTGTGCCGAAATATGAGCCGGTAGTGGTTAAATAATCAGTGGCACGCGTACGTACGCGTATAATAAGGAAAGAACCTTGCTGCAAATTGAGCAAGGTTCTTTTCATTTATCATCTCTTGGCTGCTTACAGCGCAGCAAGGTTCTTTTCGTTCATCAGCTCTTTGCCTTCCGGCGTGTAAGCGTAGTCGATGCGGTCTTGGAAATAGGTCTCCACTTTGCCTCGTACCACTTTCATAGTGGAGTTAACGAGGTGGTTCTGTTCTGTCCATGCTTCTCCTAAGACCGCGATGGCAGTTGGCAACCAAGCCTCTGGGAAGATGCCGTCTCTTGTTCCTCCCGGGCGGTATGAATCCACTTCGCTTTGGATCTTCAACAACATGCACTCCTTGCCTTCTTTGGTGGCAGGGTCTTTGCCTTGCGACTTCGCCCAAGCCTGCAATGCCTCTTTGTTGGGAACCATCAGCAGGATCGTATAGGGGTCTTGGTTGTTGTGCAAGATACATTGATCCACATATATACTGCCGTCGGTCAGCGAGTCCTCGAATCCTTCGGGGCTGTATTTCTCACCATCCGCACGGATGAGGAGCGATTTGAATCGTCCTACTACCCACAGATAGCCCGGGTGCTCTTTGGTGACATAGCCCATGTCGCCTGTATGCAACCAGCCGTCAATGATAGTAGAAGCGGTCGATTCGGGGTTCTTCCAATAACCCGCCATGACGTTCTCGCCTTTGATGACGATCTCGCCGCGTTCACCGTCCGGCACGATGTTTCCTTCTGCATCGCAGATCTTCAGTTCCAACGGTTTGACGATGCGTCCGGAAGAGCCGAAGATAGCCCCGCCTGCGGAGTTGGAACAGATGATCGGTGTAGCTTCGCTCAGTCCGTAGCCTTGGAACATCGGCATTCCCACGGCGCAGAAATAACGCTGGAGCGCGATGTCCAACAGTGCACCGCCGCCCACGAAGAACTTCATTCTTCCGCCGAAGTTCTCTCGTACAGCTTTGAAGATGAGGCGGTCGAAGAGTTTCACTAAGGGGTAACGCCAAGCGTTCTTCAGCCCGCCTCGGTTCCAATACTCGCGGTTATAGGCGATGGCGTTATTGAGGGCGAAGTTGTAGAGTTTCTCCACTTTGGGTCCTTTGGCTTTGATGCCGGCCTCGATGCTCTTCTTGAAATTGCGCGCCAAAGCAGGCACGGACAACATGATATGCGGGCGCACTTCGCGAATGGCGACAGGGATGTTTTTGAGGGTAGCCATGGCTGTTTTGCCCACAGGCACCGTAGCAATGGAACCGCCGTACGACATCATTGTATAGAAACCTGCGACATGCGCGAAACAGTGGTCGAGCGGCAGGATGATCAACATCACATCGTCCAGTTCGCATTGGATGACCGACGCGCCTTGCTCCACGTTCGCAGTGTAGTTGCGGTGGGTGAGAAGGATGCCCTTCGGGTCTGCCGTGGTGCCGGAAGTGTAACTGATGTTAGCGTAGTCATTCGGTCCGACAGAGGAGTAGCGCGCCTCAAAAGATGCGGGGTCTTTGGCAAGGAGGGCATCTCCGAGCGCGATCACTTCGTCGATGGAGATCTCTTTGGCTTCGTAAGCCTCCAAGGGGTCAAAGACAATCACTTTCTCCACTTTCGGACAATCGGCGATGATCTTCTGGATCTTCGGCAACTGCTGCACGGAGCACATGACAAACCGTGCGTCGGAGTGCTGAATACGGAAGAGGAGATCGGACGATTCTTCCAGTTTGATGCTCAGCGGCACATTCACACCGCCGGCATAGAGAATACCTAATTCGCCGGTGACCCATAAGTTGCGTCCCTGGCTCAAAAGCGCTACTCGTTCGCCTTTATTCAGACCGAGCGCCATCATACCTGCACCGATGCGGTGTGCGGCTTCGCGTGTCTCTTTGAAGGTGGTAGTAGTCCAAACATTGTCAATCTTCTCACGAAGGAAAACATGTTCACTGAATTTGTGTGTATAGTGCTCCACAAAATCAATAATTGTCGGCTTTTCTTTCATTGTTTAACTATTTCTTTGTGTAATTGGGTGCAAAATTACAAAAATATTTTGATATATGCAAAAAAAGTTGTACCTTTGTACCCGTTTTTTACCACAATTGATATAAATGAAGTCGAAATTGTTGAGTTTGCCTGTAATCGTACAGGCATTGATAGCTATTATTTTAGGTGCAGTACAAGGTTGGTTCATGCCGGCTTGGTTCGTGCGTATTTTTGTGTCCTTCAATACGTTTTTCGGTCAGTTTATCGGTTTTTTAGTGCCGCTGATCATCCTGGCGTTGGTCAGCGCTTCTATTGCGAACGCAGAAGAGAATGCCGGTAAGATGTTGAAAATCACGATGGCGGCTGTGCTGATCAGTACGTTTTCCGCCGGTGTGGCTTCTTTCGGCGTTGGCGAATGGTTACTGCCTAAGTTCATACACCAAGGCGACCACGCGTTGCTGATGCCGACAGAAGGTGAGGCTTTCGCGCCATTTTTTGTGCTTCAACTGCCGCCTCCTTTAGATGTGATGAGTGCGTTAGCGTTGGCTCTGATGCTGGGTCTGGGTATGCGTACGGTGAAAGCCAATTCCCTCAAAAAGGCGATCACGGAGTTGCAGGGTTTGGTAATGGTAAGTATAGAAAAAGCGATCGTACCGCTGTTACCGCTGTATATCTTCGGCGTGTTCCTCAAGATGTCCGCTGCAGGAGGAATGGTGGATGCGGTTCGGAATTTCTTATGGATCATTCTGTTGGTAATAGGCATGCTGGTTGCATGGATCTTGCTGCTTTATATTATAGCGGGTATCATGAGCGGTCGCAATCCGTTCAAAATGCTCTGGCAGATGATGCCGGCAGGAATTATGGCGTTTGCTACGTGTTCGTCCGCGGCGACGATTCCTGTTACGCTCAAGGAAGCAAAAAAAATAGCGCACAAGGAGAACACGGTTTCGTTCGTTATTCCCTTATGCGCCAATTTGCACATTCCTTCGGTGACAATCCATTTTGTTCTCTGCGCGATCGCTGTGATGATGATGGTGGGTCAGCCGTTGGAGTTGGAGTCCTTCTTTATCTTTATTATAATGCTTACGTTCACGTGCGTAGCTGTTCCGGGTGTACCCGGTGGCGTAGTAGCCGTTTTGCCGGTATTATCCACGGTTTTGGGTTTCTCGGCAGAGATGCAGGCTGTATGTCTGTCTCTCGGAATCCTGTTAGACGCGCCTCTAACCGCCGCGAACGTGCTATGTGACGGCGCGATATGCGCCATAGTGGACAAGGCAACGGATTAGTTGCCTTTTTTTATTTCACTACTTCCGCCTCTTCGAAGCCGTCGTTCTTGCCTTTCTCCGGCATGAGCAGCAACATAATGATATAGAGCAACAGCCCGGGGAATGCGGCACTGAGAATACTGAGTGCTGCATAGCAGATACGCACGAGGGTCGGATCTACATCAAAATACTCGGCGATACCGCCACAAACGCCTCCCAAAATCTTATTGGTCGAGCGGGTTAATTTCTTGTTTGCCATTTTTATTTACGATTTAATTTAATTGCCGATTTATTGACTACAAAAATTGTACCAAACTGAGTGCTGTCATGGCTTCTACGACCGGAACGGCACGGACGGCGACACAGGCATCACTTCGATTGACGATTTGACGATTGACGATTGGTTCATTTATTTGGTCATTGAGCAATTTTGTCAATGCTTTTTTTGTAGTTGGTGTGGGTTTGAAGACGCAACGGAAGATGATCTCCGAGCCATCGGAGATGCCTCCTGCAATACCGCCGGAGATGTGGTTGATGGCAGAGCCGGGTTGCGTTACTCCTTCAAAACCGGTGCCGTATTCGAAGCCTTTACAGGCATTGATGCTCATGACGGCAAAGGCGAGATGGGCTTGCAGTTTGTCGAAGACGGGTTCGCCGGTTCCGACGGGTAAACCGCTGATTCGGCACTCGATGATGCCTCCTATGGAATCTCCTTCGCGCTGGTAAGCGGCGATTGTTTCGTTAAAACGCGCGGGGTCGGTCTCTGCGCCCACTTGGATCAAGCGGGCTTGGATGTTTATCCCTTTTGTGGCGAGTTCCTGTTTGGCGATGGAACCGGCTACTACGCGTGCTGCGGTCTCGCGAGCGGAGGCTCTGCCTCCTCCCCGCCAATCGCGAATACCGTATTTCTGTTCATACACTTTGTCGGCATGCCCTGTGCGGTATGTGTTCTTTAACCATTCGTAGTCCTCCGGGCGCGCGTCCTTATTCCTTATTATAAAGGCAATAGGCGTGCCGAGAGTGATAACCCCATCTCCTTCTTTCCCTACAAGGGAGAGCGGAAGGACGCCGGATAGCCATTCGACCTCATCGGGCTCGTTCTTTGCGCGCGATGAGACTCCTGCGAGAGTAGCGTCAGGTACCGGGTAAAGTATAGGATCAGTACACACCGAGTCCTTATTGAGTACGTTTTGAGGACGACCGGAGCGTCTGGTCAGTTCTTCGCGGATGAGATTGAGGTCAATGCACAAACCGGCGGGAACTCCGTCTAACACACCTCCTATGGCTCTGCCGTGCGATTCGCCGAAGGATGTAAAAGCCCATTTTTCTCCAAATGTATTCACAAATAAAGGATAATTTTACAAAGTACAAAGTACAAAATTATGTATAAAGTGCAAAATTTTAGGCAAAAGTACAAAAAAGTTTGCATATGTGCAAAAAAAATTGTAACTTTGCCGTGTTTTTTTAATAAAAGCATATGAAAAAGATTATTTTGGGTGTATTAATGGCGGCCAGCATGCCGCTAATGGCGCAACAATTGCCGGATTCTCATTTTGAGAATTGGGGCGATAAGTTCAACAAAGATGTACAGTTGACGGATTGGCACGGAAGCAACGTGGATCAGTTTGTCAAGTTCACGATGCTGTTCCAGAAAACCGGCCGTACGGGCTATGCCGCTTATGTAGAAAACCGCAAAGTGGGTGCCATGGGAATCACGGAGACCGCTCCGGGTTATTTCTCGTTGGGAAAGCCTTGGCAGTATATGAAAGGTCTGAATACCAAGTCCGCTACCGGCGGAACAGAAGGCGGTATAGCCTGGAAATACCGTCCGGACACGATGGTAGTATGGATCAAACGTGTTGGAGAAGAGAGTGCGAAAGAGGACTTTAACCTGCTGTTCTATTCGTGGGCAGGCACGGCAAAAGGCAGCAAGTATAGTAACAAGTCGGGTGAATGCACGGAGACCGACCGCGTGAACGAGCAATGCGATGTTCGTACGCTCACCGGTGCTAATCCTTGCGGCACGGACGAACCGGCTAAGCAAGTATCGGAAGGTTGGTATCGCGCGCGTGCCAAATATAATGAATGGACCCAGATCAAAGTGCCTATTTACTATGCAAACAGCACGGCTCCGACGATGTGTAATGTCATTTTCTCCGCCGGCAATTATCCTTCACCGGGCGGCAGCGACGTGCTGTGCGTTGGCAACGGCTTGTATGTAGATGACGTGGAGATGGTTTATTCGTCGCGTGTTGACAAGGTGTTGGTGAACGGCAAAGAATTTGCAGGTTTCAATCCGGACAATTCGGGCGTACAGACCGTTAAGTTGTCCGAGATCGGCGCTACCGGTGGTGAGATCAAGATCGAGGCATTGCGTGGTGCGGGAACAATCGCCACGCCGCAAGGCAAGAAAGCGAACTTCAAGGGGCGCAAATTAGATGCCAAAGAGATGACCGTTACTCCGGGCGCACTCAACGGTGCTCCTTGGACGATTACCGTCAAAGCCGAAGACGGCAGCAGTACACACACGTATAAATTACAAATTAAAAATTAAAAATTTTGTCGGTAGAGCATTTCGACATAATTGATTGGTGCGTTTTAGGCGTATTGGCTTTCTGTCTGTTAGCGCAGTTGTATTTTTACCTGCGTTACATGGCAGCGCCATTATGGAAGGGACAAAGGGACAAAGGCCAATGGACAAGGGAGGAATGGCCCGGTGTATCTGTGGTTCTTTGTGCGCACAATGAGCGTGAGAACTTGTCTAATTATCTGCGCGCGCTGCTGAGTCAGGATTATCCGGAATACGAGGTGATTGTGGTGGATGACGGCTCGGAGGATGACACCCGGGCTATTGTGGAGAGTTACATGGCTTTGGATGAAAGGCTGCATCTGACTTTTGTGCCATACGGCGCGCGGGTCAGATCGACGAAGAAGTTAGCGCTTACGTTAGCAGCCAAGGCGGCGCAGTATGATTATCTGCTGCTGACCGATGCGGATTGTGTGCCGGAGAGCAAGCGCTGGATCGCAGAAATGGTTCAAGGTTTTGGAGATGGCCAAGGGACAAAAGATATTGTTTTGGGCTTTGGACCGTATTTTGAGACAAAGGGCTTTGTGAACCGTTTGGTGCGTTATGACACGCTTTTCAACGGTTTGCACTATTTGGGAGCTGCACTGTGCGGACATCCGTATATGGGTGTCGGACGCAACTTGGCATACCGCAAATCGCTCTTCTTTGAGACAGGAGGTTTTACCCATCTGATGACCAACAAAGCCGGCGATGATGACCTTTTTGTGAATCATGTAGCCACACCGCATAATACTGCCGTTGTGCTGAGCCGGGGCAGTCTGGTGTGGTCGCCATCGAAAAAGAGTTTCAAGGAATGGTGGCAGCAGAAGAGACGGCATATATCCGTTTCGCCGTCTTACCGGAAGGAGACAAAGGCGCGTCTGGTGGCAGAGCCGGTGACCCGGGGATTCTTTTATCTGAGCGTCATAGCAGCAGTTGTGTATGCGGTTTGGACGCGGGAGTGGATGCCGCTGTACCTCGCTTCGGGCGCATTTATGCTGCGATGGTTCGTGCAAACGGCGGTTATCAATCTCTCCGCTCGTCGTTTGGGGCTTAGGCGGTTCAGTATGTTTACGATCCTCGGGCTCGATATATTCCTGCCGCTGACGAACCTGTGGATGCTCATAGTTCCCAAAAAGAACAGTATTTGGTAGTAAAATAGTAAATTGAAAGAATATGGAAAAACAAGAATTGAAAATTAACATTGCCCCGGATAAACAGCAGGGCGTATTTGCCAACTTGGCACTGATTGCTCACACTCCGACGGAGTTTGTATTGGATTTTGCACAGTTGATGCCTGGTGTACCTCAGGCGAACGTTGTATCGCGCGTAGTAGTAACGCCGGATCAGGCAAAGAAAATCCTCGGCGCTTTGGGTAATAATATCAGCCAGTATGAGCAGAAGTTCGGAACGATCAATCCCATCGGCGGTGCTCCCAAAGGCAGCACGTTGCCGTTGACTTTTACCGGCGGAGAAGCTTAAATTGTAAAATCGTAAATATCAATACTATGAGACATTTTCCAGCATCGCAGTTAATCATCAATGAAGATGGTTCTGCATTTCACATTCACTTGAAACCGGAGTTTTTGGCGGACAAGGTGATTCTTGTCGGTGACCAAAACCGCGTTGATCTGGTGGCATCGTTCTTCGATGAGGGTTCGATCGAATGTGACGTACAATCACGTGAGTTCCATACCATTACCGGTAAATACAAAGGCAAACGTATCTCCTGTATCTCAACGGGAATCGGAACCGACAACTGCGACATCGTAATGAACGAGATAGACGCGTTGGCGAATATCGATTTTGCAACCCGCACGGAGAAACCGGTTAAACGCAGTCTTGACATCGTGCGTATCGGCACTACCGGCAGTATGCAGGAGGATATTCCTCTTGGTACGTTCCTTGCCAGCGAGAGATCAATCGGTTTTGACGGTGTGTTGGCTTTCTATGAGAAGCGCGACGAGATCTCCGACCTCGAGTTTGAGAAGGCTTTTGTTGATTTTGTGGGCTATCCCCAAAAGGCCGCTGTGCCGTATGTGGTGGCTTCGAATCCGGATTTGGTGAATCAGATTGCGGGCGATGATATGACGCGCGGTTATACGATTGCGGCAAACGGATTCTATGGTCCGCAGGGGCGTGTGCTGCGTGTTGGTGTGGCCGTGCCGGATATCAATGAGAAGATTTCCGCTTTCCGTTACAAAGGTCAGCGTATCACCAATTATGAGATGGAAGGTTCTTGTATCGCCGGTTTGGCACTTCATATGGGGCACCGCGCTATGACCGTTTGTTGCGTCATTGCGCAGCGTAAGAGTGAGGCTGCTAACACCGATTACAAACCCCGTATCAAAGAGTTAGTACAAACTGTATTAGATAGAATTTAATTGCAAATGTCCAATTACAAATTACCAATTTTGCTGTTTGGGGTGGCATTGCTGTTCGCTTGTCAGCCCAAACAGTCTGCTTTTCAATACAACGTGGATAAGTTTTATGACCTGGAGCTTTTGCGCTACGATGTGCCGGAGTTCGATTCGTTGAGTCTGCAACAGAAATCGCTGGTTTACTGCCTTTCCGAGGCGGCTCTGTGGGGGCGTGATATCCTCTATGACCAGAACGGACGATATAATCTGCGTATCAGGCGGGCACTCGAGGCTTTGTATCTCAATAAAGATAAAGTGCAGTGTACCGACCAGGAATGGTCGGCGTTTGAGAAATACCTCAAACGCGTATGGTTCTCCAATGGTATTCATCATCATTATTCCGAGGATAAATTCCTGCCGGAGTTCACGCAGGAGTGGTTTGTAGAGGCTTGTGCGCAAGCAGGTGTTGAGTATGATCCGGCTATTTTGCCGGTGATATTTGATCCGGCGGTTATGTCCAAGCGTACTACCGCGCAGGATGGAGTAGATTTAGTGCTTAATTCCGCCGGCAACTACTATGGTGAAGGTGTGACGCAAGCCGAAGCGGAGGCATGGTATGCCGCTCACAAGGATGACAGTGCCGAGCCTCTCTGGATCGGTCTGAACTCGCAGCTCGTGAAGAACGAGAAAAGTGAGATCGTTGAACGCGTTTATAAAGTGGGAGGTCTGTACGGTGAGGCACTCGAACACGTGGTCTATTGGCTCAAAGAGGCTCTCCAATACGCGGAGAACGATGCGCAGAAACGGGCGATTGAGAAGATGATTGAGTTCAACGAAACGGGCGATCTCAAGACTTTTAACGAGTATTGTATTGCATGGGTGAAAGATCTTGACAGCCGCGTGGACTATGTGAACGGTTTTACGGAGACTTATACCGATCCGTTAGGAATAACCGGCACATGGGAGAGCATGGTCAATTTCAAAGACTTGAAGGCCACGAAGCGTACTCAGCTGATTTCGGAGAACGCACAATGGTTTGAAGATCACTCGACAACCGATCCCAAATACAAGAAAGAAGAGGTCAAAGGTGTAACCGCCAAAGTGATCACCGCTGCTATTCTTGCGGGCGATTGTTACCCGGCAACACCGATCGGTATCAACCTGCCGAACGCTTCATGGATCCGCAAAGAGTACGGTTCCAAATCCGTGACCATTGATAACCTGACGCACGCATACAACGAGGCGGCGAAAGGAAACGGCTTCAACGAGGAGTTCATGATCAATGATGAAGTGCGCGCGCGTTATAATAAATATGGTGCGTTGTGTGGCGACCTGCATACCGATCTCCATGAATGTGTCGGTCATGGTTCGGGCAAACTGCTGCCCGGAGTAAGCAAGGGTGCGCTCAAAGAGCATGCTTCGACTATCGAGGAAGCGCGTGCTGACCTCTTCGGGCTCTATTTCTTAGGCGATCCGAAGTTAGTGGAGTTAGGTCTGCTGCCGAATGAAGAGGCGTACAAAGCCGGCTATTACCAGCAGATGATGAACGGCGCAATGACGCAGTTGGTGCGTATTGAGCCGGGTAAGGACATTGAGGAAGCGCATATGCGTAACCGCCAGTTGATCGCTAATTGGGTGTTGGCGCATGTGGATTCGGCTCACCCCGAAGTGCGGATTGTATATGAGCCGGTGCCGACTTGCAATCCGAACCATGACGATGTGCCTTGTGAGTACAAACATTTCCTCGAAATACGTGATTATCAGGGACTTCGCCGGCTCTATGGCGAGTTGCTTGCAGAGATTCAGCGTATCACTTCCGAGGGAGATTATGCCGCTGCCAAAGAGATGGTAGAGACTTATGCGGTGAAAGTGGATCAAGAGTTGCACCAAGAGATTCTGGCGCGTTATAAGAAGTTGAACCTTGCTCCGTACAAGGGCTTTGTGAACCCCGTTTACAAAGTGAAACGCAATGCCAAAGGCGAGATTACGGATGTGAAACTTGACTTTACCGAGAGTTACATAGATCAGCATCTCCGCTATAGCCGTGACTACAGTCCGCTACCCGATGTGAATTAAAGTACAAAGGTACAAAGTACAATGTACAAAGTAACTCTCCCGATATCGAAGAGTATAGCGAATAGAATCCTTCTATTGCAGGCTATCCATAGAGATCCGCTTATGCGGGTCTCTTCGGATATGCCGGACGATGTGATTGTGTTGCACGATGCATTGGAGAAGTTAAGGGCGCATAAGAAAGGCGAACCGCTCACTCTCTATCTCAAAAATTGCGGAACGGCATTGCGGTTTTTGCAGGTACATCTGGAGCGTTGCTATCCGGGCGAACCGATTGTTTTAGATGGCGATCCGCGGCTCTTGGAGCGTGACGGCAAACCCACTACGCAGACTACTTCTGCCCGCATTCTTCATGGAGAGGACGTACCTGCCGCAGAGAACGAATCGCCGTATATCACGATGTCCCGCCGGATAGCGGAGACTTATCCGAATGTATCGCTTGAGGCGGATTGGAGTGCTGCAGCATTCTGGTATGAGTATGTGGCGATTCAGGGCGGTGAATTGGAATTGGAAGGTATCAAGGAGGATAGTCTGCAGGGCGATCGGGTAGTGGCGGATATATATGCGCAGTATTTCGGCGTTCAGTCAGAGTTTGTGCCCGAAGGAACTCTAATTAAAAAATCACAAATCCTAAATCAAAAATCCAAAATTGCAATTGATTTTGACAACTGCATTGATCTCTATCCGGCTGTAGCGCTTACGTGTGAGCGCCTTGGTATAACGCTCCAAGCTACCGGCACAGAGCGACTGCGGTACAAAGAGTGTGACCGCATAGAGGCAGTGCAGAAACACGAAGTGCGCAATGATCACCGCATGGCGATGGCTTTGATGTGTGCCGGCTATCCTGTATCTATCGAAGAGCAAAAATGCATCGCCAAGAGTTATCCGGGTTTTGTGCCGCAACATATAACACCTATAAAGGGAGTGAACGATGATCACTTGGGCAAAAAGCACGCCCTTTCCAAACTCATCCATGCGGCCACGAGCGAATATGTATGGCTTCATGACGATGATGTTATTCTGCCGCCGGCAGCAACGAAGCCTAACCTAATCTTCCCTGAAGGGATGGAACACGCTGCCGATTTGTATATTCTGCCTCTCCGCATGGAATCTTCCTCCCTTGAGGGGGAGAAGGAGACTGTTTTGGAAGCCTTGCAAATCGCTGAATACGCGGCTATTCAGGAGCTAACCATGCGTATGGCGAAAGCCGGTGCACCCATTATGTGTTCCGGGGCGAACTTGATCGTCCGCCGCGAGACATGGCTTGAGTGCGAGCCGGATTTACACCCGGAGATTCCTTCCGGTGACGATATGTTCCTGCTCGAAGCCATGAAAAAGCGGGGAAAGAAGATTGCTGTTATGGACGAGCCGGACTATACTGCTGTGGTGCGTCCTGTTACTTCATGGCGCGCTTTCTTCCGTCAACGGATGCGCTGGGCAGGCAAAGCTCCCAAATACACCGACCCGGAGATCCTGCGATGCGGTGCGTTTATTGTGGCGGTCAATTTGCTGCAACTTCTTTTTCCGCCGTTTATCCTGATTAAGTTCCCGGTAGAATACTCCTTTATATTACGAAGAGAACCACACACCAAGTGGTATGTGGCTCTGCTTTTGGAAATTCTCTATCCCTTCTACATGCTCATTTCTCTCCTCGGCGGTCTCTTCCGCCAAAAGAAATGGTGATTTTTAATCTTTCAGTCCTTCGATCAGTTTGTCGAGGGAGGGAATGATGCTTTTCAATTCGTCCACAGACACATGTTTGACGACCTCGGCGCTTAATTGATCCGGGATGTCTTTGGCCTGCTCTTCCATCGCCTTGCCGGCTTCGGTCAGGCAGACGATGCGTTGCCGTGTATCGACTTCACCTTTGACGCGGGTCACCAAGCCCTGCCGCTCCATTCGCTGCAGAAGGGGAGTTACCGTGTTGGTCTCAAGGTACAGGCGCTTGGCGATGTCGTTCACCGGCTGTTGGTCTTTTTCCCATAGAATCAGTAATACCAAGTACTGTGGGTACGTGATTCCCAGGGGCTCAAAATAGGGACCATACGCGCCGGCTATCATCCGCGAAGCGGTGTAGAGACGGAAACAGAGTTGATTATCTAATTTCAGTTGTTCGTACATTATTTCGCTAATTCGGCTACGATGTTTGCCTCAAAATCTTTAGGCTCGGCTACCGGCGCAAAGCGCTGGATTGTCTTACCGTCCTTGGAGACGAGGAACTTGGTGAAGTTCCAAAGAATATCGCTGTCTTTCTTGTACGTCTTGCTGATGCGTTTGAGCATAGCGTGCGCTGCTTTCGCTTTGAAACCCTTGTACTCCTCGGTCGGAGCTTGCTCCTTGAGGTACTCAAATACGGGGTTCGCGTTCGCGCCGTTGACGTCACTCTTCGCCATAAGCGGGAATGTCACACCGTGGTTCAGACGGCAGAACTCTTCTATCTGCTCATCGCTGCCCGGCTCTTGGTTTGCAAACTGGTCGCAGGGGAAACCGAGGATCACGAAACCTTGGTCTTTGTATTTCTTATATAACTCTTCCAGACCGTCGTATTGCGGGGTGAAACCGCACTTGGATGCGGTGTTGACGATTAGAATTACTTGTCCTTTGTAGTCCGAAAGGGATACTTCTTTGCCTCTGTTAGAGAGGGCTTTGAAATCATAAATGGTTGCCATATCTTTATTGTTATTAAAATTACATAATGTTTTATGTCGTGTACGACTGAAATCGAGTGCAAAGGTACAACATTTTTTTTAATGTCGCAAGCGATATATCTAAAAATAGTGCATTTTCTTAAAGATTGTATATTATTTCTTAACAATCGGCAATTTACGACTCGCTTACGGGAGAGATACGGGACGATAGACTAACGTGATCCGTCGAGACACCGTCGAGATACCGACGAGATACCGTGATTCAATACATCGCAGAATTCACACCTTCTTTGTGTTCGTTGGCTTCTGCCATTAACAAGGGGAATAATAGGACAAAAAATAATCACGCGCGTATAATAAGGTACGCGCGTGATTGGTATGTGGCTGTTATAAGTAATAGCCGGGAGGGTATTAAACTACTCCGCTGAAGCCCATGAACGCCATAGCGAGGAGGCCGGCAGTAAGAAGGGCGATAGGAGTACCTTTCATTGCTTCGGGCACTTTATTGAGCGCGAGCTGCTCGCGGATACCGGCAAAGAGGATCAATGCGAGTGCGAAACCGAGTGCGGTAGCGAACGCATAAACGGTACCGGAGAGCAGGCCGTAGTCTGCGCCGAGCGGCAACTTAGCCAAGAGCTTGTTCTGGTCTGCCACGATGAGGGCTACACCGAGAATACAGCAGTTGGTGGTAATCAGCGGCAGGAAGACACCCAGAGCCTGATAGAGTGCCGGAGACACTTTCTTCAACATGATCTCGATCATCTGCACCAAGGCAGCGATGACGAGGATGAAGAGGATGGTCTGGAGGAACTCCACGCCCCAGAGGACTAACAGCTTCTGCAGAAGATAAGTAACTACCGTTGCGAGCACGAGCACGAACGTAACTGCGGCGCTCATACCCAGAGCGGTGTCGATTTTCTTACTTACACCCAGGAACGGGCAAATGCCCAGGAACTGGCTCAATACAATATTATTAACGAATATTGCAGAGATGAATATCAAGAAATAAACCATTTCAATTAAAAATTTAAAATTAAAAATTCCGAATTATTTCTTCTGCAGTTTGTTGACAGCAGCCATCATGTACGCGAGGGCGATGAAAGCACCCGGCGCGAGAACGAAGATGAGGGCGGCAAACTGACTGCTATAGAGTTGGAAACCGAAGACGGTACCAGCACCGAGGAACTCACGGACAACACCGAGCACGGTGAGGGAAAGGGTGAAACCAAGACCCATACCCAGACCATCGAGTGCGGAAAGTCCTACGGTGTTTTTCGCTGCAAAAGCCTCTGCACGGCCGAGCACGATACAGTTCACTACGATCAGCGGAATGAACAGTCCCAGCACGTCATAGATAGCCGGCAGGTAAGCTTGCATAGCCAGCTGCACCATGGTCACGAACGTAGCGATGACTACGATGAACGCCGGAATACGTACTTTGTCGGGAATGACGTTTTTGAGCATGGAGATCACCACGTTCGAGCAAACGAGCACGAAGAGTGTTGCCAGACCCATGGACATACCGTTGACAGCACTGGTGGTAGTAGCCAGAGTAGGACACATACCCAGTACCAGCGCAAAGGTAGGATTCTCTTTGAGAATACCGTTGGTGAGAGTTTTCATTGCGTTATTCATAATTCAGCCTCCTTTTCGTTAGATTGTAATTGGGATGCGCCGGTAGCCGCCTCAACAGGCTCGGTAGCAATCGCCTTGTATGCTTTGTTAATAGCTTTAAGGAACGCGCGCGAGGAGATGGTAGCCGCTGTGATAGCGTCGATCTCGCCGCCGTCTTTGCTGACAGCGAGTGCGCCGGCTTTCTTGCCGATGATGTTCTGCGAGGGCTTGTCCGCATGTTTGAACCAGTGGTCGATATGTGCGCCCAGACCCGGAGTCTCTGTTTGTTTGAGAACCACATAATCGAGGATCTGTCCGTCCTGGTCAAAACCTACCATGATCACTTGCGGTCCGTCGAAACCGGTCTCTGAGGTCTCTACGGCTGTAGCGACCCATGCGCTGTCGATATACGCTTTGTAGATCGTCAGTCCCTCTACTTCTTCCGCTTCGCCTACTGTGCAACCTACCGGCAGAACAGCGAGGATAGCGGCTTGTTGTTTCTGTGCTTCCTGCACGGCGATGGTCTCCGCGGTGAGCGTATAGACTCCTGCCAGTGCGCCTGCGGCTACCATCGAGATGATGACGAGGCTAAGCACCATGTTTTTGAATGTACTTTCTAATTTTGCCATAGTTGTGCCTCCTTATTTTTTAGGTTCGCCGAAACGTTGCGGACGAATCTTATTCAACAATGGAACGCAAGCGTTCATGATCAGGATAGCGAACGACATACCTTCAGGATAGTTACCCCACGTACGGATGACCATGACGAGGAGACCGATACCGATACCGAAGATGATTTTGCCCCATGCACTCATCGGAGAGGTGACGTAGTCGGTAGCCATGAAGAACGCACCGAGCATGAGACCACCGGAGAGGAGTTCGTAGCCGATGTAATCGCAGGTGGAAAGCCCCTCAGGCAGTGCGCCGGCGAAACCGGTGCAAGCGCAGAAGCAAACCACGGTAGCGATGATAGCTACAGGGATATGCCATGTGATCACACGGCAGCAGATGAGGCAGATACCTCCGAGGATAAGCGCCGCTGCACTAACCTCACCGAGTGAACCGCCCATAACGCCGAGGAACGAATCCCAGAGCGACGGCAGTTGATCAATGACCGAAGCGTCACCGGCTTTGACAATATGCTTGAGGTAATAGAGCGGGGTAGCACCTGTCTCAGCATCGAGGTACGAGCCGCTGAAGCCTTGCGGAGTAGGCCATGTGGTCATTTGTGCCGGATAAGCGATGAGCAGGAAGACACGACCTACGAGAGCCGGGTTGAAGGGGTTCTGACCCAGACCGCCGAACGACATCTTTCCTACACCGATAGCTACTACAGCACCGATGAGAACGATCCACCAGTCAATAGTGGAGGGCAGGTTGAATGCGAGTAACAGACCGGTCAGGACAGCCGAGAGGTCGCCGATGGTCTGACGTTTTTCTTTGAGAATATAACGGCTGATAAGGTACTCAGTGGCAACACAAGCGAGCACGCTGATACAAGCCGTGATCAATGCTCCCCAGCCAAACTCGATGACTGAAACCACATAAGCAGGCATCAGCGCGAGAATGACCAAAAGCATGTTCCGGCGAACGGAATCACCACTATGGGCGTGAGGAGCCGGAGCGACAATTAATTGTTTCATATTTGTAAATTATTCAGATTACTTATTTAAACTCTCAACTATTTTTTAGCAGCAGCGGCGCGCTCACGGAGGATCGCACCTACTTTCGCTTTTGCGGGACGGATGCCGTCGAGCAGGCGACGATGAGCAGGACAGGTAAAGACACAGCATCCGCAGTCGATACAATCCATTACATCGTGTTTCTCGCAATCCTCCCACATCTCCAGTTCGCTCAAACGGCTGAGCAGATACGGCTCCAAGCCCATCGGACAAGCCTGTACGCACTTACCGCAACGGATACAGTTCTCTTCCTCCGGACGAACGGACTCCGCCTCGTCCAGGAAGAGCAGACCCGACAGACGTTTGTTAGCCGGCATAGCCTCTACATGATCCATAGCGCGACCCATCATCGGACCACCGCCGATGATCTTGCCGGTATGAGCGGGAACGCCGCCTGCCAGCGCAATCACTTCCTCGATCGGCGTACCGAAACGTACGCAGTAGTTACCCGGTTTCTTGACGTTCTTACCGGTAACGGTCATAACGCGGGAGATGAGCGGTTTGTTTTTCTGTACTGCCTCGTAAACGGCGTAGATAGTAGCCACATTGTCCACTACTGCACCCACTTCGATAGGCAGTGCGCCGGACGGCACTTGACGACCGATAGTAGCGTCGATGAGCTGTTTTTCACCGCCTTGCGGGTAACGCAACTTGAGCGGCATCACCTCAATACCTAATTGCTTTTCAGCCAAGGAACGCATATGCTCAATGGCATCGGGTTTGTTGTTCTCAATACCGATGATTGCGCGGTCCACGCCAAGGGCTTTTTTGAGGATCTGAATACCGATGATGATCTCCTCGCCGTGCTCCAGCATGAGTTGGTGGTCACAGGTCAGATACGGCTCGCACTCCACACCATTGACGATGAGCACCTCTGCTTTCTTGCCCGGAGGCGGCATCAGTTTGACATGTGTCGGGAAACAAGCACCGCCGAGACCTACGATACCCGCAGCAGCAATCTTGTCGATGATTTCTTTCGGCTCCAAGGTACAAGAACGGATCAGATCCGGTGTACGGTCGATTTCCGGCATCCACTCGTCGCCTTCCACGTCGATGTAAATAGCCTGACCCGGAGCACCCCATGCGTCAGTCCAGTCGCCGATTTTGGCTACCGTACCGCTCACAGGAGAGCAGATGTTTGCACTTACGAATCCACCGGCTTTAGCCAGCAGTTCGCCAACTTTCACTTTCTTTCCAACCTCTACCACAGCTTGTGCCGGTGCACCGATATGTTGCACCAGAGGAATGATAGCCTGCTTAGGCAGCGGGCACTCCTGAATAGCCTGGTGAGCAGAGAATTGTTTGTTGTCATGCGGATGAACTCCGCCTATTTTGAATGTACGCATTTCTAATTAAAAAATTAAAAATTAAAAATTACGAATTAAGCTTTTTGCGCCATAGCAATTAAGTTCGGGAACGCAGCCTTCGGTGTCGGCAATGCTTTGATTTTAGCAGCTACAGCGGGGTCGAAGCCCTTCTTGTCACCACTTTCGGCAGCAGGAGCAGCCTCTTCCGCAGCGGCGGGAACAAGAATTTTCTTCACTTCGTCCATCGTTGGATCACCGCCGACCGGACATGCCAGACCATCTGTGCTACCGGCTTTGACGCACGCTTCGGCGAAGTTGCGGCAACCGGCAAATCCGCAGCCACCGCAGTTGGCACCGGGCAATACCGCCTGTACCAAGTCAATGCGCGGATCTTCCTCTACTTTGAAGAACAGGCTGACTACATATAGCAGGCACGCTGCCACTAATGCCGTCACACCCAGAACTCCCATAGAAATCAGAATCAGATTCATGATAGTTGTTAGTTTTTTAGAATGTTAGTAATATTAAATGATTTTTGTTCTTACAGTTTGCGGGCGGTGAAAGAGAACTGCTTTTGCAAGCGGTGCTT
Organism: uncultured Bacteroidales bacterium; assembly: GCA_946534715.1. Classification (GTDB taxonomy): domain Bacteria; phylum Bacteroidota; class Bacteroidia; order Bacteroidales; family Paludibacteraceae; genus Colicola. Next base: position 8,938 of record CAMNCW010000059.1, on the reverse strand, counting down.
GAACACCGACAGCCCGATATAATAAAGCGCAATCGCGCAGAGCGACAAAGCTCCGACGATTGCTTCATCCCAATGGGTCGTGAAATCCAACACCACAATCACCGCCATCATCACAATAAACGGCAGGATATACGCCAGCAGCACGGCTCTCCACGCCAGATGCTCTTTTACCTCCACTTCCACGCTGTCTCCCACCGCCATCGGCTCAAACATCAGCGCGTCCATCTCCTTCACCTGGCTCTCCGACGAGGAGCACATGCTCTTCGCCTTGCAAGCCGAACAAGCGGAGGACTGAACGATCTCTATATGCGCCATATTGCCCGATACGGACAGCACTTTTCCGGTATGTCTGATGACCTCTTCCATTGGTTCAAATAATATGCGACTGCAAAGATACAAATAATTTTCCATATACGCAAGCGCGCACATGCTTTTTTCATTAAATAGGTGCATTTTCTTCAAAAAAACAAAAAATGTTTTGTTATTTTCAATATTTTTTAGTACCTTTGCAAGCTAAATTGAGTTATTATGCCAAGACATACATCAAAATCAGGAAACGACCGCTTGGAGCAGCGTGAGGAGAGCGCTATCAAAGTGGAAAAAGAGCAAATATGGAAAGCCGCATTGCGCGTGTTGATGGATCGTCGTACCAGGATGATCATCGGCGTGCTGCTGTTGGGTTTTGCGATAGTGGCGTTGATCGCTTATGTGAGTTATCTGTTTACCGGCACGGCTGATCAGTCCGTGCTCGCGATGGATCATGCGGGCAGGGTTACGAACCGCGAGTTGGTGCGTAACTTGTTAGGTCTGCCGGGAGCACGTCTGGCGCATTTCCTCATTGACGGCACGTTCGGATTTGTGAGCGTCCTGCTGCTGATGATGGTCGGCATTTATGGTCTAAGGCTGATGCATGTGCTCAAAGACATCCGTGCGCTGCTGATGTTCTGCGGCGGTACTTTCTGGGTGCTCTGGGGATCCATTGTTCTGGGGTTTGCTCAGCAAATGGTGCATCTGGGTGTCTTCCGCTGGGGCGGGGCTTTTGGTACTGCGGCGGCGGAATGGCTCGTCAGCTATGTCAATATTGTGGGCACGATCGCTATTTTAGGTGTGACGCTCGTTATCTTCCTGATCGTTACCGACCCGCAGTTCACGGAGCGATGCAAAGCGCTGGCGGCTTGGTGCAAAAACTTGTTCAAAAGAAAGCCGAAACCCGAACCGCAAGAGCCCGAAGTGCCGGTAGAGAATGAGGGGAATGAGGTGACAATCGACCTGCCTTTGGATGAGGTAGAGCCGGCTAAGCCTGCTGAAGAAGAGGAGGTCTCCTTTACCATCGAACCGGTCAATGAAGAAGAGCCCGAACATCCTGAAAACGAGATCACTCTGGAGATAACAGACCCCGAACCGGAGCCTGAACCCCTGCCGACAGTCGATAAAGAGGGCGAACCCTTGGGCGATGCGCCGCTGGTAGAAGAATCCCAGCTCCAGTCTCCCTCCCTTGAGCGGGTGAAGAGCTCTGCTCGATCGGACGCCCAGTGGTCGTCCGTAGAACATTCTGGGGTGGGGTTATCCTCTCCCAACCTCGAAATCGAGGATGTGAACGAAGATGAGTTGTACTCCAAGGATCCCGACAAACTGCTTGAAAAACTCGGTCCGTACGACCCGCGTAAGGATCTGGAGTTCTATAAGTTCCCGTCTCTGAACCTGCTCAAAGTATATCCCAACGAGACGGCACCTGTGATCAACGAGGATGAGCAACGCGCGAACGGAGCACGGATTGTGACCACGCTCCGCAACTACGGCATAGAAATTGACAGCATCAAAGCAACGGTCGGTCCGACGGTCACGCTGTACGAAATTGTGCCGAAAGCCGGTGTCCGTGTGGCGAAGATTCAATCTTTGGAGAACGATATCATGTTGTCGCTGAGTGCCACGGGAATACGTATTATCGCGCCGATGCCCGGTAAGGGAACGATCGGTATCGAGGTGCCGAACGAGAAACCGCAAGTCGTATCTATGCACTCCGTGATCGCTTCCAAACGCTTCCAGGAGGAGCAGAAAATGCGTCTGCCGATTGCCTATGGTCGCACGATCACCAATGAGGTCTTTATGTTCGACCTCGCCAAAACACCGCACTTGCTCGTCGCCGGTGCTACCGGTACCGGTAAGTCCGTGGCTATCAATGCCATCATCACTTCGCTGCTCTATAAGAAACACCCGGCGGAGTTGAAACTGGTCATGGTCGATCCGAAGATGGTTGAGTTTGCACCGTACAAACCGCTAATCAAACATTTTCTGGCAGCGCAACCCGATACCGACCCCGAGCAGGTGGTTATTACCGACTGCGACAAGGTGATCAACACCCTCAACTCGCTTGTCATTGAGATGGAGAACCGCTATAAACTGCTCATGGATGCGGGCGTGCGCAATTTGGAGGATTACAACGATAAGTTCGTCCGCCGCCGCTTGAACCCCAATAAGTTGGTAGCGGACAGTCTGCACCACCGGTTCCTGCCATATATCGTCATCATCATCGATGAGTACGGCGATTTTATCATGCAGGCAGGCAAGCAGGTGGAGACGCCGATTGCGCGTATTACCCAGAAAGCGCGTGCCGTGGGAATGCACATGATCCTGGCTACCCAACGTCCGTCCGTGAATATCGTTACCGGTGTCATCAAAGCCAATATCCCGACCCGTATCGCCCTGCGTACACAGAGTGTGATCGACTCGCGTACGGTGCTTGATGCCAAGGGCGCAGAGCAACTCATCGGTCGCGGAGACAGCCTCTATGCCGGAAACGCGTCCGTGACACGTATCCAGTGCGCCTTTGTGGACACGCCGGAAGTGGATGAGATCGTAACGCATATCTCCAAACAGCAGTCTTACCGTGAGCCGTACCAGTTGCCGGAATATGTGGGTGAAGGCGGCGATAGCGAGGCACTTGCTCCGGGCAGTGTGGATATGAAACGTCTTGATCCGATGTTTGGTGACGTAGCGCGTTATGTGGTCTCCAAACAGGAGGGTTCGACCAGCCGCCTCCAACGTGCTTTCGAAATCGGTTACAACCGTGCCGGCAAACTGTCCGACCAGCTCGAAGCGGCAGGCATCGTTGGTCCGAACAAAGGCCCTAAAGGCCGTGACGTCCTCATCCAGGATCTCACCCAACTCGACCAACTCCTCGAAGAACTCGGCGTGAAATAACAACTCGTCATCCGAAAAAAGTTGTACCTTTGCAAGGTACGCGTTTTCGTCAGTGGGCAACGCAGCGCATCCATGAATATATTATCAAAGGCTATACACTCGATGATGAGCGATTGAAAGGAAATGGTTTTTCGCAAACGGATGACATGAATAGATAAATGATCACAACGGCGTTTCCTCCTTTGCATCCGCCAAGTTTGGCGGATAGGAAACGCCGCTCACCCCTTTGTCTATTGCGTCGGGATTTAATCCCGACATCGGCTCTGTGGGCCGCGTTCTGCCTTCGTCCGTTCAATATACATATTTTTTGGATTATTTTAGGTGATTTTTGATCTATAAAAATACCAATTATTGATTTTTAACACACCCTCTTTTTGCATCCCAAGTGCAGATTTTTTTGTGGATGTTAAAAAAAAGCGAGATTTATTTGCATATATCAGAAAAAAGTTGTAACTTTGCAGCCGCAAAGTAAAAATTAACTTATTATGGGAACGTTATTAAGTAATAATTCAAAGGAGCCAAAAACCGAAAAAGGCAATCGTTTGTATGAGTTTCGACGCGTACAGAGCGAGGAGTTGAAGCAATATCGTATACCTGTATATGGTTATTTAGCATAATGCTTCCTCATTATCCTTATACTTTTCCCGAGATAATCAAAGAAATAAGTACCTATTTCTCTGACAATTATACAGACTTTGACTAAAAAATTTTAACAAAACAAAACCGCCTGCCTATGGCATAAAACAACAGACAAACAACATACATAAAAACAAAAAATACAAAAAAATGATGTATGCACATGCATATGTCGTTTTTTTTTCGTAATTTTGCCGCAATATAATCAATTTTATCAAAGTTTGATAAATTAAAACTAAAATTTGCTTACGTGAATTTTTTTTTGTAACTTTGCATCGTTTTTCGATATTAAGCTGATATCGTTTTATGAAAAAGGTGAAACCGATACATATAGGTACTGTCGTAAAAAAAGAATTAGAGCGGCAAGGACAAACTGTTGAGTGGTTGGCAATGAATATTCCGACATCCACTCCTAATTGCTATAAAATACTAAATTCGGCTTCTATAAATACAGATGTACTAATGCGTATATCAGTTGCATTGAAACATAATTTCTTTGCTGATATAGCAAAGTTTTTTGAAGATTACGGAGCAGGTTCAGAAATAGATGCACATATATTTGCTTGGCGATTCAATTCGCTTATAGAGCCCGTACTGAAGGCAAATGGCTATACAGGGAAAATAAATACTAATGGTAATATTGTATTGGATATAGATGGTTTAGAACTGGAAATTTACCATCATGCGCTTACCTGCATATATAGTGTTAGTGTGTGCCTTCAATTTAGTTTTAATCAAGAACGATTAAATGGAATTGATGTATGGGGGAAAATTGCTCTTGCGAATGAATTGATGGCATTGCGGTCAGCAATTCAAGTTCGATACAGGGCAGATGAGGATAAAGTTATTATTGAATATCCTTGCTATATTGACACACCAGACGATTTAATCGGGCATATGGAATATGCTTTGTATCTTTATAAAGAATTACTGAAGAAAATTGAAGATGATACTCCTTATTACAAGGAATATTATCCTAAAGGAGAAGAGGACTAATAATATTTACATACCCGACAAGTTCGCCCCTTGTGGGATGGCATAAATATAAAATGGAGTAAGCCGATAGCTGAATGTTCAAATAATCTAAAACAATATATCTACTAACATATGAGTGACGAAGAAATTATATGTACATGGCATAAGAAAATTGAGGCTCTTAATTACAAAATGTTTAGCTTGCAACAAAAGGTAGTAAACAAGATAAAAACTGACAACCTAACAAAGGAAGAAGAAGTAGCACAGTTGTGGCCAAATATTCCAATCTGTTTCCCTCCTTACGGAATAGAACTCCCTGTATCAGTATATGAACTGTTTAAGGAGAGAGGAATTCCAATCCCTCAATATGTTTGGTGCGCGAGCGGTAAGGAAATGCACCGAAATGTAAGAATGGAAAATAATTTAAAAAACTATCATAAGGTTGAAATACAACCTTATACTGGGACTTACATCGCGCAAAAAGGATTCTATAAAATTGTAGGTGAAACTATACAGAATAATGAAGTATTTTTGTCTGCATATTATAACTATAAAGATTCTAATGCATTTGTGAAAGAGGAAGTATTGGTAAAGAGAAGCCCATTTTATAATAATAGCTCTATTGGACCCAAGTACCATACGATTTCAGAAAATGATATTATTGAGGTGATAGAGCATACGAAATTAGTTGAACGCACATATCAAAACAAAACATACAAAGCTTATCAAATACATTGGAGATTGATAACAATAAGCAGTAACGATTTGCCATTCTAAAGAGAAAAGAATTAATGTCACATCTATGTATAAAGAATGTTTCATTTGATTATGCATAATTATACAGTAACATTAGTGTCCAAATGATCTAATCTTATTTTTAATGCCAACATTTTGAATCATATAAAAACTATAGGCAAGTTTGCCCCAATTGGGATAGCATAGAATATTCATTATATTAGAAATTAAAAGTCATATTTTATGAACGAGAAAAATTTCATGTTAGATTCATTAATTTTAGAATCTCAAATTATCAAACAATTGAGGAACGTACTCGGATTAGGGGACTGCGATTATGAGTCTTCAGATGTAAAAAGCAACTACTTTGAACAACTCATGAATATCGACATACAACCTCTTATTGTAAAACTGGAAAAATATTTATGCCATAAAATCAAGTCGGATTTTAGTCAAACAAAGGATTTATTTACATTGACAAGTTTAGAAAATTTAATAAAGAACACATTCAACCAAAAATGTTACGAAATTAACCCATGGGATATAATCGGGAAATCATATTCTTCGCCTTTAAAAAATCATTTTGATTGGCTGCATAATAACGAAGTTTCAGAATATGATATCTATATTAATGAGCATTCGTTATATATAATAGGCTTATTTAGAAATCCTTGGTGTCGCATCAAACGCTATGGAAAAGAAAGAGATGACGACGAATATATAACTGAATATTCATATTTGTTTTTTGGAAGTGTTTTTAAGGATTCCATAATTCCTTGGTTCGCAAGGGATATTTCTATGATAAAGGAAAATGAATACAAACAATTACCAGACAATCTTCGTACCTTAATTTCTGTATATAATGTAAATCCCGTTATAAATTTCACTTTTAAAACATTTCATATTCGTGTCCCTTGTGAAATAATGAATACTTTACTAAAACAAGATATACACATCTTTAATATCCCTTGTGAAAGTATTAAATTTAAACATGTATATATACAAAAAGGATAATGTCATTTAACATTAAAAGTATTACTACATACAACAGCAACGGAACGGTTGATATTGAGGAGTACGATGAAGCGGGCAGACTTGTTCATGCCATAGATGCACTTTCTCCCACGGAGACACAAGAGTACTTCTTTTCTGAAGAAGATTATTCTAAGGAAATACAGAATTCTTCAAATACGCTGCCTCCCGATGAATGCAAGTATGATGAACAAGGTCGTTTAAAAGAAAGGATAAGTTATCTGCCCAACTGCAACGAAATGGGAGGGGAAACATCCTCTATCTATGTCAAAACATTGCACGAGTATTTTGACCATGACGAATATGGTAACTGGCAGTCTGTTATCAATTACGTTTTAGATGCTAAAGGTGTAAAACATATAATAGATACCAACCGCCGAGAAATAGAATATTACTAAATATAAAAGACCATGAAGCATTTATTTTTTATTTCTTTCGTAGCAGTATGCCTCTTGGCTTCCTGTACTCGTCCGCAGTTAGTATTTCTAAACGGCGAACCAATTGAAGGCACACCTAAAGAATTTATAGAGCGTTCAAACTACTGCGGAGTGGACTCTGCCAATAATCCTATTTATTTTCCTCCTTATGATAGTACCGGCATAGAAAATGTAATCATTGTTTCAGGAATTCCGACAGATGAGGATGTAGTCCCTTTTGGAGTTTATTTTGATACAAACGAACGCGGACAAATAAAAAAACTACGTGCTGAAGCTGTTATTTCCGAACAGGATATTCCTGTAGCGAAAGAAAAAGCAGAAATGACCCACGCACAAATGGAATATTCCTTGTGGGACGGAAATAGCGAACCAATACTATACAAAATCTATATAACCTACGAACACAAATGAAAACTAAAAAACTCATCCTTTGCGCTGCTTTTGGCGAGTTGGCATACATGGCATATTTAGTCGTGCGGTTTATAATATCAACCGTTCATCCGGTCAAGTATCACTTTGATTTATTGCAAGATATATGCCAGCGTTCTATATCCGATATACTGCTGGTAAGCATAATTATTGCTTGCGTCGCGTTAATACAATCTTTTCCGAAACAAACTACAAAACCATTTCGGATATTCACTTTTTGCTTTGCAGCATTATTGGCAATATCCACTATTATAGCACTCTCACATCCATATTTTATCGCATATGGCGCTCATTTTTGTTTTCTTCCGTTTTGGCTGAGAATAATATTGCTGTTGGTGGGCTTCGCGTGGCTGCTATTACTTGCAAGACAACAAGAAGAAACTACGATGCATAAGGCCTTTAAAGTGATTTTTTATGTAGGAATAGCACTTCTTGCTTTACCTATTATATTAGAAATCATCTCCGGCATCTCATACCTTTTTTCCGGGCATTTGTTATTCCTTCATTCTCATGCAATCCGTACATGGGTACGCTTATTAGTGCCAGCCTTGTTGTTTCCGTTTCTTTGTTTCTTATGGAAAACTAAATAATAGTACCTTTTGGGACCATTTCGGGAAGTCAGTTAATTATTGAATCATTTTTGGTAATTTTGGACAAACAAATAAAAAATATCCTATTCAGATTATGCCGCTTGTATAAAAATTTGCACTGAGATTCTTGAGACACTTTTGTCTAATTTGCTCATTTTTAGATGAATCGTTACTCATGGAAATCCTAACTGTCTCAACTGTCTCACATCATTTTTTGTATTGACCGTTTTGACCGTTTTGACCGTTTCATCCCCAAACGGTCAAAACGGTCAATGTGGTCATGTTTTTTTATTGCTCATTACCATACATTAAAATTTGCACTGGCATAAATGGCATAAGTGGCATAAATTTCCCGCTTTTCTGCCATTTCTGCCACATCATTTTTTTTATGAATCAGCCAAGTTTGGAACCTTCTGGGGACCCCGAAAATTTTAATTTTTGCGGGTGAAGAAGTGCCTCGGATGGCACTTCGAGTGTTGCAAGCAACACATAGAACTTTCAGAGGCAATGGTTGCACCTGCCATTAAGCGGAGCGGTATGGCTTTTGCGATCCATTTGCCGTAATAATCGTGCCCCTGTGGCTAAGAACGCGACTGTTAGTCATTCTTGTATATTCTTAGTCATTCGTTAACCATTTTCGTGGGTATTTCGAGGCTATGCCGGGATCCTTTCGGGAGTCTTTCATGAGCTGCTTAGAGAATGTACCCGATTCATAATTATCATATTTAAGTTTCCCGGTTGGTGATTTTTTGGGGGTGTTTTGGGCTGTTTTGGACGAATAAAAAAATTTTTCCTTAATTTTTGATAATTTTAGACCAAAACCAATATTTGACTCGCTGCGAATTTATCTTAATTTATCTCTTTGAGTGCTTTAACTCGAAGAGTGAACAAATAGTTAGTAAA
>CAMNCW010000058.1 GCA_946534715.1 uncultured Bacteroidales bacterium | reverse complement strand
TAGTCGGCACGTTACTGCTGTAACTCAATACCGTGCCCAAATGTCCTTGTCCGTCGCCTATAACATACGCAATATTCGCGTGGTAGTCCAAGCCTACAAGATCCATCGTTCTTCCGTTGTCCACCAGTTTGCACAAGCCGCCTTGGTAGTTGCCGATTGCCCAATAAAGTTCTTTTCCGACCTGCGAAACCAAACCGTATTGCTTCAACTCGTTGCTGGTGGTCAGTTCAAAGCCTTCAATTTTTATCTTACCTTCCCAGTCCAACGGCACCACATTGATGTTCGACAGATTAAAGAGCGCACCGTCCGTCTTGCGAAGCAGGAAGTTGAAATGTCCCGGGCGGTTACGGCTGGCGTTAATCTCGCCTTGTATAAACTCGCGTCCCCACTTGTCCAGAGGCAGCGCATCCAGGTTGTCGCAGTAGTACTGACAGCCGTAGAGCCACAGATAGTCATCACCCACGGAGAAGATGTTCTCGATGCTCAGACGCAGAGCCTGGGTATCCGTCGTCGAGTCCACTTCGTTGAAATAGAAGAATGCCACATGCATGTTTCCGTCGGCATCTACCGTATAGAGGAATTTGGTGGTCGGCTCGTCTTGTTCGCCTTCGTCCGCACACATCCTGCGCGGAGCGTTGGCCGAACCGTTACCTTCTTGCACTAACGCAAGAGCCTTTGCGTTGTTCAGATTAACGCCTTTGAAGGTCAGTTTGCTGCTTGAACTTGGTTCGTCTTGACAGGAGACGAGAAATAGCATGGCACATACAATAATGCCAAGTACTGAAAGAAGTTTTGTGTTCATAATAAGTTAGTATTTATTCCGGCTCTTACACCTTTGCCGGGCTTGGGGTTTTATGAGTTGTTTTCGCTCGTTAGCCCTTTTGTCCTCTCTTGGATATCCATACAAAAAGCATGGGCTTTCTCGCTTGTTTATATTGGGTCTTTCGGGCTTCCACTCCCATTACCTCCAATATACGCAGAAAGTCCACACTTACGTGTGAACATTCGCTATATTAGAAGGTAATTTCAAATTGTGGAAGATGAAAGGCTCCTTTAATAAAGCAAATGCTTATTTGTATGTCGTTTCGTTCTTATTTATCCATCATAGGCGGTTGTTGTTTTCGTTATTTATTTGATTTTAATCGACCAAATGTGGTCGATACTTTCTCTGTCGGTGTTTGTCAGAGAGGGACGTGTATTTAGAATTACCGCGAGCAGTAACTCTCCCGGACTCAGTTCGTCCGAAAAGAAACTTAAACGGATGCTCCATCGTATGATGCAACATCCGTTTAGAGCCACTTCCCGGACTCGAACCGGGGACCTACGCATTACGAATGCGTTGCTCTACCAACTGAGCCAAAGTGGCGGCAGATTTACGATTTGACGTTTTACGATGTACGAATTTGTCAAAAGCGGGTGCAAAGGTACTACATTTTTTTGAAATATGCAAATTTTTTTGCAAATATTTTGCATTTTTTTTGCATATGTGGTATATTTTTTGTAACTTTGCACCCAAAAACAGATAAAACTCATATCTTTTTGGAGCTGATGATAAAAAAAACAGCACTCATATGGATTCTTTTAGTGCTCGGTTTGTGTACACATGCACAGACGCATGTGCACGTATATAATGAACAGATACGCACGTTACGCGTGGAGCGTGTGTTCCTTGCGCTGACGAACGGAATAGTAGATGGAACAGACGAAAGCAACACGCTGCATATATCGTTCGACGAGATGAGCCACGATGTGAAGATGTACACATACCGGGTGCAAATGATGGAATGGTCCACATCGCCTCAGGAAGGCATGCTGAAACCCAACGAAAGTCTGACGTCCGGCGAGTATCTGAGAGGTTTCACTACCAGAGACATAACCGATTACGAGCATTCATTCAATACCAGCCGCGAATATACGCATTACTGGTTTGATTTTCCGAATGAAGACATGCAGCTCACCAAGAGCGGCAATTACCGTTTGACGATCTATGAAGACGGCAATCCCGATAACAAAGTGGCGGACGTGGATTTTTGTGTGGTAGAGCCGCTGGTGAAGATGGCGACCAAAGTGCGCGCCAACACGGATATAGAGTTCAACGGGCGGTATCAGCAGGTGGATATAGAATTGGGGTTGCAGGAGTTTACAAGCCGCTATCAGCCGTCTGAGTTCCGGCTGTTGGTGACGCAAAATAACCGTTTGGACAATTGTGTGACGCTGACACAGCCGACTTATATTGAGCCGAACAGGTTGCGGTACATCAACAACAAAGCACTCATTTTTGAAGGCGGAAACGAGTATCACCATTTTGATGCATTCTCGCGTTTCTACGCCGGAACAGGAATCGACCGCGTGTTCCACGAGATGGGCGATTACCATGCTCCGCTTTTTGCGGACGAACTGACGACGGGCATTTATATCCATCGATTTGATGCCAACGGCCGCTATCTGGTGAATGCCGAGCGCACGAATGACCCGGACACAGAGGCGGAGTACATGTGGATCTATTGGACATTGCCGGCAGAGAAGCCTTGGTTTGACGGCGCGCTGTATGTGGGCGGCGAACTATTCCATAACGAGTTGGGACTTCGCAACCGAATGCAATATGACAACGAGACCAAATGTTATTGGCTGACAGCTCTGGTGAAGCAGGGCGGGTATGACTACCAGTACTGGTTTGTGCCCAAGAACGGCGCTACTACTATGCAGCGTGTGGACGGCAGTTACTGGCAGACAGAAAACGAATACGCTGTTTATGTGTATTGGCGTCCTTTTGGTGAGCGTTATGACCGTCTGGTCGGCATTCAGGTCATCAAATCCAATTAATAACTGAACTTTCCCACGTGGTCTTTGTTTTTATTTTCAGTCCAACACCCCAAAAGTAAAACAGAATACTATAAATTAAATGTAGGCATAAAAGCACTTAATGCCGTATGGTATTTGTATTACGGTAGTTCTGAGCCAGGTCATATTGTAGCCTTCAAATATTTTTAGATAATAACTGTAGATTGTTCTTTTGACAGGATAGTTTTTTCTTAGTAATAGTCATAACAAAACCACCTATTGCAGTTGGACAATAGGTGGTTTTGTTATGAAATAGGGTACTCTTACTTCGCCAAGCGAGCTTTGATAGCTTTGCTTTCTTCTTCGTAACCCGGTTTGTCGAGGAGGGCGAACATGTTCTTCTTGTATGCCTCAACGCCCGGCTGGTTGAACGGATTGACATCCAGCACATAACCGGAAATACCGCAACCGCGCTCGAAGAAATAGATGAACTGACCGATGTTGTACTCGTCAATCTTCTCAAACGAGATATGGATATTGGGCACACCGCCGTCCACGTGAGCAAGTTGTGTACCGAGTTCCGCCATCTTATTAACCTCATCTACGCGCTTGCCGGCGAGGAAATTGAGTCCGTCGAGGTTCTCTTCGTCGGTCGGAACAAGCACGGTCTTGTTGGCTTTCTCAATGGAGATCACGGTCTCGAAAATCGTACGCTCGCCGTCTTGGATCCATTGACCCATGGAGTGCAGGTCGGTTGTGAAGTCCACAGAAGCCGGGAAAATAGCTTTGTGATCCTTACCCTCGGACTCGCCGTATAGTTGTTTCCACCACTCGCTGAAATAGTGCAGTTTCGGGTTGAAGTTCACGAGAATCTCGATTTTCTTACCGCTCTGATAGAGCGCGTTACGGATAGCTGCATACCGGCAAGCCGGGTTCTCAGCGTACGGCACTTTGACGTCCGTTGCTTTCTCCATATCCTGTGCACCCTTAACCAGCGCTTTGATGTCGCCACCTGCAACAGCAATCGGCAGCAAGCCCACCGGAGTCAGCACAGAGAAACGTCCTCCGACATTGTCCGGGATAACAAAAGTCTTGTAACCCTCTTTGGTAGCAAGCGAACGCAGCGCACCTTTTGCACGGTCGGTAACCGCTACAATACGATGTTTCGCCTCCTCTTTGCCGACTTGTTTCTCGAGCATGGTCTTCAAGAGACGGAAAGCCAGCGCGGTCTCGGTTGTCGTACCGGATTTGGAGATATTGATGATACCGAACTGCTTGTCAGCCAGGAATTCCATGAGTTCCGCCAGATAATCCTCACCGATGTTATTGCCGGCATAAACGACATAGGGGTTCTTGCGATCCTTGGCTACAAAAGCATCAAAAGCCGAGCTAAGTGCCTCATTCACAGCACGTGCACCGAGATATGAACCGCCGATTCCGGCTACGATCACTACTTCGCAACGTTTGCGCAACTCGTCAGCCGAAGCTTGTACTTCTGCGAGGAACTCATCCGTGATAGAGGAGGGCAGATGAACCCATCCGATGTAATCGTTTCCTGCTCCCTGACCGTTCTCCAGAAGGAGATTAGCGGCTTCGGTTTGCGACTCTAATTTCTTCAAAGCCTCTGCTTCTACAAAGCAAGCGGCATTTTTAAGACATAATTCCATAATATTATTGTAATTTAGAAGTTAAAGACTTGATAATTGGTTTGGCTTTTTGGCGGTTGTAAAGAATCTCGTACATCGCATCAACAATCGGAAGCGCTACTTTCATCCGCTGGTTCGCCTCATAAATGGCTTTGGTGCCATAATAGCCTTCGGCTACCATCTCCATCTCCATTTGCGCCGCTTTGACCGAATAGCCGAGTCCGAGCATCTGTCCGAACTGCCTGTTACGGCTGAACTGCGAATAACCGGTTACGAGCACATCGCCCAAATAACCGCTCATAGTGATGTCGCGCGGCACGTTGTTCATCGCGGTCGCAAAACGCTGGATCTCCTGAATAGCGTTACTCAGCAGTACGGCTTGGAAGTTATCGCCGTAATGAAGTGCCTGACACATTCCTGCCGCGATGGCGTAGATGTTTTTCATCACCGAACTGTATTCCAAGCCGATGACATCGGAGGAAACAGCTGTTTGCACGTACGGCGTCTGGAACAATTTCGCCCACACCTCCGCGTTAGGCCGGTTCTCGCAACCGATGGTGAGGTAACTGAGGCGCTCCAACGCTATCTCCTCCGCGTGACACGGACCGGCGATGACGCCTAACTGGTCAAACGGAATGCGGAAACGGTTGTGCAGATAATCGGTGATGATCACGTTTTCATCGGGAATCATACCCTTCACAGCGGAGATAACCACTTTATGGGTCATGTCACGGCGGATTTTCGTCAATGTCTGCTTGACATATGGCGATGGAATCGCGAGAATCAGCACATCTGATTGCGCTACCGTTTGGTTGATATCCGACGAGAAATGAATCCGTCCGACGTCGAAACTGGCGGCTCCAAGATAGGTCGGGTTCTTGCCGGTTGCGATGAACTCATCGATCACCTCTTGCCGGCGGATGAACCAGTTGATCTCGCCTTGGTTCTGCATGACGATTTTTGCCAACGCCGTCGCCCATGACCCGGAACCGAGAATTGCTACTTTTCTATACATAATTATCAATTATCAATTGTCAATTATCCATTGACTTCCGGTTTCATAGTGGGGAAGAGTAGTACCTCTTGGATTGTCGGCTGTCCGGTCATGAGGATTGCCAGACGGTCGATACCGATACCGATACCGGATGTCGGCGGCATACCATATTCCAGCGCGCGCATAAAGTCGTGGTCGATCACCATCGCCTCGTCGTCGCCCTTGTCTGCCAGTTTCATCTGCTCCACGAAACGGTTGTATTGGTCGATCGGGTCATTGAGCTCGCTGTATGCGTTTGCCAGCTCTTTGCCGTTCACCATCAGCTCAAAACGCTCGGTCAGACCGGGTTTCGAACGGTGCATCTTCGTCAGCGGAGACATCTCAACAGGGTAGTCGATGATGAACGTCGGCTGAATGAAAGTGCCCTCGCAGGTCTCGCCGAAAATCTCATCAATCAGCTTGCCTTTGCCCATGTGCTCGGTATCTTCCACACCGAGTTTCTTTGCCTCCACGCGGATCTCGTCCTCGCTCATCGAAGCCAAATCCAAACCTGTCTTTTCCTTGATAGCATCGAGGATCGGCAATCTTCTGTAAGGAGCCTTGAAATCGATCTCGTTTTCGCCCACTTTCACTTTCGTCGTACCGTTTACGGCAATCGCGATCTTCTCCAACAGCTGCTCCGTGAAGCCCATCATCCAGTTGTAATCCTTGTATTGCACATACAATTCCATGCAGGTAAACTCCGGGTTGTGGCTGCGGTCCATACCCTCGTTGCGGAAGTTACGGCCGATCTCATACACGCCCTCAAAACCGCCGACAATCAGTCGTTTCAGATAAAGTTCGGTGGCGATACGCAGGTACATATCTACGTCGAGCGAGTTATGGTGTGTGATGAACGGACGCGCACTTGCGCCGCCGGCAATCTGTTGCAAAATCGGGGTCTCTACCTCAGTATATCCTGCCTCGTCAAACACCTGACGCATTGTGCGGAGAATAGTGGCGCGTTTGAGGAATGTGTCCTTAACACCCTCATTTACAACCAAATCCACATATCGCTGACGGTAACGTTGCTCCGGATCATTGAATCCGTCATAAGCCACACCGTCTTTGTATTTCACAATCGGCAGCGGTTTCAGGCTCTTTGCCAAAACGGTCAGTTTCTTTGCATGAACGCTGATTTCGCCCATTTGTGTGCGGAAAACGAATCCCTCAATGCCGATGAAATCGCCGATATCGAGCAGTTTCTTGAATACCACATTGTACATCTGCTGCTCTACGGTCGTCGGCTGCTCGCCTTCGGCGACAGGCGCTTGTATATCGTCTCTCGACACATACACCTGAATACGGCCTTTTGAGTCTTGAATCTCAATGAAAGAAGCCTTGCCCATGATGCGTTTGGACATCAGACGACCTGCAATACGCACCGTGTCTCCTGTGTGCCAGGATCTGCATGGCTGTTCGCCTCGGTCGTTGACCGCGCCTTCATCTACAAACCCGGCTTTGATCTCGGTTGAATAACCGGTTACTTCATACTCGGCGGCAGGATAGGGGTCTATGCCCATGTCACGCATCGTCTGCAAACTCTGTCGCCGTACTAATTCTTGTTCGCTTAAATTTTCCATATATCGTTTATTTTATTCCCTATTTGACCTAATTTACAATTTGGGTGCAAAGTTACAATAATTTTTTCATATATGCAAATATTTTTATAAAAAATGTTCGCGCGCTTGCGTATATCAATTTTTTTTTGTAATTTTGCACCCGAATTATAATTTGCCTAAAAAGGTGAAAATTGATAAATTAACTCTAAATTGTTTTATGGATAAACAAACGCAAGCTTATGTGGACGCTTTCATGGCGGACCTTATTAAGAAGAACCCCGGTGAGAATGAGTTTCACCAAGCTGTCAAAGAAGTAGTGGAATCGGTTGCACCGATGATTATGGCATACCCGTATCTGCGCGAGCAGAAAGTGATGGAACGCATCGTCGAACCAGAACGTGTGATCATGTTCCGTGTGCCTTGGATGGATGATCAGGGCGAAGTGCAGATCAACCGCGGTTTCCGCGTGCAGATGAACTCTGCCATCGGTCCGTACAAAGGCGGTATCCGTTTCCATGCGTCTGTTAATCTCTCTATTATGAAGTTCTTAGCGTTCGAGCAGACCTTCAAAAACGCACTCACAACGCTCCCGATGGGCGGCGCCAAGGGCGGATCGGACTTCTCGCCGCGCGGCAAATCGGACGCCGAAGTGATGCGGTTCTGTCAATCTTTCATGACCGAACTCCAGCGTCACATCGGAGCGGACACGGATGTGCCTGCCGGTGACATCGGCGTCGGAGGACGCGAAATCGGCTATATGTTCGGCCAGTACAAGCGTCTCCGCGATGAGTTCACAGGCACGCTCACCGGTAAAGGTCAGATGTGGGGCGGTTCGCTCATGCGTCCTGAAGCTACCGGTTACGGAGCTTGCTATTTCGCAGAGGCCATGTTGGCTACCCGCGGATTGTCCTTCGAAGGCAAAAAAGTCTGCATCTCCGGAGCAGGAAACGTAGCGCAGTTTGCCGCACAAAAAGCAACCCGTCTCGGCGCGAAAGTGCTCACTATGTCCGATTCCAACGGATTTATTTACGACGAAGAAGGACTCAACGAAGAGAAACTCGCGTATATCTTTGAACTCAAAAACGTCCGTCGCGGACGCATCAAAGAGTACGTCACCAAATACCCGCAGGCTAAATATTTCGAGAACGAGCGTCCTTGGTCTATCCCCTGTGACATCGCGATGCCGTGTGCTACCCAGAACGAGATCGAGAAAGCCGATGCTGAGAAACTGATGGCGAACGGCTGTTTCTGCGTCTGCGAGGGTGCGAATATGCCTTCCACGCCGGAAGCTATCGCTATCTTCCAGGCCGCTAAGATCCTCTACAGCCCGGGCAAAGCATCCAATGCCGGCGGCGTAGCTACATCCGGCCTTGAAATGACACAGAACTCAATGCGTCTCAAATGGACTGCTGAAGAAGTGGACCAGCGTCTCCGCACGATTATGGCTGACATCCACGCGGCGTGTCTCAAATACGGAACCGAAGAGGACGGATACATCAACTACGTCAAAGGTGCTAACATCGCCGGCTTCATGAAGGTAGCCAACGCGATGGTCGAGCAAGGTTTAGTATAAACTGCGTTTGTTCGTACATATATAGCCAAATCAGACTGGCGAGACACTAACGAGAGAGAATCGGGTCGGGAGTAATACGGGACTAATACGGGAGTAATGCTTGTTCAAAACGTTCTAATATGCAGGTCAATAACTACACATCCTTAATGGAGAAGCGCGTCAAACGAATACTCCTTGTGTGCAACAACTACGATAGTTTTGCACTCGAGGAGGACGGCCGTATTGACGTGCAGATTGCGCAGGAATATGCCGAGCTGAACCTCTCTAATCCGCCGTCTATCACGCGTGCAGAAACGACCAGAGAAGCGCTTTCCATCATTGAGGAGCGCAAAGCGGCTAATAAACTGCCGTTTGACCTCATCCTCACCATGTACAGCGTCGGCGAACTCGATGTGTTTGATTTTGCCAAAGAGGCGAAAAACACAATGCCCGGATGTCCGATTGTCCTGCTCTCGTCGTTCAGCAAGGAGATTTATAACCGCATCGAGAAGCACGACCGTTCGGATATAGATTATTTCTTCAATTGGAATAACTCTACGGATCTCATCATCGCTATCATCAAACTGATAGAGGACCGCCTGAATGCGGAGCATGATATCCTCGAAGAAGGTGTTCGCGCAATTCTCCTGGTGGAAGATTCCGTGCGTTATTACTCTACGTACCTGCCGCTTCTCTACAAACTGGTTCTTCACCAAAATGCCATAGCTATCCGCGATGCGCTCAACGAGAAACAGCAGTTGCTCCGTAAGCGTGCGCGACCGAAAGTGCTCATGGCTACCTGCTACGACGAGGCGGTGGAACTATACAACCGTTTCGGCTCGAACATGATCGGCGTCATCTCCGATGTGGGATTTGTGATCCATAAAGGCGAACCTTCCTCGATGGAAAAATTGGACGCCGGAGTTGATTTATGCCGGTTAATCCGGGAAAACAACCCCACAATGCCGTTCCTCATGCAATCTTCGCAGGAGTCTATGCGCTCTACGGCGCGCAAACTGAATGTCGGCTTTGTGGTCAAGAAATCCAAAACCCTCTCGCAAGACGTGAGCGATTACATTGAGCAGGAGTTCGGTTTCGGTGATTTCATCGCACGTGATCCGAGGACCGGCAAAGAGATTGCCCGTGCTTCCGATCTCGAAGGCTTCGAACGCATCATTTCCTCGATTTCATCGGCTGCTTTCAGACGCCTGAGCGATAATAACTACCTTTCCAAATGGCTTTTTGCACGAGGTCTGTTCTCGGTCGGAAGACCCGTGAGCGCACTCAAGATACAGGACGAAACGGACATCGAAAATATCCGTCAGACAAACATCCGTCTCATACACGACTACCGCATCAACCAGGCACTCGGCGTAGTAGCCAAATACGCGCCGGAAACGTATAACAATACGATCTGGTTCTCGCGTTGCGGGAATGGAGCCATGGGCGGAAAGGGTAGAGGACTTGCTTTCCTCAACCATATGTTGCAGAAACATGACCTCTACGATCATTGGCAGGACCTGCGTGTCTTAGTGCCGCGCACGATGGTTATTACCACCGATTATTTCGACCAATTCATCCATGACAATGGATTGCAATACGTCATCAATTCGGACTTGACCGACGAAGAACTGCTCTCGGAATTTGTGGCGGCAATGTTACCGATGGAGTTGCGCGATGCCTTGCGCCATTTCATCCGTGTCACCAACAGACCGTTAGCTATACGTTCGTCCTCCAAACTGGAAGATTCATATTATCAGCCCTTTGCCGGAGTCTATAGCACGTACATGATCCCGCACACGGAGAATGAAGACCAGCAACTCAGAATGCTCTCCAAGGCTATCAAATCGGTTTATGCTTCGGTCTATTTTGCGGCTTCACGTGGTTACATCATCTCCACAGGCAATGTGCCTTCCGAAGAAAAAATGGCAATCGTCCTGCAGGAAGTATGCGGTGAAACCGAAGGAAATTACTATTTCCCGGTTATCTCCGGCGTTGCACGAAGCATCAATTTCTACCCCGTGGGAAAAGAGAAACCCGAAGATGGCATCGTCAAAATCGCTTACGGACTTGGTAAAGCCGTGGTGGATGGCGAACAAGTGCTCCGTTTCTCGCCCAAATACCCGAAGAACGTCATGCAGACTTCTACGGTCGATCTGGCTATGCGGGAGACACAGCAATCCATGTTAGCTCTCTCCCTCAGCCCTGAGAAATTCAAGACTTCCATTGACGATGCCGTCAATTTGGAACGCATTCCGATTCATGAGTGCGGGCAGTTTGAATCCCTCAAACTCATCGCTTCCACGTACGATCGCGAGAACATGCGCATCGTCGATTCCTGTTATCCCGATGGACCGCGTATTGTCACCTTTGCCCCGCAACTGAAGTTCAATACGTTCCCCTTGGCGGATATTATCCAACACCTATTAGACATCGCGCGCGAGGAGATTAAAACACCCTTGGAGATAGAGTTCGCCGTGAACTTGGAGCACGAACCGCAAATCTTCCATGTCTTGCAAATTCGTCCCATTTCAGCGGACAGTTTGACCGCAAAGGTAGAATGGGAAAAAGTCG
The DNA here is from genome assembly GCA_946534715.1 of uncultured Bacteroidales bacterium. Classification (GTDB taxonomy): domain Bacteria; phylum Bacteroidota; class Bacteroidia; order Bacteroidales; family Paludibacteraceae; genus Colicola. The sequence goes on along the minus strand of CAMNCW010000058.1, from coordinate 31,688 downwards.
ATGAAAACGGAGCTTTCTTGCGTTCCGGCAATGCACTTGGCGTCGGTAAAACGGAAGATGTAACCGACATTATCTATCTCCGCAAAGAAGCCTTCAACGTCCTTCGAACACAGGAAATGGCGGCTACCTTGCGTGAATGGAACAACAAAATGCGTCAGGAAGGACGCCAATACCTCTTGATCGGTTACGGTCGTTGGGGATCACAGATTCCGACACTCGGTGTGCCGGTCCAATGGGGAGACATCAGCGAAGCAAAAGCTATCGCCGAATGCTCCTTGCCCGATTTCCGCATCGAACCATCACAAGGTTCGCATTTCTTCCAGAACATGACCTCTTTCAACGTCGGTTACATAAACGTGGATCCCTGGGCGCGTCCTCTGACCGACGAATATAATCAAACCATCCTTGATGCCCTGCCAGCAATCGAAGAAACAGAACTGATCCGCCATGTTCGCCTTTCCAAACCCTTGGAAATGTACATCGACGGCTTTGCTAATAAAGCACTCATCAAATGCTAAAACAAGAACCATATATGACAAACACCTCAAAAAAGAAAATCGCACTCATTGCCGGAGCGGGACCTGCTGGTCTGACGGCGGCGTATGAATTACTCAAACAAGCGGATGTCATGCCAATTGTATGTGAGAAAACAGATGCCATCGGTGGCATCTCTCAAACGGTGCAATATCATGGCAACCGAATGGATATAGGAGGACATCGTTTCTTCTCCAAGAGCGACCGGGTAATGAACTGGTGGCAGGAGGTGATGCCGCTTCAAGCCAAACCGTCGAAAGATGACATCTTGCTCAACGAGACGGAGAAAGCTTTTGCTCCCCAAGGACCCGATCCCGAAAAAGAAGACCGTACGATGTTGCTCCGCAGAAGAGTAAGCCGTATTTTCTTCCTCCGCAAGTTCTTCGATTACCCTATCTCGATGAAGAAAGAGACCTTCCTCAACATGGGATTTGTGCGAATGATGCGTGCCGGATTTGGCTATTTATGGGCGTGTGTGCGTAAACTGCCGGAGACTTCGCTGGAGAATTTCTATATCAATCGCTTCGGAAGACCTCTGTATGAGATGTTCTTCGAGGATTATACCACCAAAGTGTGGGGCGTTCACCCTTCTAAATTGGGCGCAGATTGGGGTAGCCAGCGCGTCAAAGGGCTCTCTATTCTGGCGGTCCTCAAAGATATGTGGCGCAAGAATTTCGGCAAACAAGACAGCAAAGAGGTCGAGACTTCGCTTATTGAGCAGTTCATCTATCCCAAATACGGACCCGGACAGTTGTGGGAGATCGTAGCGAAAGAGGTAGAGCAAATGGGCGGACAAGTGTTGATGCAAACAGCCGTTAGCGGAGTGAATATAAAAGACGGCAAAGTGGTCAGCGTAACTGTCACTAAATCAGATGGTACAACCGGAGAGATTGCTTGCGATTATTTTCTCTCAACGATGCCGATTAAAGATTTGATCCCGGCGCTTAAAGGCATTGAAGTACCGGCTAACGTGTCTAAAATTGCCGCCGAATTGCCTTATCGCGATTTCATTACCGTGGGTCTGCTCGTCAATAAGATGAAGATCAAGAACGAGACCAAACTCCGTACATATGCAGAACGAGTGCCCGATACATGGATCTATATCCAGGAGCGCGATGTCAAAATCGGTCGTTTGCAGGTCTTCAATAATTGGTCTCCCTATCTCGTCAAGGACTACGAGAACACGATGTGGATCGGTTTGGAGTATTTCTGCACGGAAGGTGACGAACTATGGAATATGCCGTCCGATGAGTTTATCAAGATGGCGAAAAGCGAATTGGCTAAGATTGACATCATTGACGAAGACGCGGTGCTCGATGCGTGCCATGTAAAGATTCAGAAAGCGTACCCGGCTTATTTCGGCAGTTATTATCACTTGGACGAGGTTAAAACCTTCCTCAACACGGTTCCAAACCTCTTCTGTTTGGGACGTAACGGACAACACCGCTATAATAACATGGATCACTCGATGATGACCGCTTTTGAAACCGTGGACCTTATCCAACGCGGTGCAATCAACGATAAATCAACGATTTGGAATGTAAATACGGAGACCGAATATCATGAAAGCAAATAAGATGATTATTGCCGTTTGTTGCGGCGTATTGGCACTTATCTGGGGTATATTGGCGGCAAAGACCTTTAACCCCAAACCGGATTTGAACGGAGATAATATCAATTATTACATCTATGCCACGTCTCTGGCAACAGGTCATGGCTATAGCGACTTATCTACTCCGGATGTCAAACCGACTACGAATTTCCCTCCGGGCTATCCTTTGTTGATGACGCCTTTGAGAATAATCACGGATAGCATCAAAGCGCAAAAATGGCTCAATGAGATTTTTGTACTCGCCGGTATAATACTCATTTTCTTTACATTACTGCAACTCGGCTTCCGCTGGGACGTCAGTTTCGTTGCTTCCGCCGCGGGATTATTTGCTCCGCGCTTATGGCATTTCTCCACGATGATGATGAGCGAAGCGTCGTTCTTCCTGACCTCGGCTTTCGTCTTTTACGCGCTCGCGCGTTATTTTGATAAGGAGCAGGAAAACTCCCCGTGGTATGCGGACCTCAAACAGCCGTGGTTATGGGCAATGATTGCGGTCTTGGTACTCAATTATCATATTCGTACGCAAGGCTTGGCGTTAGTGGCAGGTGTGGGATTGCTGCTCCTCTTCAAAACCCGTTGGACAGCACTCGGAATGACCGTGGTGGGCTTTATTACAGGATGTCTGCCGTACATGTTGCGAAATCGGCTCTTGGGCTTGAATGGTAATCGGTATATGGATACAATCATGCTCAAAAATCCTTTCCAACCTGATGCCGGTTCGTTGACGCTTGTAGAAGTAATCGAGCGCTTCTTCCAAACCCTCAAAATGCTGATCTTCAATGCAATACCAAATACGATCTTCCCGTATCTGAACGTGAATTGTGATCAGCCGGAGTTCGGCTTCCGGATTTATGTTATCGGAGCTTTAGTCTTAGCGGCTATCCTAATCGGTTACTGGTCTATGGGCTCGCTTAGATGGGGACTAATCGGCTACTTGGCGGCTACCTTAGGACTGATTTCAATCTTCTCAACACCCAGCGGAAACCGATATATTACATCCGTTCTGCCTTTGTTCTATGCCGGACTGATATGCGGTATTTGGCAGATTGCCGAGTGGATTTTAGCAAAACATACCAAATGGCTGTTCACCGGCTGTGCGCTCATCCTTTGCTTGCTCTTTATTCCAGCAAAAGCAGGAATACAGGAAGAAATAACTATTTCCAAACAAAAATATCCCCTGCCTTATACTCAGTTCTTCTCCATGAGTAAGCAACTCAAAAAGAAAGTGCCGGCAGGAACGGTTGTTTGTAGCCGCAAACCGCAACTTTTCTGGTTGGAGAGCGGCTTGCCGGGTGTGAACTATAAATATACGAAAGACGCACGGGAACTGATTGCCGGGCTTGTGCAGAATAGGGTGGATTATGTTGTGCTGGACGCGCTGGGATACGGCTCTACGCCGATGTACCTCTATCCCGCTATACAACAGTTCCCGCATCTCTTCCCCCAAGTGGTCATGTATTATGAAAACACGCACATGTATCTCTTGTATTTTGATAGAGAGCGTGCGGCAACGGAATTGGAATTATGATTAAGAAATGGATCCATACACTCTTTGTTGCGCCCACATCTAACTGGATGCTTCAACTCTTCCGTTACGGATTTGTAGGCGGAGCGGCTTTTGTGGTCGATTATGGCACGCTGTTCGCGTTGACCCATTATGCCGGCGTACCGTACTTGTGGTCCGCGGCTGTCGCGTTTATTCTGGGATTGGTGACAAACTACCTCATCAGTATCAGTTGGGTTTTTCAGCACAACGGTAAGATGCGCGTATGGCAGGAGTTCCTCTTTTTTGCCGTTATTGGTATTATCGGATTACTCCTCAACGAACTGATCATGTATGTGGGAACAGACCTCTGTCATCTCCATTACATGGTCTCCAAACTGGTATCTACGGCAATTGTGTTCTTTTGGAATTTCTTTGCCCGTAAGTTCCTCATCTTCTCGAAATCATAATATAATTTATAAGTAATAATTTTTAATATTTAATTGCTATGCAATTAGTCCTGCAAATCATTACGCTCATCGGTTCCGTAGCGATGCTCATGTACGGAATGAAGGTGATGAGTGAAGGCCTGCAAAAGATGGCAGGTAGTAAGTTGAGTAACGTGCTGGGCACGATGACTACAAATCGTGTTTCCGGTGTATTAACAGGTGCTTTCATTACTGCCGCTATTCAATCATCTACGGCTACTACGGTCATGACCGTGAGTTTCGTTTCGGCGGGTATTCTTTCCTTGGCGCAAGCGATCTCGGTTATTATGGGTGCGAACATCGGAACAACGTTCACGGCCTGGATCATGGTATTGGGCGGCGGTTCGTTCGATCTTCGTCTGGTGGTGTATGCTACTATCGTCTTGGCGGTCGCTTTGATCTACACCAAGAAGAACGCGAACCTCGGTGATTTCCTCATCGGTCTCTCGCTGATGCTTCTTGGTCTTACTACCTTGAAGATCAATGCAACCGAGATGCACCTTGACCAAATGACCCCGGTGCGCAACTTCTTCATCGCTACCTCTTCTTGGGGCTATGGCAGTTATTTCCTTTACTTGCTCGTCGGTGGTATTCTGACCTTCGCGGTACAATCGTCCGCGGCGATTATGGCTATCACTATGACCCTTTGTTCAACCCACGTCTTACCGATCGATATGGGTATCTCGCTCGTCTTGGGTGAGAACATCGGTACGACCATCACCTCGAATATCGTAGCCCTCTCGGCGTCGGTACAAGCACGCCGTGCAGCTATGGCGCACTTGGTTTTCAACCTCTTCGGCGTTGTTTGGGTGCTCTGCATCTTCCGTTGGTTCGTGGGAGGCGTGTGTGAACTCTGGGGCGTGGAATTCGAACCGGGCATTCCTTCCGAGGTCTCGCCGGATAAACTGAACGCTGTGCTGGCTACTTTCCACACTTCCTTCAACGTGACGAATACCCTGATTCTCATTTGGTTCGTTCCGCTCTTGGAGAAACTGGTAACGCTTATTATTCCTTCCAAACCCGAGCAGAAAGACACGGACAGCCAGTTGCGTTTCATCTCCGGCGGTCTTATGTCCACATCTGAGCTTTCTATCTTACAGGCTTGGAAAGAGGTGCACGTCTTTGCTATCCGTACGCAGCGAATGGTGGGTATGATCCACGATCTCTATCACGAAGAAGATGATACCCAGTTCACAAAGATCTTCTCGCGTGTGGAAAAATATGAAGGTATATGTGACCGAATGGAATACGAAATAGCCCAATACCTTAATCAGGTAGCCGATGGACGTCTGTCGGATCAATCCAAACACGAGGTGCACAAGATGCTCCGTATCGTCAGTGAGTTGGAGTCGGTCGGAGATGCCAACTTCAATCTCTCGCGCTACATCCGTCATAAGCACGATTCTCACATTCAATATACAGAGTATCAGGATAAGAATGTGGAAATGATGATGTACCTTCTCAACGGAGCAGAAGCAAAAATGGTTCAAGCCCTCGAGAAAGTGAATATCACCGAAGATGAGTTCATGGAAATGACCAATATGGAGAATGAAATCAATAACTTCCGCGATGAACTCAAAACCAAGAACATGCAGCATATTACCGACAAGGAGTACGACTACACCACCGGTGTTAACTACATGGATATTATCCTTGAGTTGGAGAAGATGGGCGACTACATCATCAATGTGGAAGAAGCCATCTACGAGCACAAGCACGACAAATAATTAATCAACCCAAAATAACCAAAAAATGAAAAATAACGTATTAGCAGGCGCATTGGTAGCGCTCGGACTGAGCCTCGCAGGCTTGTTCGTCTATTGCGGTATCAGCAAGTTCGCTGACAAAGACCGCGCAGTAACCGTAAAAGGACTGAGCACACGTGAAGTGGAAGCCGATTATGCCGTCTGGCCGCTCTCGTTTGGCTGGAATGGTAATGATCTGCCATCCTTGTATCAAACGCTCGGAACGGTTTCCGATAAGGTCAAACAACATCTGCTTGCCCTTGGTTTTGAGGAAGCGGATTTGCGTCAGGGACCTATCTCGGTGGATAATAACTGGGAAAACTACTACGGAGACCGCCGTCCGGAGTATAAATACACGCTCCGTACATCCATCATCGTTTCTACCGACAAGGTCAAACTCGTCATTGCCAGTCAAGGCAAAGAGGCGGATCTACTCAAGCAGGGAATTATCGTCAATTCCAATAAGTGGGATCTCGATTATCAGTACAATGGTCTGCCGGAACTCAAACCTGCTATGATTGAAGAGGCTACCCGTAACGCACGTGCAGTAGCGCAGAAGTTCGCAGATGATGCACAATGCTCACTCGGTTCTATCCGTCGTGCCAGCCAAGGCCAGTTCTCCGTGGAGAACGATGAGTACCAGCCGTGGATCAAACACGTCCGCGTCGTTACCACCGTTGACTACTATCTCGACTAATTAGAACCATCCTAACCTTCTGATCAACCGCAACACGCACGTCGGGATCAGCATGATAATAAAGCACAATACCTGCCAGAAGACGGTGGGTATTGTTGTTTTGCTTCGACCGTGGAAGAGTGCGCGAAGAGCACGCCGTGACAACATCTCCGGCGAAGCGATGATACCCAGACACTTACCGGCTTTTGTCACCCATTTAGGGATTGAGAATAACCCGGTATCTACTGCTCCGGGGCTCACATCCGTCACATATACCCCGTAAGGTTTCAGCTCGATATGAAGCGATTTGGTGAACGCGGCAAGGAAGGATTTCGTGCTGGCGTACGTCCCTAATCGTTGAGCCACAATGCGGCTCGTCACGGAGCAGATATTCATAATATAGCCTTTCCGCCGAGCGCGCATCTCTTGACCGAACAGATAGCAAAGCATCGCCGGAGTGTACATGTGCAGATTCATAATCAGCCCTGTAAAAGCCTCGCTGTCGTCTAAAATGTCCTTGTCGTGATAAACGCCGGCATTGTTCACCAACACTTCGATCTCTATTTCTTCGAGTTTCGTGTACTCGTATAGCTCGCGCGCAGATCCCTGCTGGCCCAAATCCATCACAAGAGCGATAACTTCAATGCTACCTTCTTTCGACTTTTTACCTTCTTCTTTCAGCTCTTCTATACGCTCATGTATAGCCTCTACGTTACTTACAATCAGCAAGTTATAGCCCCTTTGAGCCAAACCTTTCGCTATCGCCAGACCTATTCCCGACGATGCTCCTGTCACTAAAGCAAAATGTCCTTTCATTCAATTATCAATTGTCAATTATCAATTATCCACATTCTTCGCCCTCATAAACCCTGCCGGCTGTTCCGACTGATCTGCCTCCGATCCTTGTATCGCGAAATGTATCTGGTTCTTCCCGAACTTCTTGTTTATCCCGTCGATGGTCTGCATGAGCCGTTTCTTTTTCGCCTGATCTTCTACTTGATTTGGCGCAAACAGATCCAGTTGCACACTCTCATTGTGCTCCAATTGTCCCACAATCAAGCCAGCCTGTTTGTATTGGTAGTTCTCGCGGTAAAGCCTGTCTAAAAGAACGGTCACCGCCTCTATGATCACCATCGAATCATCGGTCGGGGTGTGCAGCTTGAGTGTGTCATCCGCATGGTATTGCGCCAGATCCATCCGATGCCGGTTCGTGGCGAGAAACAGCGTCACACTCTTGCATCGTGCTTTCTGTTCACGCAACTTGCGCGCCACGGATGAAGCATAATTGCTCAACTCCCGCAGTAAGACCGTCTTGCTGCTCGTCATGTGCGCAAAAGTACGGCTGTACATGATTGATTTCTGTTTCTCGTGCGACACAATAGTGATTGCAGGAATGCCGTTCAGCTCTTTCCACGTGCGCACGCCCGTTATACTGAAAAGGCGGTTCACCCATATCTCCGGCTTCTGGGCAAAATCAAGCGCGGTCTTCACGCCGGCTTGTTCCACTTTCTTGATACTCCGACGTCCGATGCCCCATATATCCCGTATCGCCACTTGTGCCAATGCTCTCTCGCGCTTGTCCGCCGGCATGATACAAATTCCCTTGTAAGCAGGGTAGTGTTTCGCAAAATAAGTTGCCGTTTTTGCTAATGTGTAACTCTCGCCAGCTCCACAACTGACCGGGATGTCGGTTGTGCGAAGTATTAGTTCTTTCAGCTCCGACAAATATTCGCGTAATAAAACAGGATCATCCTCCGGCATGAAACCGAAAAACTCATCCACGCTGTATTGGATGAAACCAAGTACCATTTCGGTCTTGCGGACCTCTTCCATAATATGGTTTGAGATCTCGTGATACAGATGATGGTGAACATCGATCACGGTCACTTTGTGCGCCTGAATGATCTTCGTCACTTGGAAAATCGGATTGCCGCGTTTCAAACCGACGTTCTTGGCTTCTTGATTGAGTGCAAGAATAATACCGCCGTTGTTGTCGTTGTTGTTAGCAACGACTACCGGCGTGCCGCGTAATTCGGGGCGTGAGACCAACTCACAACTCACGAAAAAATTATTGCAATCAATGTGAATATACATTCTTTTTTCAAAATCGGCTACAAAGATACGAAAATATTTGCATATATGCAATTTTTGTTGTAATTTTGCAGAAAATTTTAGGAAACTCTCATAAATCGTCAATAAATCGAACCTCGTAAATCGTTAAATCGTCAATTATATGAAACCTTCTTATTCCAAATGGCCCAGCATCGCACTTATCGCTGCCATTTATCTTTTTGCCGCACTAATAGGCGTTGCTGTCTATTTCGCTGTTGATTACCTTCTAATCATAGACTTTACCGCCACTAATCAGCCACTCTTAGGCTTGTTTGCCGCGGACGTAGTGGCAACTATTGTTGTCTGGGCTTTCGGGCTTTTGTATGAAAACGTTTCCGTTTATGACCCGTACTGGTCTGTTTTTCCGCCGGTTACGTACCTGCTTTGGGCATTTCACACGGGTGTATGGTCCTTGCCGGTAATTCTGCTCCTCGTCGCTTCATGGTATTGGGGCTGGCGTCTTACGCGCAACTGGGCAATCACTTTCAAAGGCATCGCCCATGAGGATTGGCGCTATACCAAGTACCGCTCTTTGCATCCCGTGCTTTTCCATCTCATCAATTTCTTCGGTCTCAACATGGTTCCAACGCTTGTCGTCTTTGCCGCCATGCTTCCCGGCTTGAAACTGTATGAATTGTCAATTGTCGATTACCAATTGTCAATTATCAATTATTGCCTTTTATCAATCGGTTTCCTCGTCTGCCTTGCTTCTGCTACTATTCAGCTCATTGCCGACAAGCAGAGCCATGATTTCCGAGCCGCTCATCCGGGCGAAGTATGTAATGTGGGTCTCTGGAAGCACGGCCGTCATCCGAACTATTTCGGTGAGATCCAGTTCTGGTGGGGTATATGGATCATGTATGCCGCATTTAACGGCTTCGATTGGTTTATCCTTGGTCCGGTTGCCATGACTGCCTTGTTCTTGGGCATTTCCATTCCTCTCATGGAGCATCGCCAACTCGCCAACAAACCCGCCTATGCCGAGTACCGCAAACAAACAAGAATACTGATTTAAAGAAAAATCCGCCCTCCTTGTCGGCATGATATGCAAGTTTTTTGAATAAATGTTGCAATTTATTTGCATATTTTAAATAATTGTTGTAACTTTGCAGAAAAATTTAAAGATTTATGAGGAATATCAAATATGTGGGCTGCGATGATGCAGGCTTAGATTTGTTTGAAAGCCAGTACGCTTTGCCGGAAGGCATGTGCTACAATAGTTATGTGGTGTTCGGAGAGAAGCAGGTGGCGGTAATGGATGCAGTAGATGCGCGTTGCGCGCACGAGTGGTTAAACAAGGTGTCCGAAGCTCTGGACGGACGCACACCTGATTATTTGGTGTGCCACCACATGGAGCCGGATCATAGTGGCGCGATGGCTTTGTTTCTGAACCAATACCCGCAAGCGCAAGTCTTGTGCTCGAAGCAAGCGGTGGTGTTGATGCAACAGTTCGGCATTGAAGCCAAGAACGTGCAAGTCGTGGCGGAAGGGCAGAGTATAGACCTCGGCGGCATGACGCTGCAATTCATAGCTGCTCCGATGATCCACTGGCCCGAAGTGATGATGACCTATTGCCCCGAAGAGCAAGTTCTCTTCTCCGCGGACGCGTTTGGTAAGTTCGGCGTCTATCATGCCGACGAGGACGATTGGTCGTGCGAGGCAAGGCGCTATTATTTTAACATCGTCGGCAAGTACGGCGTAGCGGTAACGAATTTGTTGAAGAAAATAGCGGACAAAGAGATTAAGTCCATTGCTCCGTTGCATGGCTACATGTTAGAGGGCGAGCAGAAAGACGAGGCATTGCGGTTATATAAGATTTGGAGTGCGTACGGTGTAGAGACCGAAGGCGTGCTCATCGCTTATGCCTCTATCCACGGCAACACGGCAAAAGCCGCGCAAAAGTTGGCAGAGATTCTAAAGACAAAAGGGGCAGGAAAAGTAGCTATTACCGACCTTAGCCGTGACGACATGGCAGAGGCAATCGAGGACGCGTTCCGTATGAATCGTTTGGTTCTGTGCTGTGCTACGTATGATGGAGACATCTTCCCGGCAATGCATATGTTTATTCATAAGCTCCGTCTCAAAGGTTACCAAAACCGTCGTGTTGCCCTTGTGGAGAACGGCTCTTGGGCGCCACAGGCTGTTCGTGTCATGAAAGAGATGCTTGCTCCTTGCAAGAACATCGAAATCGTCGAACCGACCCTTACCATCCGCGGTTCCCTCAAACCGGATCAAATCCCCGCCCTGGAATCCATTGCCGACGCCTTGTTAGCATAAGTGATCGCGAGTATTTGTGTCTTTTGCAATATTCCCGTTGAAACTCTCCCCCGACACCCTCTCGGCAGAACCACGGGGATGGTTAACGGATGACTAAGAATATATAAGAACAACTAACGCTCAATTTTTGAACATAGCGTTCGAAAAAATGATATGAGACAGTTGAGACTGTTGAGACAGATGTAATGTTCACAAATTAAGCAAATTAAACAAAAAGTGTCTCAAGAGTCTCAGAGTCAATTTTTTTTGCATGGCGATATTGTCGTTTTTGGCAATATCGCCAATATCGCCAAGATTGTCATGCAAATTTTTAAAGAACCGGCATGGCATACCGGGCAATGGACGACGAAAGAAGCAGACGCGGTGTTTCCTATCCGCCAAACTTGGCGGATGCAAAAGAGGAAACATTATTTATTAGAGAGACTAATTATTGATTGATGCGGTCGTAAGTGTTCATGCGTGTGGGGTCGATGTCGGTCAGCAATTCATAAACGGTTTTCTTCTCTTTGTCTGTTCCTTTCTTGAATATATCCACCAGCTCCTCTGCTTTGGCGTCCAGGAATGTGTTGATCACATACGTGGCAGGTCGTGCGCGGTATGCTTCTTTCAAGACCGGCATGCCTTCAGCAATACGTGCGCGGCCATTGGTTACATTGGCACTCATCTCATCCAAACCCAAACGGTGGTACTCGTAATAGAAATTGCGGTATTTCTTGAAAGCCTCGTCTAAGAGATTGTTTATCAGCGCATAGCGGTTTCGGTTGCTATCAAAAGCAACCCAACCTTTCTGCTCCGTTGGATCCATGCTGGCAGACTGACATGCCGTTACGATCTCCTCGCATACTTGGAAGAACGGCGTGCCTCCTAAACGCTGAAAACTATCCTGGTCATGTCCGATGATGAGGTAGCAGTAATACGCTAACATCGCTGTCAAGTTGGTGGTGAACTGGTTTTGCTGGTACTCAATACGGTCAAACTCCTGGTAGGTGAAGTTGAAGTTCTTGTCCACGAAATTCAGAAGCGGGCTGGAGTAAGTTGTGCCATACACCGGCCGGCGGCTTTGCAGCGTCATTTCGCACACATACATGTTTTCCTGCACGGCTTTGACGATGATCAGCATGCTGCACTCGATTTTCTCATGCTCGGCATACGTCATGTTCGTCCATCGGTTCTGGTTCATGTAGTCCTGAATAGACGATTTGAGCGTTTCGTACACCTGTTTGTTCGAACCCTCAATCTGGTCGGAATTGATGGTTACAGTGCAGTTGATCTCTTGGGCATTGACCTTGCTTGCCATCAAAGTCAACAGACAAAATAGGATGAATGGTATTCTTTTCACAATAATCAATTATTTGCTGATAGAAACAATGTTTCCTGTCTTCTCATTAAATACGATGGACGGCAATTCTTTGCCGGTAAATAAGTCTTTGGCTAACGGCACATCCACGCCCAATTGAGCAATCGCGATAGTTTGTTTTTTCAGGGTCTTACCGTTATAAACCACTTTCACTTCACCGCTTCCTGGCAGGTTATAAACAATCTGCGAAACAGCGGCTTTTTTCTTGTTCTTGGTGTCCTCTGTGCCGGCGGTATAACGCTGCGGGTAAAGAATGACATCCGCGCTAATCATCTCAGCGTCAATGTTCTCGGCATCTGTAAATCCGTTTTCGGAAGAGAAATACCATTTCTGATCTTTCGCTTGCGGATCGAAAATCACCAGCTTATGCTCGGTGCGTCTGCTCTTCTTTCCGGTAAAGAGCGCAATCAGCGCGTTTTCCTGCTTTTCCAACTCCTCGAACACAATTCTCATCGCCTCTCCGTCAGCCGGAGCGTGCTCCACTTCTCCGTTAATCAGGTACATACGCGTCTCGCGGATGTGAAAAATCTGCTGCGCTGCCGCTTGTGCCTGCGCACTCGGCGTAGCGGCCTTCAGCACTTCCTCCGGATACGGAGCTTTCTTGAAACGGTCGTTTTTGCCTGCGTTATGTCTGTTGTTCGGCTGCTGAGGAGGTGTGTTCGGCTTCTTCTCACGCGGCACAACATTATAGCCCACCAACAGACCTTTCTCATTGATATTCAGCAACATAGGCATCGCCGGATCATTCACCACTTTGTGCGGACGCGCGAAGTCTGCTTCTGCGCGAGTAGCAATACGCACATCTTTGAGTGTATAACTCGTTTTGTCCTCTGTCACCACATCGTTGATGCCGAGCAGCGATTTGGCATACTCCGCAAACACACCTTTTTCTTCTTTCTCAATGGTGTATGTAAAATCCAAAGAAACAGTCGTTTTAGGGCTGTAATACACCATAGCCGGTTCGCCTTTTTCTACAATCTGCGCGAAACCCGTGCATACCATCATTGCTCCCAAGAGCACTAAAAAGATCTTTTTCATATCGCTAATTTAAAAATATCAATTATTCCAAATTGACCATGCTGCTTTCGCTTGTCCGAAGAGCATCTCCATTCCGTTTCTGATGCGTGCTCCTTGCGCCTTGCCTTTTTGCAGGAAAAGCGTCTCTTCGGGGTTATACACGCAATCGAACAACAAATGTCGTGCCGAAATCCATTCGTACGGGATCGCGGGGTACGTGTTTTCCTCCGGCGTCATACCGAGTGGCGTACAATTGACGATGACCGTGTATTCGCTCATCAGCTCTTCGGTCAATTGGTCGTAACCCAACATGCCTTCTTTCGGCGTGCGGCTGACGAGAGTGGGGGAGAGCCCTAACTTGCGCAAGCCGTAGCAAACCGCCTTTGACGCGCCTCCGGTTCCGAGTACCAAGGCTTTGCGGTCATTCTCGCCCAACAAGGGCAGGATCGACTCCATGAAACCGATACAATCGGTGTTGTAACCGACCCGTTTATGAACCACATTGACTGCTCCCACAGCTTCTGCCGTTTCGTCCAAACGCTCCAGATACGGAATGATGGCTTGCTTGTACGGCATCGTGACATTCATGCCGTCCAAAGTGTCCAAAAGTTCTTCTATTTTCGGCTTTAAATGTTCCGCTTCCGTCGGGTACAACGAGTACTCCGCCTCTATTTTTTCTGTTGCAAATTTCTCGTTGAAATACTTCGCCGAGAAGGAGTGCAATAATGGAAATCCTATGATACCAAAGTGACGCATAATTTTCCTTTTTTTATCGTTGCTTTATGGGTCTTGGAGGTGAATGTTTTGCCTCCTTCTCCCCGTTGCAACGCATCGTAAATTTTATCTATTTCTGCGAAATTATATTCGCGAAGTTGCTCATAAAGACGCACAATTCCTTCTTCGCGTGACGACTTGCCCTCTATTATATCCACATACCCTTGCATATATTCCGCCGTTTGAGCCATATGCTCGATCTCCGCTTTGGAGTAGTTCTTGAGCTGCTCTCGGATCGCATTTCGGGTGATTGAAGTGTTCGAATTAGTGCTGTCTGTCACCCAATTGAGGTGCCTTTTGTCTTTCAAATAATGTTCAATATATCCTCTCGTTGTACAGAGCAGCGGACGCACAATCGGCACACTTTCCGGCACGATGGGGTTCGCGCTTACGGGTCGCATTCCGGCAAGTCCGCGGATGCCTGTTCCGCGTTTGAGATTGAGCAAAATGGTCTCCGCCTGATCGTTCTGATGATGCGCCACACATACCGCCTGACAGCCATGTTTGCGCGCTATTTCATCGAACCATCGATACCTTAACTCGCGTGCTGCCACTTCGATACTCACTTCATGCGTATGCGCGTATTCCAAGGTGTCGAAATCCGTGACCTCCAACTCCACGTTCATTTGCTTGCATAGATCCCGCACGAAAGCTTCGTCCCTGTCGCTCTCTTCGCCCCGCAGGTGAAAATTGCAATGTGCCGCGACGCACGTATATCCGGCTTGCAGGAGCACATCGAGCAGGCTCACGCTATCCGCTCCGCCACTCAATGCCACCAAGACAGGCTTGTCTTTAACCAACAATCCCCGCTGCCGAATATATGTCGATACTCTGCGTAACAAGGTTAAACCGTTAAATTGTTAAATTGTTAAACTGTTAAGCCGCGATAGCGAACGCGTTTTGGTTCGCAGGCTTCTTCGCCCAGACGCATCTTTTTGTTCTCCTCGTATTCCGAGTAACTGCCTTCGAACCAGAACACTTTTCCGTCGCCTTCATACGCGAGGATGTGCGTGCAGATACGGTTGAGGAACCAACGGTCGTGCGAGATTACTACCGCACATCCGGCGAAGTTCTCGAGGCCTTCCTCCAACGCACGGAGCGTGTTGACATCAATATCGTTGGTCGGCTCGTCGAGCAGGAGCACGTTGGCTTCTGATTTGAGTGTCAGGGCAAGGTGAAGACGGTTTCGCTCACCACCGGAGAGGACACCGCATTTCTTCTCTTGGTCTGCACCGGTGAAGTTGAAACGGCTCAGATAGGCACGTGCGTTTATCTCACGACCTGCCACGCGGATGAACTCCGTTCCGCCGCTGATGGTCTCAAAGACGGACTTATTCGGGTCTATATCTGCGTGTTGCTGATCAACGTAACCGATTTTCACGGTCTCGCCGACGGAGAACGTACCTTTGTCTGCTTTCTCGCTGCCGATGATCATACGGAAGAGGGTCGTCTTACCTGCTCCGTTCGGACCGATAACACCCACAATACCGTTGGGCGGCAACATGAAATTGAGGTCCTCGAAGAGCAACTTGTCGCCAAACGACTTCGCTACGCCTTCGGCGTTAATGACCTTGTTACCCAGACGCGGACCATTCGGAATGAAGATCTCGAGTTTCTCCTCGCGCTCTTTTTGCTCCTCGTTCAACATGCGGTCGTACGACTCCAAACGTGCTTTCTGCTTTGCGTGACGTGCTTTCGGCGCCATACGGATCCACTCCAGCTCGCGCTCCAAAGTCTTGCGACGCTTGGATGCCTGTTTCTCCTCCTGCGCCATGCGGTTTGTCTTCTGCTCAAGCCACGAAGAATAATTGCCTTTCCATGGAATACCTTCTCCGCGGTCCAGTTCAAGAATCCAACCTGCCACATTATCCAAGAAATAGCGGTCGTGCGTGATACAGATCACCGTTCCTGCATATTGCTGCAAGTGTTGCTCTAACCAATCGATGGACTCGGCATCCAAATGGTTCGTCGGCTCATCCAGAAGCAGCACATCCGGCTGTTGCAGCAACAGACGACAGAGCGCTACACGGCGGCGTTCACCTCCCGAAAGGGTAGTGACACTCGCATCATCGGGCGGACATCGCAGAGCGTCCATGGCGCGGTCAAGTTTCTGGTCGATGTTCCATGCGTCGGCTGCATCAAGCTTGTCCTGCAATTCGGCTTGTCGAGCCAAGAGTTTGTCAAAATCCGCGTCCGGCTCCGCAAAAGCCATATTGATCTCGTCGTACTCCTTCAACATGTCCATGATCGGCTGCACGCCTTCTTGAACGACCTCGCGCACGGTCTTGGACGGATCGAGCTTCGGGTCTTGCTCCAGATAGCCGACCGAGTAGCCGGGAGACCAAACAACCTCGCCTTGGTACTCTTTCTCGATACCGGCGATGATCTTCAGCAAGGTGGATTTACCTGCGCCGTTCAGACCGATGATACCGATCTTCGCGCCATAAAAGAAACTCAGGTAGATATTCTTCAATACCTGTTTTTGGGGACCAAAACTCTTACTCAGTCCCACCATCGAAAAAATAATCTTCTTATCGTCTGCCATAATGATATTTTTGTTTGAGGTTGTTTGAGCACTTCGTGCTTTGTTTGATGTTGTTAACAATTTCAAACCATTTCAAACTATTTCAAACCTTTCAAACTTAATTGTATTCTTCCTCGCGCGCGATCTATATCTATTACGCGCACGCGCACGTGTTGATGCAGTTTGACCACTTCCTGCGGGTTGGTTACACGCCGGTCTGCCATTTCGGAGATATGAATGAGTCCGTCTTTGTGTACTCCCAAATCCACGAATGCGCCAAAAGCACTAATATTTGTCACAATGCCCGGCAAAATCATACCTGCCTGCAGGTCGTCTATCGTGTGTACATGTTCGTCAAAATGAAACTCTTCCGTTTCGCCGCGAGGATCACGTCCGGGCTGCGCCAACTCTTTCAGAATATCGGTTAGAGTAGGGAGTCCCACTTCTGCGGTCACGTATTTATTCAAATCAATCTGATCACGCAGTTCTTTCTTGGCAATCAGATCCGAGACAGAGCATTTCTGATCTTTTGCCATCTTCTCCACGATTCCGTAACTCTCTGGGTGTACTGCGCTGTTATCCAGCGGATTAGCTCCTTTCAACCGCAAGAATCCGGCAGCCTGTTCAAAAGTCTTAGCGCCGAGTTTCGGTACTTTTAGCAACTCTTTTCGGCTTCCGAAAGCCCCATGTTCCGCACGGTAATCCACGATATTCTGCGCTAACATCGGTCCTAAACCGGATATGTATGTCAGCAGATGTTTGCTGGCGGTATTGACATCTACGCCCACATAATTGACCACGCTTTCCACGGTCTGCTGCAGGCTCTCGCGTAACTCGGTCTGATCCACGTCGTGTTGGTATTGTCCGACACCGATGGATTTGGGTTCAATCTTCACCAACTCCGCGAGCGGGTCAATCAACCGCCTTCCGATACTTACCGCTCCGCGCACGGTCACATCCTCATCTGGAAACTCATCCCGTGCGATCTTACTGGCGCTATACACCGAAGCTCCGGCTTCACTTACGACGAAGATCAGCGGTTTGGTTTCTGATGGCTGATGGCTGATTGCTTGACGCGCCATTTCCTCACATTCGCGGCTTGCTGTTCCGTTGCCGATAGCGATGGCTTCGATCTTGTATTGCTCAATCAACTTTTGCAGTTTCTGCGTGCTTTGCAGGTTATGCAGAAAAACCACATCGTGCATCAGCAGGTCGCCTTGCTCATTCAGCACAACGGTCTTGCATCCTGTCCGGAAACCCGGATCCAATGCTAATACGCGTTTCTGACCTAAGGGCGCACCTAATAACAACTGCCGCAAGTTATCCGCAAAGACGCGAATTGCCTCTTCGTCCGCTTTCTCTTTGGAGAGCGCGGTAAACTCGGTCTCGATAGCCGGTTTAAGAAGCCGTTTATAACCGTCCTCTATCGCCAGCTCCACTTGATAAGCCGTGTCGTTATTGGCTCTGAGCCACAAGTTCGCCAATTTATCTAATGCTTTCTCTGTGTCCGGCGAGATGTCCACACGCAGAAAACCTTCGCTCTCTGCGCGACGAATAGCCAATAACTGATGGCTCTTGATGTGTTTGAGCGGGCACTTAAAATCAAAATAATCCTTGTAGTTCTGCGCCTCGGGGCTGTCACATTTGGTCTTCACCGCCTTGCAACTCAGCATGGCGGTATAACTGAACTCGCGCCGGATAGCATTTCTGCTTTTCTCGTCTTCCGCGATTCGTTGTGCAATAATATCCCGTGCACCTTGCAGCGATTCCTCATCCGGCAGACGCATCGGTTTCTGCTTCAAGATCTCCTCTGCTAATGGCAACAATCCTTTCTCTATCGCCACATCGGCACGGGTTTTCCTATGCGGTTTGTACGGCAGGTAGATATCTTCTAATTCTGTGGCGTCCCAGCAATCGGCTATACGCGCGCGCAATTCCTTATCTTCATTGCCGAGTTCGTCCAAGCGCGCATAGATGGTCTCTTTGCGTTTGGCTAATTCCTGCAACTTACCGTATTGCGCCTGAATAGCGGCGATCTGTACTTCGTCCAGACTGCCTGTCCTCTCTTTTCGGTAACGCGCAATAAAAGGAATCGTCGCTCCTTCGTCCAGCAAAGTCAGCACGGCATCTACTTGCCGCTCGCTGATATTAGTGCTGCCGCCTATTATATGTGCAAAAGGTAAAGTCATACGGGTTCTTTTCGTCTGCTTTGTGTTCCTCGGAACTAATCAATTTCCATTCGTCCTCTTTGATCTCGGGGAAGAACGTGTCTGCATCGTCCCAACTATGATGAATATGCGTGATATACAATTTATCCGCTAAAGGCATCATCTGGCGATACACCATTCCGCCGCCGATAACAAAAGCTTCTTCTTCGCCTTGCACTTTGGCGCATAAGTCTTGAAGTGAATAAACAGCTTCTGCGCCTTCAAAAGTCTTGCCTTGCACATCGGTCAGCACTATATTCCGCCTGTTTGGCAGCGGATGTTTAGGCAGCGAGTAGAAAGTCCGCTCGCCCATGAGCACGGTCTTGCCGGACGTGATTTCCTTGAAATGTTTCAAGTCCGCCGGCAGATGACACAGCAAATCGCCTTTCTTCCCGATGGCATAATTCTCTGCTATAGCAACTATGATACTTATCATAAATTACGAATTAAAAATTAAAAATTAAACCGACACTTGTCCGGCAATGTGGGGATGCGGGTCATATCCCTCTAATTGAAAATCTTCGTATTGGAAACCGAACAAGTCCTTTACCTCGGGATTGATAACCATCTTCGGTAATGGTTTAGGATCACGCGTCAGTTGTAGTTTCACTTGCTCGAGGTGGTTGAGATAGATATGTGCATCGCCGAGCGTGTGTACGAAATCGCCGCATTGGAGTCCCGTTACTTGCGCCATCATCTGGAGCAGTAAGGCGTACGAAGCGATATTAAACGGCACGCCGAGGAAAATATCCGCACTCCGCTGATAGAGTTGCAGACTCAGTTTTCCGTCCGCTACATAGAACTGAAACAAGCAATGACAAGGCGGCAACGCCATTTTCTCCACTTCCGCCACATTCCACGCGCTCACCATCATCCGGCGGCTGTCAGGATTCGTCTTGATCATCTCCACGATATTGGCAATCTGATCTATCGTACCGCCGTTGTAGTCCGGCCACGACCTCCACTGATGCCCATAAACAGGTCCTAACTCGCCATTCTCATCTGCCCATTCATTCCAGATGCGCACGCCGTGTTCCTGCAAATACTTCACGTTCGTATCGCCTTGAAGGAACCACAGCAATTCATAGATAATCGATTTCAGATGCAGTTTCTTGGTCGTCAGGAGCGGAAAACCGTCCTCCATCTTAAATCGCATCTGATGTCCGAAAACAGAGATCGTCCCAGTTCCCGTCCGATCATGTTTCACCGTGCCTTCCTCCAGCACTCTCTTGCACAAATCTAAATATTGTTGCATAAATTATCAATTGTCAATTAATACAACTTATAAGTTGTTTTCAAAACCTTAAACTCAGTCCGGCGGTTGATTTGGTTGCAAATCTCCTGTTTGTCCGCCGGCAGACTCAGGATAAACGTCTCATCCAATGCTTGCTCCATCGGAATCCACGAATAGCGTTTATTAAGCGCTTTGTCGCAAATAACCGGCTTCGTTTTTCCGTAACCCACCGGCGTCAGACGCTCTTTCTCAATGCCCTTTTTGATCAGGTAATCGCAGCAACTCTGCGCACGTTTCTGACTCAACTCCAAGTTGAACTGCTCGTTACCCACCAAGTCCGTGTGCGCGCTCAACTCAATCGTGATATTGGGGTTGTCGTTCAGCAATTTAACCAACTGCTCCAACTCGCCTTCGCTGGATTTGGTTACTTCCCATTTACCGAACTCATAGAAGATATTTTCCATTTTTACCGGCCGACTTATCGGGTTAAGTGTGAAGTTCATCGTGTAAGTCTTGCTGTCCTTCAAATCAAAGGTGTTCCATTGCTCTTTGGCATTCAGGTGTCCGCGTGCAGTAGCCAACATGACGTACTTGACATCTTTTTTGAGTTTGATCTTATAACTTCCGTCGCGCCGAGCGTTCAGTTTGCTGTTGGTTCCATCTGAGCCCACAATACGCAACTTGGCGTCCGATATCGGATTGCCTTCCTCATCGCTTACCACACCCTCGGCGATAAACTCCATCTCCGGCAAGGTAAAGCGGAAAATGCGGTCAAAACCTTTCTTGTCGCCTTTGTTGGACGAGAAGAAACCGTCTTGGCTGTTACCGGCAAATGTGATTCCGAAATCGTCTCCCACACCGTTGAAAGCAGGACCCATATTGAACAAAATCCAAACAACGGAATCTTTGACGGTAGTGTCGCGGTTGGCTTTGTAGATATCCAAACCTCCATAACCCGGATGACCGTTTGATGCAAAATACAGCGAACCGTCTGCATGCACATACGGGTACATCTCATCGGCTGTTGTATTGATGCCGGAGCTCAAAGGATGCACATTCACCCACTGGTCACCGTCCAATTCCGCCATCCATATATCTTTGCCGCCAATTCCTCCCGGCGCATCGCTGGAGAAATACAACGTATCGCCGCTGCTATTCAGAGCCGGATGACCCACTGTGATCGTGCTGTCAGCAAACAGTTTCACCTCTTGCGGTTCACCCCATTCACCACTGGCACGCTCACTCATGTAGATCTTAGCGCCTAAATCTTGTCCGTTCACAGGCTTCGAGTACGTAAAGAGCATGCTTCTTCCGTCGCGGCTGAAAGTACAAACACCCATTTCGGCATTGGCACTTCCTTTTGCGCCACCGGTGGAATCATTCTCCTGTTTCTCTTCATCCTGCTCTCCGTACAAACCTTCTGCCAACTCAATATCTTCCCATTGCCCGGCAGCATTCTTGCGTGCTTGATAGAGTTGGAACAACTGCTGTCCGGTTACGTTACTGGGACGTTTCAGCTTCTTTGTACCGCCTTTCTGCTTCTCCTGTCGGTTAGAGGTGAACATCAACGCATCATCATTCTCGCCAATGAACATCGGCGCAAAACTGCTGGTATGTTTCTGGTTAAACTCCTTGGCTTCCGAAACTTTGTAACGGCTGGTCTGCCTCTTCCATTCGTCTATCTTGTTGCAGGCATACTTGCCGGCCTGTGCTACGTAGTTGTCCGGATGGCTCTCCAGATACAACTCATAACTCTTGGCGGCATCTTTGTATTTGCCTTGGTATTGAAGTGCCAAACCGCAATTCAAAAAGATCGTCGAGTCCTGCAAGTAATACTTGTTACGCAGCGCATTCTGATACGCATTCACCGCACGCGGATTGTTGATCAACCTGTAACACTCGCCTTGCTGATAAGCCACATAGCCTTTCAGCGCTCTGTCTTTTTTGGAGGATAACTGACCGTAGCATTGCTTGTATATGTCTGCTGCGTTGTAATACTCACCGATTGCGAACTTCTTATCCGCACGCTTAATCTTCTTCTGCACGCTGCAACCCGAAATGGCGCAAACCACCAGGCTCAACGCACAAAGAAATAATATGTTTCTTCTGATTTTCAATTGTTTAATTATCAATTATCAATTTTCAATTTTCAATTCAGCTCGTGAACAACCAGTCCCGAGCGCAGTTTCGGTTCAAACCATGTTGTTTTCGGTGGCATAATGTTTCCGCTGTCGGCGATGTCGATAATCTGTTGCATGGTAACAGGGTAGAGTGCTAACGCCATTTTCATTTCGCCGCAATCTACTCTTCGTTGCAACTCGCCCAAGCCGCGAATACCGCCCACGAAATCAATTCGTTTGTCTGAACGCAGGTCTTTAATACCCAAAATCTTATCCAAAATCAAGTTGCTGGAAATCGTCACATCGAGCACACCAATAGGATCTGCATCGTCATAACGGCCTTCTTTGGCGGTCAGCGAGTACCATTTCCCACCCATATACAGACTGAAGTTATGCAAACCTTTCGGCTTCACCTCGGAGAAATCATTCGATATTTCGATATTCCGATATTCCGATATTTCGAAATCGGCTTCAAGGGCTTTGAGGAACTCTTCTTCCGTCAAACCGTTCAGATCTTTCACCACGCGGTTGTAATCTATGATATTCAACTGATTGTCCGGGAAGCACACGGCTAAGAAATACTCGTACTCGGGATTTTCAATTTTTAATTTTGAATTTTTAATTTTTAATTCCTTCCCGACTCCTGCGGCGGCAGCGCTTCTGTGGTGTCCGTCCGCAATATACATTGCCGGAATCTGAGCGAAGATCTCCGTGATTTTTTGTATCGTTGCGGGATCGTTGATTACCCAGAATGTGTGGCGGAATCCTTCCGGTGCTGCCACAAAATCATACTCCGGCTCACCTTTGGTCACTTCCGCTACAATCGCATCCAAGTCTTCCCGATGCGGATAAGCAAAGAACACCGGCTCCATGTTCGCATTCAGAACACGCACATGTTTCATCCGGTCTTCCTCTTTGTCGCGCCGTGTCAACTCATGCTTTTTGATCCGACCTTCCAGATAATCATCCACCCACGCGCCAACAACCAAACCATACTGAGTCTTTGCCTTTTCACCGGACAAAGCCGCTCCGGTTGCATTTTCCAGACCTTTTCCTTTCTCCAAGATGGTCTGTGCATAGACATAGTATTTCTCTTCGGCATCCTGCACAAGCCAGCCTTTTTCTTTGAATAACTTGAATTGCTCTACCGCAGCGTCATACACACGCGGATCATGCTCATCGGTGCCCGGCTCAAAATTGATCTCCGGCTTGATAATATGATACAAACTCTTCTCGTTACCCGCAGCCTCTTGACGTGCCTCTTCACTATTGAGCACATCATACGGCCGGCTGCTTACTTGCTCCACCAACTCTTTCGGCGGACGAATTCCTCTAAATGGTTTGATCTTCATGGCGTATTAACAATTTAACGATTTAACAATTTAACAGTTTAACGTTTTAACTATTTAGCGTCTCCTTTACCGGCTGTATTGCCGCCCATAGAGCATGTGCCGTTCAGCAATGCACCCGGCTCTACAATCAAAGTCTTGGTGATTACATCGCCGGTAATCTTACCGCTTGAACGGAGCGACAACTGGTTGCTGCAGGTGATCTTACCGTCCATTATACCTAATATCTCTGCGTTTTGACACATTATATTGCCTTTTACGCGGCCTGCTTCGCCGATTACTACTTTTCCTGTGCAACTCAAGTCGCCTTCTATCAATCCATCAATTCTGTAATCGCTATCTGCGGTGATAGTACCCACAATCTTACTTCCGGCGGTCAGTGCATTGAACATCATTCCGCTTTGCTGTCTGTCATTTGCCATAATATTTTCTGTTTTTTTACGATTAAACATAGTACTCATTTGTTTACATACAAAATTGCGTGCAAATTTACAACTTTTTTTTGACATACGCAAGTGCGCGCGCGTTTTTTATCAAAAAAAGTGTACTTTTATCCACAAAATAGTACTCTTTCTTCGCTCCTGTTTTTTACTTTCAACTATTTTTTGTACCTTTGTCCCCGAAATTGCCAATTATATCCGGATAACATAACCAAATTGATACCATTATGTTTCACATTAATGAAGAAGTAGCAAGATGCTTACTCTGTTATGACGCTCCTTGTGGAGAGGAAGTGGCTCGCGCCATCCGCGCAGTACGTTTTGATAACATCCAGACTGCCGTTGAAATATTTAATCAACTGTCGGATGATGAGTTGAATGCTACTCAAAACGCATGTATTCATTATGATAAACCGATTCGCATTTCCGAACTTAAAAAGGCTGTCAATTTACAAAATGGTAGTGAACAAACTTTCCCAAAATTACCCTCGTTGGAGATCAATTTCTGCGACATGATATGCGAAAACCCCTTCTTCCTGGCGTCTTCCGCTATCTGCACGAACTACGATATGGTAGCCCGGGCTTTGAAAGCAGGGTGGGGCGGTGTGTTCTACAAAACCATCAGCAAACAGGATATTCAAGAAGTGTCTCCGCGATTTGACACCGTGTGCAAAGAAGGTACACCTTTTGTCGGCTTCCGCAACATGGAGCAACTGAGCGAAAATCCTTATACTGAGGACTTTGACATTCTCCGGCGTCTTAAACAGGATTTTCCCACCAAGATCATTGTTGCTTCCATAATGGGTCAAACCGAAGAGGAATGGATTGAACTGGCTAAGATGGCTCAGGATGCCGGTTGCGACGCTGTGGAACTCAATTTCTCCTGCCCGCAGATGCGTCTGACAGGCTTAGGCTCCGACATCGGACAAAATGAAGAACTCATCCTCTTCTATACCTCGTTTGTCAAAAATGCCGTTTCTATACCTGTAATCCCGAAAATGACGCCGAACGTCATGAATATGAGTAAGCCGGCGTTGGCTTCGTTCTACGGCGGTGCTTCGGGTATCAGCGCTATCAATACCATCAAATCCATTACCATGAGCCATGAGGCTACAGTAAACGAGAAAAAGACCGTTTCCGGCTATTCCGGCAAAGCGGTTAAACCGATTGCGCTGCGTATGATCTATGAGATAACCGGCAACCCGATTCTATACAAAGCCGGCTTCGAGAAACACATGGATGTCAGCGGTATCGGCGGCATTGAGACATGGCGCGATGCGTTGGAGTTCATACAACTTGGCTGCCGGAATGTGCAGGTTTGCACGGCGGTCATGCAGTATGGCTATCGCATCATTGATGATCTCATCCTCGGCATGCAACATTACATGCAATCCCGTGGAATAACGGCGCTGGCTGAGTTAGTGGGCGAGGAACTGAAAAACATGGTTCTCCCGCACGATTTGGACCGTGAGACGATGGTCTTCCCCAAGATTGATCGCGAAAAATGTATCGGTTGCGGCCGTTGCTATCTCTCTTGCGCCGATGGCGGTCACCAGGCGATAACTTTTGATGAGAACCGCAAACCGAAGATCGTCGGCACCAAGTGCGTGGGGTGTCATCTCTGCCGTCTCGTCTGTCCCACAGGCGCTATCGGAATGGCAAAACGCATCTACAAACATACATCCTGAATCCGCCAATATTGGCGGATGTAAAAAAAGAGAGTGCGCCGAATCATTTGTGCGCACTCTCGTTCTTTTTGCCCAAACGCTTGATTAGCTGTTCACTACGGCGCGAGCCATCGCGTCTTTGTAGTACTTCTGATCTACGAAAACATCCTCCTTATACGGGTTGATGTGACGTGCCTTAGCTTGGTACATAATGTAACCGAAAGCAACGATGTTCGTAATGAGCGCCAGTGCGGAGATTACCAGCATAGCGGTCGGATTAGCAGCCGTAGCACCTACAGCCTCGATGGTCGTACCGGTTGCTGCAGCCTCACCACCTGCCTCTGCATAGAGTGCGGTGATCGTATCAAAGCCGTTGACGTACTGCGTCGGCAGAACAACCCAGCTGAACTTGTGGAAACCATCCTTGAACACCTCTTGGAAGAGCGGGAATACCTGCGCAAACATACACCAGATAGCCAAAGTGTTAGCACGGTTCTGAATCCAACCGCCGCGGTTCCAAAGGAGAGCAGCTACTGTCGGAGCGAGCAACAAAGCAATACCGCAATACCAGCTGTGTGTCGGCAGGCAGTTGTATGTGTAAGCGAAGTTCCAGATGTCATAAACGAGGATATATACCCAAGTCATGTCCGCCCAAATCATATCTTTCTTGTCCTTGGACGGATACACATTCCACCATGCGGTCATACAGAAGATGTTGAACAGACCGGCAACACCGTTGAATACGTTGTGCCAACCGCCATACAACCATACACCTTCGCTTGACAGCCACCATTTGTTCCATCCCATGATAGCGGACTCGAAATCCGAAGCCACGGCAATCAGAATGTTAATAGCTACGATGATGAACGGGAACGGTTTGAACCAGCGTTTTGCGCCAATACCCCATTCGTACTTGATCATCATGAAACCAATACATCCGGTCAGCGCAGCATACAATTTCGCGTAGTGGAACCAACCGTTCATGTACAGATGCGTCTGGTTCGTCAGCGCCCACTCGGCACCCATTCGTGCACCGATAGCGATGGCTACGAAATACGCGGTCAATGCCAGCGGAATAGCAAAGAACGTGATAGCTCCGCCGAGTTTCGTACGGCGGGCAAACTCATTGAAAAGGATTAAGCCAACGAGGACAACTAACAGCATTCCCCATTGAGCAAGGGCATTTGCCCCATACACTTCAAAAAACATAAGCTTTTGTGTTTTAAATGATTGATTATTATTGATTTTAAGGATCGCATTTTGCGGTCTTTCTATGCGTTAACAGTTTTGCGCTCTTTGGCGTAAGCCCATATAGCCCATGCAACGGTGACGATTACCGACATCGGTACACCCACGGTCAGCATCTCTTTGAGCATCACCAAGCCGCCGCCTTCGGTTTCCAAGGCGGTAAAGAACGGGTACATCCATGTCACCTCGCCGTTGAGGATATGATCCACTATCAGCATCAATGAACCGCCCCAGAGCATTTTCTCCAGCGTCGGTAGATGCTTACTGAGCGCATTGTAGTTACTTTGTGCAGGTTCAACCTGCGTTTTTTCCATACGTTTGCGGTATGCCGTTGTTGCCACCGCCTGTACTAATGGTACAATAAAACAAGCCATGTTATTTACGATTTAACAATTTAACAGTTTAACAGTTTAACAGGATTGTGGCACCACAATCTCCTTAATCTCCACTTCGTTCCCTCGTAGCAGCCAAGTCTTCTCGCTGCCGCAATGCGGACAGATCTTTCCATGCGCCACCGTGGGGTACTCCTTGCCGCAACCGTCGCAATGGGTCACTGCCGGTATCGGTTCGATCTTCAATTCGCAACCCCGCAGCAACTCTTCCTTATCTGCCGCCCAACGCCAACAATCGGTCAAGTATTCCGGCACGATGGTGGAAACCTCACCAATGTTCATCACCACCGCCGAGACATGCTCTACGCCATGTTCTTGCGCTGCTTTCTTGACATCTCTTATAATATAGAATACGATTCCTAACTCGTGCATTATTTTTTCTTGCTTAGTCCGGAAATCAAGATCTTTCCGCCTCGTTTGATCATGTACGGAAGTATGCCATCAAACTTGTTCTCGGAAGTGCGCATGATGCTGGCTTCCGGGTGCTCACGATGCAGATGAATGGCGTCGAACGCGCACTTGGTGGTACAAATACCGCAACCAATACAACGGTTCTCGTCCACTACCGATGCGCCGCAACTGAGGCAACGGGCGGTTTCCTTCTTCACCTGCTCTTCGGTCAAAGTGCCGTGGTATTCCTCGAATTTCGTCTTCGTCGGAATGACTCCCGGGTCTTGACGGCTGCTGTTATCGTACTGCTCCACAAGGATATCCTGCTTATTCAGTTCGATAAAATCACGACGGTTGCGACCGATGGTCATATGTCCGTGCTGCACGAAGCGATGCAAACTCTCCGCAGCTTCCTTGCCTGCCGCGATGGCATCTATGGCGAACTTCGGTCCTGTGAACACATCGCCGCCCACGAAGATGTCGGGTTCGGCAGTCTGGTACGTCAGTTTGTCCGCTACCGGATAGACGCCGCGGAAGAACTCCACTTTTGTATCTTTGAGCAGATCTTTGAGCACTACCGTCTGACCGATAGCAAAAATCACCAAGTCCGCCTCCAACGTAATCGTCTCGTTCTCATCGAACTTCGGCGCAAACTTATGTTCTGCATTGAAGACAGAGGTACAACGCTTGAAAGTGATGCTTTCAACTTTCAACTTTCCACTTCTTTCAACTTTCAACTCTCCACTTTCAACTTTAACAGGTCCCCATCCCGGGTTGATTACCACGCCATCCTCACGCGCTTCCATGCGTTCTTCAAGCGATGCCGGCATGATATCTTCGGTCTCCAGCGACAGCATCGTCACTTCGCTTGCGCCGCTGCGTTTTGCCACACGCGCTGCATCGATGGCAACGTTTCCGCCACCGACAACAACGACTTTTTTATTTACGATTTGACGATTTACGATTGACGAGCCGCAATTCGCCTCATGCAGGAAATCAATTGCGGTCATCGTGCCCTCCAAGTCCTCTCCCGGAATGCCCGGCAGACGACCACCTTGGCAACCGATCGCTATATAGAAACCTTGGTAGCCTTGTTTGCGAAGAGCATCTATTGTTATGTTCTTGCCGACTTCGACGCCGCATTTAATCTCTACACCTATCTCGCGCATGATGTCTATTTCGGCTTTGATGACGTCCTTGTCAAGCTTGTAAGACGGTATGCCATAACGCAGCATACCGCCCGGTTCTTCGTTGCGCTCGAACACAGTGGGCTTGTAACCCATCGTCGCTAAATAGTACGCACAACTCAGACCCGCAGGACCGCCGCCGATGATGGCAATCTTCTCCTCCCAACGCTCTTGGACGTTCGAGCAGATATTGACTTCCGGCACAAAACGCGTCTCGGCATGCAGGTCTTTCTCGGCGATGAATTTCTTCACGGCGTCGATCGCTACTGCGCGGTCAATCGTGCCACGGGTACATGCGTCCTCACAACGACGGTTGCAGATTCGTCCGCATACTGCCGGGAACGGGTTCTCGCGTTTGATGAGTTCCAACGCCTCGGTGTATTTGCCTTCTGCCGCTTTCTTCAGATATCCCTGTACGGCGATATGTGCCGGACAGGCGGTCTTACACGGAGCCGTTCCGGTCGGGTAGCAGTTGATGCGGTTCTTGTCGCGGTAGTCTTCCGTCCATTTGTCTTCGCCCCATTTGGTTGCGTCCGGCAACTCCTGTTTCGGGTAGGTCTGCGGACCATGTTTAGTACATAGTTTCTGACCTAACTTGACCGCTCCTGCCGGACAATACTCTACGCACCGGCCGCACGCCACGCAGTTTTTCGGATCCACTTCAGCCACGTACGCGCTACGAGACATATTAGGCGTATTGAAGAGTTGCGAGGTACGCAATGCGTTACAAATCTTCACGTTGCAATTACAAATCGCAAAGATCTTACCCTCGCCGTCGATATTTGTCACTTGGTGTACAAATCCGTGGTCTTCGGCTTTCTTGAGAATCGCCATAGCCTCGTCGTAAGTTATGTCGTGTCCACGACCTGTCTCACGCAAATAATCCGCCATGTCGCCCACGCCGATACACCAGTCGCGGTAATCGTCTGCGCAACCTTCATCTAATTTCTTGCGTCCATATCGACAAGAACAGATGCCGACGCCGATATGTCCCTCGTATTTCTTAAGCCAGTAACTGATGTGCTCGATATCGACACTTTGGTTCTCCATGGAGATTGCTTTCTCCACCGGAATGACGTGCATACCAATACCGCTGCCGCCCATTGGAACCATCGGTGTAATCTTCTCCAAGGGCAGGAAAGTCATTCGCTCGAAGAACATCGCTAACTCCGGATGACGATCCATCAGATCGGTGTTCATGTTCATATATTCGGCACTTCCCGGCACAAACATCGGCACCCAGTAGATGCGGTCCTCGCGGTTAAAGGTCGTACCTTCATCCGGTCCCTGACCGTTGGTGTAGTGATCGCCGTAATCGTACTCTAACATGCCGAAATAAGCGAGTTTATCTAATAATTCGTCAAAACTCTTGTCGTCCGGTGTGTAATGTTTCTTGGCGTTCATCTCATGCAACTGCGCGTACGTGTGATGCTTGCGTACCTTAAAGAAATTACCGGGCAGCATGTCGAGCAACAGATCGAGCGACGCCTCACGCGTTACTGCATCCATCTCATCTTCGAAGATACACGCGAGTCCCCAATACTCCGGGGCGTCTGTGGTCATCTTGATTTTTCCGGGAATACGGTCCGTGACATGGCGGACGAACTTCAACAATTTCGGATTTGGGTTCTTGTCCCCTTTGTGTTTCGGGACAAACTTGTCTGACATTTGTGGCATGGTATCTACAATTTAACGGTTTAACAGCTTAACGGTTTAACAGCTTAACGGTTTAACAGTTTAACAGCTTAACGGTTTAACAGTTTAACGTTTCCACTCGGAAACCTCATTAAGCAGCCATTCGGCAAAAACATCCACGCCTTCTCCGGTCTTGGCGCAGATAGGAATAACGGTGGCTTTCGGGTTACGCATATGGATGTACTCCTTGCATTTCTCCATATCGAAATCGAAATAGGGTAGTACATCTATCTTATTGATTACCACCACATCGCAAATGGAAAACATCAGCGGATATTTGAGCGGTTTGTCATGTCCTTCCGGCACAGAGAGAATCATCGCGT
This sequence comes from uncultured Bacteroidales bacterium, assembly GCA_946534715.1. Taxonomy (GTDB): domain Bacteria; phylum Bacteroidota; class Bacteroidia; order Bacteroidales; family Paludibacteraceae; genus Colicola. The sequence goes on along the minus strand of CAMNCW010000058.1, from coordinate 837 downwards.
TCTTCACGGCACCCGTATCAAACTCCGCCGGACAAACGAGATTGCCCACGTTCTCCAAAATGACTAAGTCCGCTTGCTCCATTGACACGTTGTTCAGCCCTTGCTTCGTCATCTCCGCATCCAGATGGCACATGCCGCCGGTATGCAACTGAATGGACTCCACGCCGGTGGCTTCCTTGATCTTGATCGCATCGACATCGCTGTCGATATCCGCTTCCATGACGGCAATACGGATTTTGTCTTTAAGACGATTGATGGTCTGAATGAGTGTTGTGGTCTTGCCGCTTCCGGGCGAAGACATCAGATTGAGCAGAAACACGCCCCTGTTTTTCAACTCCCCGCGCAACTCATCCGCTGCACGGTCATTATTCTCGAAGACACTCTTCTTAATCTCGATTATTTTAACGTTTTCCATGGTGTAAATTTATACATTTTCGAAATCGGCTACAAAGATACAACATTTTTTGACATGTGCAAATTAAATTGAACTTTTTTAAAAAATTGCTTCGAATGTGGACGGGCGGACCCCTTTCCTTAAAATACACACACGCGCGTATAAATCCCAAAATTATTTGCATATCTCTAAAAAATATTGTACCTTTGTGCAGTTTTTCGAAAAAAATGAAGTGTGGTTGTAAGATTTGGGCGGGAAAATCGTAATACATATAGAAAGCCATTCAGAAGAGTATGACGCACGAGCAGTTTACGCAAATATATTTACCGTTTAGCGGAAAGATGTATGCACTGGCATACAACTTACTCCGTAACCGTGACGAGGCGCGGGACTGCGTGCAAGATGTGTACTCCGAGTTATGGATCAAACGGGACACGATAGAA
>CAMNCW010000057.1 GCA_946534715.1 uncultured Bacteroidales bacterium | reverse complement strand
CCATACTTGCGAAGTTCCTGCAAGAACTCGTAAGATGGAACCATATGAAAGCGAAAGATGGAATAGTCATCGTTGCGCTCAATCTCCTCTTGTGAGTAATGGAGCGGTAGTGTGCGCAGGTAGTTGGCTTGCATGGCATCGATACAGATCTCGATAACCTCCGGCTCCTCATCCATGCCGGTAACTCCGTACGTATTCTTGAAATACGCTTCTGCATTGAAGTCCTTCGGCAACTTGTATTTCTGCTTGGTCGGTTCAATAGCGTGAACACGATCGAGAGAGTAAATCATCGCCTTATCAAGACCGGGAGAGTACGCAAGCATATACCAGCGTTGCTTGAACACCTTGAGACAATATGGTTCAACGATGAAAGTTGCCGGTTTTTGACGCGTGAAACTCTGGTACGTCATTTCAATAGCGGTTTTATCACGCATCGCTTCAATGATCGGTGTTAAGAACTTTTCTCCAGACGGTACAGGCTCAAATAAAATCCGGTCTAATAGTTCCTCGCTATCTTTAAGCAGATTATTAACAGACATAAGGTTCAGGGCGCGCATACGCAAGTCACTGCCGCGTAAGTCGGCTGCTTCCTCAATGTAATACTCGTTATTACCATTACATTTGATTTTGATGCCGAAAAGTTCCTCTACAGTAGCTTTCCAACGGTGGAAATTACTTTCAGGGATATTATCCTGCTTGTAGACGTTGGCAGAAGCGTTTACCCATTTCTCGTCTATCGCGGCTCGTGATATAGGACCGCGAGCGATAGTATTTACCAGCCAAATATAGCTCTTAAAGAGATACGGCCTTGATGACTTCTGATTTGTTTTCGTTTCCATGTGCGTTACGATTTTTCGGCTGCAAAATTACTGCTCCAAACTCCCACAAACTGAAAGAGTGTGCAAATTTATAGATTTTTTTTCAAATATGCAAGTTTTTCTTCCTAATTCGTCCAGAATTGCGCATTTTGAAACAAAAATGCCCTCGTTAGGTATTGGAAGTCCCGAACTTCGTTCGTTCCTTCCTCCTTAGCGAGTATGAAGATTTATAACCGTAATTTAGTGCAAATTTGCACCAAAATGCGGATAAATATTTGCATAATTCAAAAAAAAGCTGTATCTTTGCAAGAAAATTCAATAAATCATGGAAGATCGTACGGCTCTTAGAAGTGAAAAAAACAAGGCAGGAGTAGAATCCAACGGCATTATTTTGACAATTGATAATTGACAATTGATAATTGACAATTGTGATATGTATCCTAAATTAAAGAATCGCGCGTGGCGCGTAGTGAAAAGTGAGAATATCCTGCATCTCGGACCATGGCTGTCCGTCCGGCAGGAGTGTGTGGAACTGCCTTCCGGCAAGCAGATCCCGACGTGGTTTGTGATGGAGTTTCCCAATTGGGTGAACGTCATCGCTATCACCAAAGACGGAAAGATGGTGATGGAGGACCAATACCGCCATGCCTTGGGAGAAACCCATTATGAGATCGTGGCGGGTGTCATAGACCCCGGTGAGACGCCTTTGGAGGCCGCCAAAAGGGAACTGAGTGAAGAAACAGGTTACGAGGGCGGCGAATGGAGACTTTTTATGACCCTTTCCCCGAACCCCACAAACCATAACAACCTCTCTTACACGTTCTTGGCTACCGGTGTGGAGAAAGTGCGGGAACAGCATCAGGAGGCAACCGAAGATATCCATGTCGATATCATGGAGCCGGAACAGGTCTTGGAGATGTTGCGTGACGGAGAGATCATCCAAGCCCTTCATGCCGCTCCTCTTTGGAGATACTTCGCAGAAGTAAATCGTTCGAGCGAAGCGAGATAAGACATATTTCGCAGAAAAAGGGTGTGTCTGTTCGTGACACACCCTTTTTCAATTCACAATTCTTAGCCGAGGCGTTCGAGTTCGACGGTGAAATGCCGCATGAGCGGGGCTTCTTTGGTTATTTTGAGACCCCGTGAGATCGTTTCACGACGGTCATAGACGTTCTTCAGAGCCGCCGCAATGACGTCCATATGGTTATTGGTATAGACGCGGCGAGGGATGCACAGACGCACAAAATCCAACCCTCCGAAACGGTTCTCGCGGGTGACCGGGTCGCGGTCGGCGAGGATATAGCCTATCTCGCACGCCCGGATACCGGCTTCGAGGTACAACTCGCAGGTCAGGGTCTGCGCCGGGAACTCCTCTTTGGGAACGCGGTCAAGCACTTTGTCGGCATCGACGAAGATAGCGTGACCGCCCGCCGGACGTTGATAAGGAATACCGTACTCATCCAGTTTGTCGGCAAGGTATTGCACCTGGCGGATCCGTGTATCCAGCATGTCAAACTCGGTGTTCTCCATCAGTCCCACCGCTAACGCCGCCATGTCGCGACCGTTCATACCGCCATATGTGATGAACCCCTCGAACGGGATGCAGAACTGCTTGCAGCCTTCGTACCATTCGGCTTTGTTGGTGGCGATGAATCCTCCCATATTGACCAGACCGTCTTTCTTGGCGGACATCGTCATCGAATCCACATAAGAGAACATCTCTTTCGCTATCTCCTTGATGCTCTTGTCGGCATAGCCCGGCTCGCGGGTCTTGATGAAATAGGCGTTCTCCGCAAAGCGCGCGGAGTCCATGTTCACCGCCACACCGTATTGGTGGCAAAGCTCGCAGGTCGCCTTGATATTCGCCATGGAAACCGGCTGTCCGCCCACGGTGTTATTCGTTACTGTCAGTACCATAAACGGCACATTTCCTTTGTTTTCACGCAGTACTTTCTCCAATTTCTCAAGCGACACATTGCCCTTGAACGGTGCTTCCAACTGCGTGTCCTTCGCTTCGTCGCAGGTCACATCGACCGCGAACGCTTTGCGTGCCTCGATATGTCCCTTGGTGGTGTCGAAATGTGCGTTGCCCGGAATCACCTGTCCTTCTTTGACGAGATAAGAGAACAGGACGTTCTCCGCCGCGCGACCCTGATGGGTCGGAATGACATAGTAGAAACAGGTGAGAGCCGTAACGACCTCTTTGAACTCAAAGAAAGAGCGTGCGCCCGAATAGCTCTCGTCGCCCGTCATCATTGCCGCCCATTGGCGGTCGGACATGGAGCCTGTTCCGGAGTCGGTAAGAAGGTCGATGTACACTTGCTCCGAACGGAGCATAAAGACATTGTTCTTCGCCTCGCGAAGCCAATTCTCACGTTCTTCACGCGTGGATTTGCGGATAGGTTCTACCATCTTGATTTTCCACGATTCAGCAAAAGGAAGTTTCATATTGGGTATAGTTTTAAGGTTTTCGGGTGCAAATTTACTACATTTTTTGCACATATGCAAATATTCAGGCATTTTTTTTGAAAAATATTTGCATATGTGAAAAATTTATAGTACTTTTGTACCCGAAATAGAAATCGTGGAAAACAATCATTATTTAACGTTAAATATTTATTAAAAATCAATCAAACTTTATGTGGTTAAAAGATTCATCTATCGGCCGTAAATTCGTTATGGCCCTGAGTGGAGCGGCATTGGTATTCTTCCTGCAGTTTCACGGTTGTATGAACCTTGCGCTGGTATTCAGCGAGGAGGCTTACAATGCCATCTGCCGTTTCCTCGGCGCTAACTGGTACGCAGTAATCGGTTCTTTGGGTATTGCGTTCTTAGTGTTGGTTCATTTCTGCTATGGTCTGTATCTGACCGTTCAGAACCGTGCAGCGCGCGGAAACGACCGTTACGCAGTGACGGACAAGAAAAAAGGCGTTACCTGGGAGAGTGAGAACATGCTCGTATTGGGCTTCACCATCCTTGGTTTCCTGTGCTTGCACCTCTACAATTTCTGGTACAAAATGCAGTTTGCAGAGTTGACCGGCATCGAGACCGGTGCTTTCGACCCGCAGAACGGTGCCGCTTATGTTAAGGCGTTGTTCACCGAGCCGGTTTGGGGTCAAGTGTATTGCGTGCTCTACCTCCTTTGGCTCGTTGTGCTCTGGTTGCACCTTAATCACGGTGTGGGTTCGGCTATGACCTCTATGGGCTTCAATAACCTCAAATGGCAAAAACGCGTTGAGGTGATCAGTACCGTTATGGCTACTCTCGTTGTACTGCCGTTCACGGTTGTAGTTCTGTATTACCTTGGTATGGGAATTGCTATGCTGTAATTGTGAATTTTGAATTGTAAATTGTAAATTGTAAGGAATTATGGCAAATAAAGAAGAGATATTAGATGCTGCGAAGAAAGTAGCAGTAAAGGCAGCTGAGGCAGCGCTGGACGTTGCCGGCAAAGTGCTGGACAAAGCCGCTGAGGCTTTAGAGGATGCCAAAGAAGCACAGCAAGCAGAGGCTCCGAAAGCAGAAGCACCGAAAGCAGAGGCTAAACCGGCCGCCAAGAAAGAGGCGAAAGTGATCACCCCGAAGGACGCAAAAATCCCGGAGGGACCGCTGGAGCTCAAGTGGACGAACTACAAGAACCACCAGAAACTCGTTAACCCCGCTAACAAACGTCGTCTGGACGTGATCGTTGTGGGAACAGGTCTGGCAGGTGCATCGGCAGCTGCATCGCTGGCAGAGATGGGCTTCAACGTGCTCAACTTCTGTATTCAGGACAGCCCGCGCCGTGCGCACTCGATTGCTGCACAAGGCGGTATCAACGCTGCCAAGAACTACCAGAACGACGGCGACTCCGTATATCGTCTCTACTACGATACGATCAAAGGTGGTGACTACCGTGCCCGCGAAGCAAACGTATATCGTCTGGCTGAGGTTTCCAATAACATCATCGACCAGTGCGTGGCACAAGGTGTTCCTTTCGCCCGTGAGTACGGAGGTCTGCTGGACAACCGTTCTTTCGGTGGCGCACAGGTAAGCCGTACGTTCTATGCCAAAGGTCAGACCGGTCAGCAGTTGCTGCTCGGCGCATACAGCGCTCTGAGCCGCCAGATCGGTAAGGGCAAAGTGAAGATGTACACCCGTTATGAGATGTTGGATATTGTGATGATTGCTGACGAGAACGGCGAGAAACGTGCGCGTGGTATCATCGCCCGCAACCTCGTTACCGGTCGCATCGAGCGCTTCTTTGCGCACGCTGTCGTAGTGGGCTCCGGCGGATACGGAAACACGTTCTTCCTCTCCACCAACGCGATGGCTTCCAACGGTTCGGCTGCTATGCAGATGTACCGTCACGGCGCATATTTCGCTAACCCCTGCTACGCACAGATCCACCCGACCTGTATTCCGAAGCACGGCGATTTCCAGAGTAAGCTGACGCTGATGTCCGAGTCGCTCCGTAACGACGGACGTATCTGGGTACCGAAGAAATTAGAGGATGCCAAACTGCTGCAAGCAGGCAAGATCAAAGGCCGTGACATTCCGGAGGAGGATCGTGATTACTATCTGGAGCGCCGCTATCCGGCATTCGGTAACCTCGTTCCGCGTGATGTAGCTTCCCGCGCTGCTAAAGAGCGTTGCGACAAAGGCTATGGTGTGAACAACACCGGTCTCGCTGTGTTCCTCGATTTCAGCGATGCTATTCAGCGTCTGGGCAAGGACGTAGTGGCACAGAAATACGGCAACCTCTTCCAAATGTATGAGAAGATCGTGGACGAGAACCCGTATGAGAACCCGATGATGATCTTCCCGGCTATCCACTATACGATGGGAGGTATCTGGGTAGATTATGAGCTCCAGACATCCGTCAAGGGTCTGTTCTGTATCGGTGAGGCAAACTTCTCCGACCACGGAGCAAACCGTCTCGGTGCTTCGGCATTGATGCAGGGTCTTGCAGATGGTTACTTTGTATTGCCTTATACGATCCAGAACTACCTCGCAGACCAGATCGGCGTACCGCGTATGAGTACTGACCTGCCGGAGTTCGCAGAAGCAGAGAAAGCCGTACAAGAGAAAATCAACAAACTTATGGCGATCCAAGGCAAGCGTTCCGTAGATTCGATCCACAAAGAGCTCGGTCTCATCATGTGGGATTTCGTGGGTATGGGTCGTACCGCTGAGGGCTTGAAGGAAGGTATCAAGAAGATCGACGCCATCAAGAAAGAGTTCTGGACCAATGTTTATATTCCGGGTGAGGCTAACAGCCTGAATAACGAGCTGGAGAAAGCACTCCGTTTGGCAGACTTCATTGAGATCGGCCGTCTGATGGCGGTAGATGCACTCCATCGTGAGGAGAGTTGCGGTGGTCACTTCCGCGAGGAATACCAGACACCGGAAGGCGAGGCACTCCGTCAGGACGACAAGTTCTCGTATGTCGGCTGCTGGAAATATACCGGCGAAGACAGCGAGCCCGAACTCATCAAAGAGCCGCTTGATTACGAGTTTACCGAGAGAAAGACCCGTAACTATAAGAACTAATTCGTAATTTTTAATTTTTAATTCGTAATTATATTTATGGATCAATACATTGATATTAAGGTTCGTGTTTGGAGACAAGCAGGACCCAAAGCACAAGGTCATTTTGAGACCTATGAGCTGAAACACGTCTTCCAAGGTGCCTCGTTCCTGGAGATGATTGATATTCTCAACGAGCAACTCGTTGCAGAGCACAAAGACCCCGTTACCTATGATCACGACTGCCGTGAGGGTATCTGCGGAATGTGCTCGATGTACGTGAACGGTCACCCTCACGGACCAGACAGCGCGATCACCACTTGCCAGCTGCATATGCGTAAGTTCAAAGACGGCGAGACGATCACGGTAGAGCCTTGGCGTAGCCGTGCGTTCCCGGTAATAAAAGACCTGATGGTGGACCGTGGCGCATACGACAAGATCATGCAAGCCGGCGGCTTCGTATCGGTTAACACCGGCGGTGTGCCCGATGCCAACGCAATTCCTATTCCGAAGCCGGTAGCAGACGAGGCAATGGATGCAGCGAGCTGTATCGGTTGCGGTGCATGTGCTGCGGCTTGTAAGAACGGTTCGGCTATGCTCTTCGTGTCTGCCAAGGTGAGCCAGCTCGCTCTCCTGCCGCAAGGTAAGGTAGAAGCAGCTGCTCGCGCGAAAGCGATGGTGGCTAAGATGGATGAGCTCGGTTTCGGTAACTGTACGAACACCGGCGCTTGCGCTGCTGAGTGCCCGAAATCCGTTAGCCTTGCTAATATCGCACGCTTGAACCGCGAGTTCTTGTGCGCTAAGTTCCAAGACTAAGGAAGTACAAAGGTACAAAGTACAATGTACAAAGTAATCGCTCAGGGGCGGATGATACCGCCCCTGATGCACTAAAATAATGGAAGAATGAAAAAGTTTTTTGTTGTCATCGTGCTGTTGGAAACAGTGCTCTCATTCGGGAGTGCCGTTTTCGCCATCAAGCCCGCGCCGGATTTGGGAGATCCGCGTATCATTGTGTTAGCACACAATCTTCAAAACTATTATATCAACTACAGCGAGTCGGAGCGACCTTCCTATCATGATGAAGCGGGTTTGGCGAAGAAGACTCAGCGAATTGTAGAAATGATGTTAGCTTCGAACGCAGACATCTTTGCATTCTGCGAGGTGGAAGCGAAACCTGTCTCGCTGCAACACTTGGTGGACGAACTGAACGACCGGGTAGATAGCACGGCTTATGCGGCTGTGGCGGACGAGATCAACGTGCAGACTGATTCGTATGACAACGCCATCAAAGCGGGATTTATCTATCGCATTGCAACCGTAGAGCCTTATGGCTCCAATTATTCCGCCACTTCAATCACCTATTACAAAAATGTGATGCGCATTCAGGCTTGGACAGAGAAAGCTACGGGAGAAAGGTTCACTCTTTCAATGAACCATTTTAAAGCAAAGTCCGATGCCGCGTCTGTTGCCAAACGGGTAGAGAATGCAACGTGGCTTGTAAATGGTTTGAACTCTTATCGCGTCAAAGATCCTGATATTCTGATTATGGGTGATCTGAATGCCGAAATGGATGAAGAGTGCATTTCAGTTATTCAAAACAAGGGATATGAGGAACAGTTGCTCCGCTTTGACAAGGATGCGTATTCGTACATCTATCGGAATAACTACGAACTGATCGATCATGCTTTCGCCAATTCCACGATGGCGGAACAGATCACCGGCGCGGCTGTTTGGCATACCAATACGTCCGTCTATTCGTCAAGCCGTTATTCCGACCATGATGCTGTTTTGGTAGGTTTGCGTTTGGGCAAAGATGAACCGATCGAACACGGAGATGCGGTTGAAACGGTCACGGTTTCAGACCCGCAGGCACAAAAAATACTCCGCCAAGGACAACTCATCATCATCCGTGGCGGAGCGGAATATACCGTTACCGGTCAGCGTCTCAATTAACGGACGCGTCTGCCGGTCAGGTCGTACATCGAGTTATCGCGAAGGATATACAACTGTCCTTCGCGTATTATTTTGCCCGTTTTCGTAGCGGAAGGTACCAAGTCGATACCTGTTACCTCGCCGGCTTTGAGCACAAAGCATATTTGCGAGATCTGTGTTCCGGTACTTGCGGAGCGCTGGATAGTGAATGATTTGGCTTTTGCAGGAGCGTTTAACGTTACGTTCTCTTTGCTGCTGCTTGCTATCTCATATTTGGTGTTAGCCTCGCTATTCCAATGGTATGCAACGGTGTTCTTGGTTGCTGCCCAATTCGGGATCGTTACATCGAACGTAACGGACTGGATCGTGACGTTATAGTTCGAGAAATCAAAGGTGATGTAGTCGTTGTTCGAACCCATATTCAGGTATCCTTGTTTCCAACCGCTGGATGTGTGATTGAAAGAAGTGGACAAGAGAACATTCTTGAAATCCATAGGAATCCCGTCGTTCCCGGTGCTCGGCTCTTCGCCTAAACCGAGGTTGATGCAGCAATCACCGGAAGGGGTCTCACCTCCTTCTCCTCCTTCGCCTCCTTCAGAATCGCAGGAGGATGATACCTCTGCGGTGTTCGTTACGGTCAGTGTAGCACCTGCTCCGCAGGAAGAGTTGGTGATGTGGCTTTTGGCGGTGGCTGCGGTCATGATGTCGTACCTGTAACTCGGCGCAGAAACAGAACCGCTGTTGGAGGGCAAGTTACCCGTACATTGAACAAATTTGCACGCATTTGTGCTACCGCTAAATTCGCTCCAGATGCCTTTGGCACTATTGGCTTTCCCCGCAAAGGTGCATCCCTCGAAATAGCATTTAGCATTCTCGGGTCCGACATAATAGTCGGCAACTGAGCTGTTCCAGTAGCAGTTCAGAAAATGGAGCTCGCAGTTGCGGCAACGGGTCATACGTTGTTTGCATCCTTCGTCCCACCAGCAGAAAGCATACGTGATGTTATACGTGCCATCAGCGGGTTTGTCGCTGCTGCCCGAGCCGACGAGGTTGGAGAAGCGGTGGTCGTCCGCTCCTCCCGAACCGCCGGCTTTAGGCTCTTTGAGGTAACGGAAACGACACCATGTTACCGTAATATTGTCCGATGTGCCTTTGATATCGAAGTTACCGTCACAGCCGTCCTGAAAATCGCAGTGATCGACCCATACATTTGTGGCTTTGTCGAGACAGAGGTTATCCCAGCCGTCACAGTCGTATGCACCGGGACCCTCAAAGGTCAAATTGCGCAGAAGGAGGTTACTGCCCTTCAGATACAGAATACCCGAGTTGTCCTTGTTCTGCTGGGCAGAGATCAGTTTCTTGCCCGGCAATGCCATGATGGTCAAGTTCGACTTGTCCGTACTGATGTGGTTGGTAACGGTGATGTTCCGGGTGATGAGAATTACTCGGTTGCTTTTGCTCAGAGCGGAGATCAGTTCGCTTTCGCCGGTTACTTCGATAGGTGTAGCATCGCCGCCTCCGGTCACGTTTGTGCCCGCGTTGCCCCATGATGAGGTCGCGCAATAATTGACGGCGGAAAGTTGCCATGTAATCGCACATAGTGCGCATAACATATGGAATCGTTTCATTTTTTGTTGTTTTTAATATTGTTTTGGTATTGAATCGCTTATGATAACTGTTGCCATTTGGCGAGGGCGGATTCTTCTTTGGCGGTCATTTGGACTTTTGTTTCCGGGGTTTTGTCTCCTTGGCCGGTGAGATGAAGGACGCCGTGGATGATGATCCGGAGGAGTTCGTGGTCAAAGGAGGTCTCCACCATCTCCGCATTCGAACGTACCGTGTCAAGGGAAATGAAGATGTCTCCGTTCAAAGTGGACGGAGTGGAGTAGTCAAAGGTGATGACATCCGTGTAATAATCATGCCCGAGGAACTGCCGGTTGACCTCTAATTCGCGCTCGTCGGAGCAGAAGATATAGTTGATATTCCCCACCGCGAAGCCATAGTCGGCGGCTACCGACTTGATCCACCGACTAACCTTGCGCTCATCCAACACAGGCATTTCAATGCTATCCGTTGTAAATCGTATCATATATAGTTATATTTTATCCCTAAAAAACCAGCATCCTACATCAGAAATCTCGCACTTACCGCGCACTTATCACGCACTTATCACGCACTAATTTTTGCTCTTCACACCTTTAGTATTATATACTATGTATATAATACCCGCATGTTGGCACTTTTTCTATCCAAAGAACACCGGTGCGATGGCAAAAGCGGTTACGACTCCCGCCAAATCCGCCAACAAACAGCACGCCACGGCATGCCGTGTGTCTTTGATGTTGACCGAGCCGAAATAGACCGCCAAGACATAAAAGGTGGTGTCCGTAGTGCCCTGAAGGATACAGCAGAGTCTTCCGACGAGGCTGTCCGCTCCGTGTGTGGTCATAGCTTCGAGCATGAGTCCTCGTGCACCGCCGCCACTAAGCGGTTTCATCAAGGCGGTAGGCACGGCTCCTGCCAAATCGGGGTTGATGCCGCAGGCTTCGAAACACCAAGCGATGCCGCTCTCCAGCAGGTTCATCGCTCCCGAGGCGCGGAACATGCCCACTGCTACGAGGATAGCGATGAGGTAAGGAATGATACCTATAGCCGTTTGGAAGCCGCCCTTTGCGCCGTCGATAAAGGCGTCATAGACATTGATGCGTTTGCTCATGGCTTGCAGGATAAACCAGCAAATGACGCCCAGGAGGATGATCGCCGCGCCCGCTGCGGAGACGGTAGAGAGAGCTTTTGCAGAAAGCAAAGTAGCGCCCCAAACCATCAGTCCCACCAACGCCGTCAAGCCGATGATCGTACCCAATACCACCGGGTCTTTCATTCTGATTTTTTGCGCGATACAGACGCTGATCAGTCCCACGAGGGTAGCAGCATATGTGGCGATGAGTATCGGCAGGAACACATCTGCGGGGTTTTCAGCGCCCAATTGTGCGCGGTACGCCATGATGGTAGTGGGGATCAGCGTCAAACCCGAAGCACCCAACACCACAAACATGATCATCGCATTCGAGGCTTTTGTTTTGTCGGTGTTCAGTTCCTGCAATTCGCCCATCGCTTTGAGCCCCATCGGCGTAGCGGCATTGTCTAAGCCTAACATGTTCGCGGCGATATTCATCAGCATCGAGCCGAAGACAGGATGCCCTTTCGGTATTTCCGGGAAGATGCGGCTGAAGAAGGGATTGATGGCTTTTCCCAACGTGTGTACCGCTCCGGCTTGTTCGCCGATCCGCATAATTCCCGTCCACAATGAGAGCACGCCGGTGAGACCTAACGAGAGCTCAAAACCCGTTTTGGCACTATCGAAAGTAGAATTGAGAATCGTGGAGAAAATATCCACGTTTCCATACGCGACGGCTTGCACTAAACCCATCAAAACCGCCAATAAAATGAGAAAAATCCAAATATAATTCAAAATCATGCTACAAAAGTACACTTTTTTTTGCATATATGCAAATTTTTTCGTAAATTTGCACACTAAATGGCAAAAAATACTAAAATCCATAGAATTTTGGCTTTTCTGAGGCACCGTTTTACGTCTTGGAACACGACCGGCGAGGGTATTCATTCCCCGTATCTTTTTTACCTTGTGCGTTTCATTTTGCGCGATGAGAATACGTTCTATTCGTTTCGTGAGATAGAACGTCGAAGAGCGCTTATGTTGTGCTCGGAAGAAGAGATGGAGGTGGTGGATTTCGGTTCAGCAGGTTCACCGGAAGGCAAACGTGTCCGTCGCCGTGTATGCGACATTGCGAAAACCCATTTGGAACGACCCAAAGTGGCGCAAGTGCTGTTCCGCATCGTGCATTTCCTCGGACAAAACGAAAAACGCCCCTTGGAAATAATCGAGTTAGGAACATCGTTGGGAATCACGACGGCTTATTTGGCAATGCCGAGTAGTAAAAACCGTGTCATGACGTTAGAGGGCAGCGAGGCTGTTCTGCAAAAAGCACAGAGCAACTGGAAAGCACTCAAATTAGAGAATATCCAATGGGCGCAGGGAAACATTGACGACACCTTATATATATACGCGCGCGAGGGGCTCGATTTGGCGTATGTGGATGCAAACCACACGTATGAGGCTACCAAGCGCTACGTGGATTATCTTCTGCCTCGGATGAACGAGAAGGGAATTATCGCCATAGATGATATCCATTATTCGGAGGAGATGGAACGCGCATGGCAGGAAATCCAACAAAATCCGCGCGTTACCACAAGCATGGATTTATACGATTTGGGCTTGCTTTTTGTGGATCCTCATTACCTGAAAAGACACTATAAGATACGGATATGAAGACCCCTCCAACTCCCCTAAAGGGGAGAGACAAATGACAAATTTCGACAAGCGAAAATCTTGATAATTATGGCTATTTATACCAAAACAGGAGACAAAGGCGAAACATCGTTAGCCAGCGGGCGGCGTGTTTCCAAAACGGACGTGCGCATAGAGGCGTACGGGACCGTGGATGAACTCAACAGCTGGATAGGAGCTATCCGTGCGCAATTGGATGATGCGCGTTTCAGGGAGCAAAACGAGCAGTTAGAGTGGATTCAAAACAAACTTTTCAACCTCGGGGCGGCACTGAGCGAGGCAGAGGGCGAATGGATCACGGAGGCGGATGTGCAGACCCTCGAACAGTGGATTGATGCGATGCAAAAAGTGCTTCCGCAACCCAAATCGTTCCTCCTTCCGGTGGGTTCAGAGGTCGTTTGCAGGTGTCAAATCAGCCGCACAATTTGCCGTCGTGCGGAGCGCCGGATGATCGATGCAAAGAGCCCTTCCGAACTACTCCGCTTTGTGAACCGTTTAAGCGACTTTTTATTCGTTTTAGGGCGATATTTTGCCTTTCAACGTGGAGAAATTGAGGAAAAATGGAGAAAAATGTAAGAAAATATGCAAAAAACTTGCATGAATTGATTTTTTTTTGTACTTTTGCACGATATTTTGAAAAATTATGCCCGAAAGGGTCTGTTTTGCTATTGGATAAACTATGTATTGGACACTTGAATTAGCATCAAAATTGGAGGATGCTCCATGGCCGGCAACGAAGGATGAGTTATTGGACTATGCGAACCGAATAGGTGCGCCGTCCGAGGTTATAGAGAATTTAAATGAGTTGGAAGGAGACGATGAAGACCAGTACGAAAGTATTTTGGATCTTTGGCCCGATTATCCGACGCAAGATGAAGATTTCTTCTTTAATGAAGAAGAGTATTAAGTTGAAACGGCATATTGTACTTTTTGCGGGCTTGTTGTGTCTGGCGCATGCGTATGCGCAGTTCGATCCGCAAATGGGTCAATATATGTATTTGCCGACGGCGTATAATCCCGCAGCGGTGGGAGAAGGCGACCTGATGAAAGTGGCGGGTATGCACCGAATGCAGTATATCGGAATTACCAATGCCCCGATGAGCACATGGTTCAGTTTCAGTTCGCCGTTTGTGATAGGCAAAACGAGCCACGGAGCCGGTGTGCGATTCCTGAATGACCGCTTTGGTTTGTTCACAAATCAGTCGTTATACGCGCAATACGCGTACAGGCATAAAATAGGCAACGGGTATCTGTGCGCGGGAGTAGATCTGGGATTTGCAAATGTCGGATTTCACGGCGACTCGATCAATTTGAGCAAAATGGGCGATGATTATCATGAGGCGAGTGATGACGCTGTGCCGACAGGCAGTAAAACGGACATGAAGTTCGATATGGGTCTGGGTCTCTACTACAGCACTCCCGTGTGGTGGGTGGGCGCAAGTTACAGCCATCTGCTGCAGCCTAAAATGGACTGGAGCGAAGGGACAGACGGAACCAAGAAGGAGATGCGTATAGGTGGCACAATGTATATTACCGGCGGTTACCATTTCCGGCTCAAAGACGCCAAAGAATGGATGTTAAGCCCGAGCGCGATGGTGATGACGGATTTCAGGAGCTGGGATGTAAACATGACCCTGATGTGCGACTACAAAGACCGTTACCGGTGGGGATTAGGTTACCGGATAGCAGGAAGCGTCAATATATTGTTAGGCGTAGATATTATCTCCGGTCTGCAATTAGGCTACACCTGCGAGATAGCGACCAACTCCTTGATGAAGGAAAGCTTTGGAAGTCACGAATTATATCTGGCATACGGATTTGATATCCTGAAGCCCAAAAGAACGAATAAATATAAATCAATACGATACTTGTAAGTATGAAAGTAACAAAACTTTTGCCAATTGTAGTATTGGCGGCAGTAGTAATGGTTAGCTGCAACCCGCCGGCAGGTGAGCTTGTCGGCTCAAGAAAATCCACGGATTTCAAAGAGGCTAACCCTTATGGAATGCTGTTTATCAAGAAAGGTGCCTTCATGATGGGTGCTAACACGCAGTCAGCTGTTTTTGAGCAACCGGACAACATCATTATGGTAACTGTGGATGCGTTCTGGATGGATGAGACAGAGATCACGAACAACGAGTACCACCAATTTGTGGATTACGTACGCGACTCTATCGCATTGACCAACCTCGTAGCCGCGGGATTGATGGACTATGCTATTCAATCCAAAGACGAGGATTTCGATGAGGAACATTTCCATCTTAACTGGCGTCGCAAAGTGCCTTGGGGCAGCAAGGAGGAAGATGTTGTGGATGCTCTGTCGTCCCTGTACTACTCAGACGGTACTTTCCGTACGAATTTCCTTCACTACCGTTATAACTGGATGAACATGGATCAAGCCCTGCCGCAACGTAATAAATTCGACGTGGCTACCAGTTCTTATCCTCCCGGAGCGACAGCTCGTGTGGATACCTTCTGGGTAACCGAGGCCGGCGAGATCAAGGACTCGACGATTTATCGTCCGTTGCGCGAGCCGAAGGATCTGATAACCGAGAAGATCATCTGTATCTATCCGGATACGCTCGTTTGGGCACGTGATTTCCAATTCTCGTACAATGACCCGTTGCTGCACATGTATTTCAGCCACCCGGGTTATTCCGAATATCCTGTTGTGGGTGTTACGTGGGAGCAGGCGCATGCATTCTGCAACTGGCGTACCAAGTACTTCAACCAGTATTCTTCCATGGAGGCTAACGAGTATCGTCTGCCGACGGAGGCTCAATGGGAGTATGCCGCTCGTGGCGGTAGAAAGATGGCTATGTATCCGTGGGGTAGCAACTATGCCCGCGATTACAAAGGCTGTTTCTTCGCGAACTTCAAGCCCTTCCGCGGTTCTTACAACGATGATACCGGTACTACCACTATGCGTGTAGCGCAGTTCCGTCCGAACGATTTCGGTCTGTACGACATGGCAGGAAACGTAGCAGAATGGACCAACTCGGCTTATCAGAGCGCTGCCAATACGCATATCCATGACCTTAATCCGGACTATAGCTACATGGCTCGCAAAGCCGATCCGGATATTTTGAAACGCAAGGTTGTCAAAGGTGGTAGCTGGAAAGATATCAGTTACTTCATGCAATGCGGCGTGCGCACGTACGAATATCAATATGAGAGCCGTCCGTATATCGGCTTCCGTTGCGTACGCGCTTATATAGGTGAATAATTATTAACAATATAAATAGAAAACATAAAATTTAAATACTATTATGGCTACAGAAAATGCTACTAAAAAAGGATTTGGTGCAAGATTCATGAGTTGGTATGAGTCATACCAAGGCAAAAAAGTTGTGGGTATGGTTTACTCTCTCGGTGCATCCGTCGTTATTGTTGGTGCTTTGTTTAAGATTCTCCACTTGCCCGGTGCATCTCAAATGTTGTTCGCCGGTATGTTAACAGAGGCACTCCTCTTTGCAATCGGTTGTTTGGATAAACCACACCCGGAGTTCCACTGGGAGGAAGTGTTCCCGCAATTGGTAGATTTGCATACCGTTTCTGCAGAAGAAGCAAGTCACGTACAAACTATCGCTCGTCCGAACTTAGCAGCCGCTACCGGCGGTGCTCCTGCTGTTGCAGCTGCTCCTGTAGCTGCCGCAAGTGCAAGCACTCCTTCTGCGAAAGCTCCGGCTCTCAAAGATGAAGACTTCCAAGCTCTCAAGGACGGTATCGCTGATTTGGCCAAGACCGCTTCGCAGTTCAGCGAGTTAGGCAAAGTGGCTCAATCCGGTGTTAAACTGAATGAGAAATTAGCTGCAGCAGAAGTTGCTACTTCCGAATATGCTGCCAAATTGGCGAATGCAGGTATCGCTACCGACGGTTTGGCACAAGCTGCTAACGGACTTTCCGGCGCTTACAACCAAGTTGGCGCAGATATGAAGAGCGTGGCAGACGAGACTAAGGCCTTCAAAGCAGGTGTAGAGCAGGTTGGTAAGAATGTAGCTGCGCTCAATAGCGTTTATGAGCTGCAACTCCAGACCCTCAATGCACAGGTAGAGGCTCAAAAGAACGCTACCGCAGCTACGAAAGAGGCGGCAGAGGCGCAAGTGGCTTTCGCTGCAAGCACCAAACAGTTGCAAAAACAAGTGGCTGACCTCAATGGCATCTATGGAAGCATGCTGAACGCATTGGCTTAATACAAGAAACAAAATCATAATACGAAATAAATAAACTAATTCCGTATGAGTGGAGCAAAGAACTGTCCGGAAACCCCGAGACAGAAAATGATAGGAATGATGTACTTGGTGCTCACCGCCATGTTGGCGTTGAACGTAAGTGCGGATATCCTGGGCGGTTTTGCGCTGGTTGGTAATAGTTTGCGGTCTTCCATCTCGGCTTCGCATCTTCGAAACGAGAAATTGTATCGCGAATTCCAACAGGCCAATGCCGATAACCCCGAAAAGACCCATGAGTGGTACGAGAAAGCACTGGAAGTGCAACATCGTGCAGACTCTTTGTATAACTATATTCAGGATTTCAAAGATCATATTATCGTCTTAGCCGATGGTCAGAAAGAGGTAGATGCACGTGTAGCTGCCGGCGAGAAACCAGAGGAGCATATCGGTGCAAACGATAACTTGGATGTAACCGGTCAATATGCAATCACAGAGGGTAATGGCTTGATTCTGAAAGATTTTATTGCGTACTATCGTGACTACGTTGCCGAGTTGGTAGAGTCAGATGTTGCTTTGCGCAGTTCTATTGAGCAGAACTTGGCAACCGCACGTGGTTATAACGCACATGCTAAAGACTCCTGCGACTGGGAAATAGCTGTGTTTGAGATGATGCCTGTGGGTGCATCCATCACTATTTTGACCAAGTTGCAGAACGATGTCCGTGTAACAGAAGGTCAGGTGGTGCAATACCTTATGGATCGTACGGACGCGGGTGACCTGCGCGTGAACAAATTGAGCGCGTATGTGATTCCGAAGTCCAGTTATGTTATCCGTGGCGGTAAATATAGCGCTCAGATCATCCTCGCGGCAGTGGACTCTACCCAAACACCGGAGTACTATGTAGAAGGTCAGCGTCTGGGCGAGCATGGTATCTACGAGGTGCCGGCTTCTTCTGTGGGACTTAAGAAATACTCGGGTTGGATTGCTTATCAGGATCCTTCTACCGGAGAGATGCAGAACTTGCCTTTCTCCAGTGAGTATAGTGTGGGTGAACCGGCTGTGACTATCTCCAATAATGACCTCAACATTATGTACCGTAAGTATCCGAACAAGTTCTCGATCTCGGTACCGGGTGTGTCGAACGATAAGCTGAAAGTCAGTGTAACCGGTGCACAGGTTAAGCAGCAAGGCGGATTGTGGATTATCGAACCGGGCGAAACGGCAAAAACGGTAACGATTAACGTGTCTGCAGAACTCGATGGTAAGATGCAACCCATGGGTAGCCGTGATTATCGTGTGAAGATGCTGCCGCCTCCAAGTGCTTATTTCAGCGTGCGTGACCGAGAATACCCGACGGGTAACATCGCGGCAAGTGCATTGTCAAATGCTTCGGGTACAATCATCGCTTCGTATGGTCCTGACGGACTATTGGACGTGCCGTTCAAAGTAACTTCCTTTATCGCCTTCATCGGAGGCCGTTCCTCGGACTCGAAGGGCAACAAGTTCACCCATGAGCAATTGGCACAAATCGGCAAACTGAAAAAAGGCGGTATGGTCATCCTGCAGAATATCAAGGCCGTTAGCCCGACAGGTCAGGAATTAACCCTTTCCCCGCTTGTATTAACAGTGAACTAATAATACATCATTATGATAAAGAAATTTAGTATTGTTGTATGTTTGATGCTTGGCGTAGTTGCTGCTCAGGCCCAGCATCAGGTTATCTCCTTCTTTGACGAAGTGGGTACTGCGCGCATTCAGACCGAAGAGTTCTCTCAGGCACATGACACGATTGTCATGGTGGATCACCGTCTGGACGATATCATCTGGTCGAGATACGTGTACCGCATCATTGATATGCGTTACAAACAGAACTATCAGCTCTATTTCCCGACCAAGGTGGATGATCCGGACTATCGGAATCTGTTCAAGGTGATTGTGGATGCGGTAGTGGATGGTTTGGAGATTTATCCGAAGAACCCCGAAACCATCAAGCCGGATTTCAAGACAACTGCTCCGTTTACCAAAGTGCAGATCCCGCGTGATGCTATGATGGTTGTGGACCAGACGGAAGACCACTCTGATGATGATGAGTTCTATAACATTGCTACTTCGCGTGCCATGTTGGTGAACTATGACAGTGTGGCGGATGTGATGTCGTTGCAACCTTTCTCCTTCGAGTCGGTTGTTCGTAACCAATTGAAGTATTTGATTCAAGAGATTGTTTTCTTTGACAAACACACCTCTCGTCTCCATACCAAGATCATGGCGATCGCTCCGTTGCATCCGGTTCTGATCTCTACGCAGGATAGCACCAAGGTGATGTCTTCTTTGCGCGAGTCTATTATGTTCTGGATCCCGTTTGATCATCTGCGTCCGTATCTGGCTATGCAGTATGTTATCCCGAACCGCAACGAGACCAAACGTGTGACCTTCGACGAGTTCTTCCAGAAACGTCTCTTTACATCCTATATCGTAGGAGAAGGTAATATGTACAACCGCTGGATTCCTGATTATTCGGGCACACCGACTCAAATCAAGAAAGAGCAAGAGCGTATTGCTACGGAATTACTGAACTTTGAGCAAGATCTCTGGGAATATTAATGGCTAAACATCGCTTTCGGAATTCCTATTTGACTTCCGCCGTCAGCGTATCGCTGGTGTTGTGCCTTATAGGCTTGGAATGTGTGCTCCTGCTATCGGCAGGAGCGCTTGTTACGCGCATGCGCGAGAACATGACCATTACGGCTGTCCTTTCGCCCGATGCGGATAGCACCCAGTGTGCCCGTCTGGAGACGATCTTGCAACTCGGTAACCGGTATAGCAGTTTTACGTATGTCTCGAAGGAACAAGCCCTGCAGGAGCATATTTCTTCGCTCGGCGAAGATCCCACAGCGTTCTTAGGCTATAACCCCCTTTCTGCCAGTTATGAGATTCATCCGACGGATGCCTATAGTCATCCGGATAGTTTGGACATCATCGCATCCGACCTCAAGTCGCTTCCCTATGTGACCGATGTTATCTACCCGCGGGACTTGGCGGATCTGATGAGCAGCAATGTACATGAGTTTTCTCTCATTTTGTTGGTTGTGGCGTTAGTGCTGCTCTTGGTTTCCATGGTGCTCATCGTGAATACGATCCGTCTCCAGATCTATTCCAAACGCTTCATCATCAACACGATGACCCTCGTCGGGGCTACCTCTTGGGTAACGCGCCGGCCTTTCGTGTTGCGGAATATGATGATGGGTCTGCTGGCAGGTATCTTTGCCTTGGCGGTACTCAGCGGTGTGGTTTATTATGTCGAGTTCAAATTAGGGCTTCTCTTGTTCCCGCTGACGTGGCAGAACATTGCTTTTGTTTCTGTGATCGTGCTTAGCTCAGGTCTCATAATCACCCTCTTTGCATCCCTTATCGCTACCGGGCGTTACATCCGCATGGATAATAACTCCTTGTACGAAATTTAATTACTGAAAACTGAATTGTTATGAAAACTTTACCAAAACTCAACCTCATCCTGATGGCTGTCTCGGTGATCATCATCGTGCTGGGATTTGCGCTCATGGCGGGCGAACCGTCCAGCGAGGTGTATAACCCGGACATTTTCTCTTTCCGCCGTATTACCGTCGGTCCGATGATCTCGCTCTTCGGATTTGTTTGTATGATTTTTGCAATTTTATTCCGCGGTAAGAAGAAATGACTTGGTTAGAAGCTTTGATATTGGGTATTGTGCAGGGACTGACGGAGTTCCTGCCAGTTTCTTCGTCCGGTCATTTGGAGATCGGACAAACTCTTCTGGGCACTGCCGGCGAGGAGAATTTGACGTTTGCTATTATCGTTCATGCGGCAACGGTGTGCTCCACACTCGTCATTCTCTGGAATGAAGTGGCAAAACTCTTCCGCGGTACGTTCACTACGCTCCGTTGGAACGAGGAGAAAGACTATGTGGCGAAGATCTTTGTCTCCATGATCCCGGTTTTTGTAATCGGCATGTTCTTCAAAGATCAGGTAGAGGCGTTCTTCGGCAACGGACTCTTGTTAGTCGGTATATGCCTCTTAATCACAGCCTGCCTCTTGGCGCTGAGCGAGTGGTTGCAAAAGAAACGTCAGTCCGCCGGACATGAGGTCACGTATAAGGACGCTTTCATCATCGGTCTGGCGCAAGCTTGTGCCGTGTTGCCGGGACTCAGCCGTTCAGGTACTACTATCGCTACGGGCCTCCTATGCGGCGTCAAGAAAGAGAGCGTGGCGCAGTTCTCCTTCCTCATGGTGCTTATTCCTATCATGGGAGAAGCGTTCCTTGATCTGCTCAAACTGCTGCAAGGCGAACTGACCAACGATCTCGGACTCGCGCCGGCTATCGTCGGTTTCATCGCAGCGTTCGTCACCGGCTGTTTCGCATGCCGTTTCATGATCGAGATCGTGCGCCGTCAACGTTTGGTTTGGTTTGCGCTCTATTGCGCTATTGTCGGATCGGTTACTATCATCGCAACTCTCTGCTGATATGTGGGATTTTGAACAAGGAGAGATACTCGCTTTTGATAAACCGCTCCGTTGGACCTCTTTCGACCTGGTGGCTAAAGTGCGCTACAACCTCTGCCGCAAGTTGGGAACCAAGAAACTGAAAGTCGGACATTCCGGCACGCTCGATCCCCTGGCGACAGGCGTGGTGATCATCTGTACGGGCAAGAAAACCAAACTCATCGAGCAACTCCAATACGACGTCAAGGAGTATATTGCTACTCTGCAATTAGGCGCCACAACACCCTCCTATGACCTCGAGAAAGAGATCGATCAGACTTACCCCACGGAGCACATCACCCGTGAACTGATCGACCAGACTATTCCGCTCTTTCTGGGCGAACAATGGCAAGTGCCGCCGATGTTCTCCGCCGTGCAGATCAACGGCAAAAGAGCGTACCAGCTTGCACGCAAAGGCGAATCGGTCGAACTAAAACCCAAACTGCTCAAAATAGATGAGATAGAGGTGCTTGCTTTCGACGAGGCAACGATGCAACTCACCATCCGCGTCGTATGTTCAAAAGGAACGTACATCCGCGCGCTCGCACGGGATATCGGCGAAAAACTCAACTCCGGCGCACATCTCATCGCTCTGCGAAGAACACGGGTCGGAGACATTAAGGTCGAAGATTGTATGACCATTGACGGATTTTTAGAACAACTGCAAAATATAGAATATGTACAAATCAAATGATATGCGTCTCAGCCAGTTCAGATTCAAACTGCCTGAGGAACTGATAGCTCAATACCCTGCCTCCTATCGTGACGAGGCGCGTTTGATGGTGCTTCATCGCACTACGGGAGAGGTTGAGCATGTAACTATGCCGGAACTTGTCAACTATTTCGACGAGGGAGACCTCTTCGTCTTCAATGACACCAAGGTCTTTCCGGCGCGTTTGTGGGGACACAAGGAGAAAACGAATGCCCTCATCGAGGTCTTCCTTCTCCGCGAACTGAACCATCGAAGCCGTTATTGGGATGTGTTGGTCGAGCCCGCACGTAAGATCCGTATCGGTAATAAACTGACCTTCGAGGACGATCCAGCTATCGTGGCGGAAGTGATTGATAACACCACCAGCCGCGGACGTACTTTCCGTTTTCTGACCGACTATGACAACGAGGAGTTCGTGCCGCGTCTCTATGCCTTGGGGGAAGCGCCGCTGCCGTACTACATCAAACGCCCGATGAGCGAGAAAACGCTTGCTGAGTACCAGGAAATCTTCCATGACCAGCCTGTCAAGGAAATGGATACAGAGCGTTACCAATCGATCTTCGCTGACAAAGTGGGAGCAGTTGCTGCCCCGGCTTCCTGTCTGCATTTCTCCAAACAACTGCTCAAACGAATGGAGATCCGCGGTATTGAAACAACGTGCATGACCAGCCACGTCTCGCTTGGTATCTTCAAAGAGATCGACGTCGAGGACTTGACCAAGAACAAGATGGAGTCCGAGCAGATCATCCTGCCCGAAGCGATGTCCAATGCGGTGAACAAAGCCCATATGGACGGCAAACGGGTATGCGCCGTGGGAACGGAGATCATGCGCGCCATGGAAACCGTGGTCGGAACAAACGGACTGCTCAAGCCCTTTGACGGATGGACCAATAAGTTCATCTTCCCGCCTTATCATTTCACTTCCGCGAACGCTTTCTTCACCAATTTCTATATGCCGCAATCCAGCCAGCTACTCATGGTCGCTGCTTTCGCCGGATACGAAGAGACGATGCACGCGTACGAAGTGGCGGTACAAGAAGGATACCATTTTGGAGACTACGGAGATGCAATGTTAATCGTGGACTAATGAACGTCAGAATAGAACCATCTTGGCAACGCGTACTGCAACCGGAGTTTGACAAACCCTATTTCGAACTCCTCACTCAATATGTGCGTGCCCAATATAAGACCTGCCGCTGTTTTCCGCCGGCTGGTCTTATTTTTAACGCCTTTGACTCGTGTCCCTTTGACAAGGTGCGTGTCGTCATCATCGGTCAGGACCCCTATCACGAGCCCGGACAAGCTATGGGACTCTCGTTCTCTGTCCCCGAAGGCGTGCAAATACCCCCTTCGCTCGCGAATATATATAAGGAGATCCACCGTGACCTCGGTACGCCTATTCCTGCGTCGGGTGATCTTCGCCGCTGGGCGGAGCAGGGAGTGCTGCTTCTCAACGCAACCCTCACCGTCGAAGCCCACAAAGCCGGAAGTCACCAGGGAAAAGGCTGGGAGGAACTGACTGATGCAGCTATAGCTGCACTCAATAAGGAGCGCGAACACCTCGTTTTTATGCTCTGGGGGTCGTACGCACAGCGAAAAGGGCAGTTCATCGACCGAAAGAAACATCTGGTCCTGCAGACTTCGCATCCTTCGCCACTTTCCGTCTATCGCGGATTCGATGGCTGCGGACATTTCTCCGCCGCCAACAATTATCTGATCAAAAACGGACTCGAGCCTATTAAATGGTAACGGTTTAACAGTTTAACAATTTAACATTTTAACGGAATGTCGAAGACATTACTTCTTATTGATGCTTACGCGATGATTTTTCGCGCATACTACGCTTTTATCAAAGCGCCTCGGATGAATAGTAAAGGAGAGAACACTTCCGCTATTTTCGGCTTTGCCGTAACGTTGGAAGACCTCGTCAAGAAGATCAACCCGACTCATATCGGTGTGGCGTTTGACCCTGCCGGGGGTACCTTCCGTCATGAGGCGTACGAGCAATATAAAGCCCAGCGGCCGGAAACGCCGGAGGACATCCGCAAAGCCGTTCCGGTTATCAAAAACCTCCTCGCGGCCATGAATATCCCTGTCCTCGAAGTGCCGGGCTTTGAAGCCGATGATGTTATCGGTACGCTTGCCAAACAAGGCGAACAAGCCGGTTTTGAAGTCTATATGGCTACTCCGGACAAGGACTACGGGCAGCTTGTCTCGAATCGCATCTTCATGTATCGCCCGCGGCACACAGGCGGATTTGAACTCATGGGTCCCAAGGAGGTGTGCGAGAAATACGATATCAAACATCAGACTCAGATCATCGACCTGCTTGGACTGATGGGTGATGCCAGCGATAATATCCCCGGATGCAAAGGAGTCGGAGAAAAAACGGCGGTCGCTCTCTTGCGCCAGTTCGGTACGATCGAATACATGCTCAAACATACCGATGAGATCAAAGGCGCTTTGCGTACCAAAGTGGAGACACAGGAGGAGGAAATCAAGTTCTCCCGCTTCTTGGCGACAATCAGAACCGACGTTCCAATCACTTTGGACGAACCGCTTCTTGCCAAGAAAGAGCCGAACATCGAAGCCCTCACAGCCCTCTATCGCGAGCTCGAGTTCAACACCCTTCTCAAAAAACTCGGTCCCTCTCCCCTGAATCCGCCAAGTTTGGCGGAAAAACCCGCTCCTAAAAAGTCGAAACCTGCCTATCTCTCACAACTCGACCTCTTCGCTTCACCCGAAGAAGAACCAATGACCAATGACCAATCACCAATCACCAATGACACGATCGAGAATCGATTGTGTCAATACCTCCTCAACCCCGAAGTAGCCTTCAACCCGTACAAAGAGCCCGATTGGAATGCCCTCAAAGCGGATCAAGCTCTTTGGAAACTGTACAACGAAGTGGAACTGCCTTTGGTCGATGTGTTGCGCGACATGGAAGCCGCAGGTGTGCGTATTGACGTGGACAAACTGCGGCAAGCAGAAACAGTCCTCTCCGCCGAACTGAACGAAATCGAGCAAAAGATCTACGACCTCGCAGGCACTACCTTCAACATCAACAGCCCCAAGCAAGTCGGAGAACTGCTCTTTGACAAACTGCAACTCGACCCGAAAGCCAAAAAATCCAAAACCGGACAATATTCCACTTCAGAGGAAGTGCTGCTCGCCATTAAGGAGAAGCACCCTGTTGTCGGTCTGATCCTCGAATATAGAGCCTTGAGCAAATTGATCACAACGTATATTTCTGCGCTTCCGGGCTATATTGCCGCGGATGGAAAAATCCATACAACGTATAACCAAACCGTCACAGCCACAGGCCGTCTCTCCTCTTCGAACCCGAATCTGCAGAACTTGCCGATTCGTTCCGAGCGCGGGCGATTCATTCGTGAAGCGGTTATTCCCGACGACGGCTGTCTCTTCCTCTCCGCCGACTACAGCCAGATAGAACTCCGGCTCATGGCGCATTTCAGCCAGGACGAGCACCTTCTTGCGGCTTTCCGCAACGGACAAGACATTCACGCTGCAACCGCTGCGAAGATCTTCGGCATACCCCTCGACCAAGTTACCAAAGACCAGCGTCGCCAAGCCAAGACCGCCAATTTCGGCATCATATATGGCATCTCCGCTTTCGGTCTTTCCCAACAACTCGATTGCTCCCGCACGGAAGCCAAACAACTCATTGACGATTACTTTGCCGCCTTCCCGCGCGTAATTGAATATATTGAGTCGCAAAAAGAGCTCGCACGCCAAAATGGCTATGCGGAGACCCTTTTTGGTCGCAAGCGTTACCTGCCGGACATTCATTCCCAGAATGCGACCGTCCGTTCCTTCGCGGAACGCAATGCCGTCAATGCCCCGATTCAGGGAACCGCCGCTGACATCATCAAAATAGCTATGGTCTCCATCCATCGCCGCTTCAAAGAAGAGAATCTGCAAGCTCAGATGATCATGCAGGTCCATGATGAACTCAACTTCAACGTGCCTGCTGCAGAAGTGGATCGTGTCCGCGAGATCGTCGTCTCCGAGATGCAGAATGCCGTCCAACTTTCCGTTCCGCTCATCGCCGAATGTGGTGTCGGTCACAACTGGCTCGAAGCCCACTAACGGTTTAACAATTAAACAATTTAGCGATGATAAAATTATCCATAATTTTACTCATCCGAGTATTATGCATCGGAAACTCCTTTTCTTGGGATGCGGTAGAGCAGGAACTCGTACCGCTTTGCGACGCGAAAGGCATAGAAATCGAAGTCCACAACCTCTATTATGGCGGCTGTTCATTGCAGCAACATGCTGAGTTTCTGTTCAAAGACACCGCTGCATACTCCCACCGTGTTTGCTCCAACGCTTCTCCCTCCTTCCAGGAGAGGGCAGGGGAGGGCTTTCGTCTGGTCAAAGATACTGTTTCTCTTCGCCAAGCGCTCCGTGACGGCAAGTACGATTTCATCTCTCTCCAGCAGGCGAGCCACGATTCCGGTATCAAAGCCTCATATGAACCCTGGCTCTCGCTCCTTATCGACACCGTACTCGCTTATCAGCCTCAAACCCAACTTTGTTGGATGCAAACATGGGCATACAGCCGAGATGCCAAACATCCCGCTTATCCCCGTTATCATTCCTCTCAAACCGAAATGTGGGATTCTATTCAATCTTGTACGCGCTACGTCCAACAAATCCTCAATGAGAAAATAAAGTCTATAAAGAATGATAATTCTCAATACTCAATTGTCAATTATCAATTAATTCCGTGTGGCGCTGCCATCCAACTGGCACGCCAAACGAAATTAGGTGATTCCCTCTGTCGCGATGGTTATCATCTCAATTACGTCTATGGTCGTTATACAGCGTCTTGTGTTTGGTATGAAATTATCACTGGAAACGACGTTCGCCGCAACCCTTACAAAAATCCTCAAATGACCGCTCAACAACGCCATTTGACACAAAAATCTGCTCATAAAGCAGTAAAAAATGCTCAAAAACACCACTAAATGCGTTTTTTTTGCATTTTTTTGCCAAAAAATTTGGTCATGTCAAAAAAAAGCAGTACCTTTGCACTCGCTTTTGAAAAAGACCACTTGTTAGTCACGAAAAAAGCATCTACCTGGTGCGGTAGTTCAGTTGGTTAGAATACCGGCCTGTCACGCCGTAGGTCGCGAGTTCGAGTCTCGTCCGCACCGCAAAAAGGAGTCGCAAATGTGACTCTTTTTTTGTGCGACGGACTTGAATCGCGCGAGTTCTTATCTCACATAGTTCGAACGATTATTGCTTCCAGCAATTTTCGAGTCTCGTCCGCACCGCAAAAACGAATCCTTTTGGGTTCGTCTTTTGTTTTAGTGCAGAGATCGAATCTCGCGAATACTAAATTCACTTGCTCGCGAGAACTCTCACGACGATGTTAGCGAATTGATACACCAAGCAAAAGCACGTGCGAGGCGGAGATGCGGAGTAACAAAATGACCTCCCTTTTCCCAAACGAGCGTGCAATGGTCGGGACCTATTGTGCGTTGCAGATGATCATATTCACAGCGGATGTTATTACCCACCAGTGCAATAGCTTTGTTCTTTGTGATCTCTTCACGGTCGCCGAGACTGAGATAGACATAGCGTGCATACACCTCATGTGCATCAGAAAAACCTTTCCAAGCCACTATCCACAGCGACGGAGATGCAGCTGCTATAGCATCAAAGCACTCCGCTTTGCAGACTGCCCAACGTGCGAACAAACCTGCCAAAGAATATCCGCCTAACACAATCGGTAACTTGCCGTAGTGTTCAAATAAATACGGCATCAGTTGCTCCGTAATAAAGCCCAATGTCTCAAAAGCATGGTCTCCAACCGATTTGCGCGGAGAGATATTCGGGTCATGCCACGGCGTTAGTTCTTCTTTCCAATCGCTTATCGCAAAGCCCGCAAAGACAAACGGCACATGAACCGCCTCTTTGATTGCCTCTATCTCCGCATCCAACGTAGCATTCTCATGCTCACCCACCGGCTGAATGAGCAGCACTTGCGGCTGCTCGTCTGCGTAAATGACGCATTTCTTGCCTGCTATGTCCGAAAGGATCTTTGTCATTTATGTGCTCTCACCAACTCGATTGCCTCTTTGCCGCTCAGGTGGTCTATCTCCATGCAGAGGACTGCCACACGAGTATGGCTGATGCCGCCGGGCATAGCGACCGACTTGCCAATCTCGTGCTGCAAACCCGCATGGTCGCCGGGATTGTATTTCTCGCCCAAGAGACGCAGACCGTGGATCAGTTCTTCCTTACTTTCTTGCCGGTAAATCCGCCCAAAAGCAATCACGCTGCGGAAATAAGAAGTGTACTCATCGGGATGTATCTCGTCCTGATCGATAATCGTGAACGAGCACTTGTCTTCCTTGGCAATGGCATCCAACTTATGCCCCTCAACCGCCGAATGGAAATACAATTTCCCCTCTGCATAGACAAAACTCATCGGCACGCCATACGGATAGCCGCCATCGCCTAAGACGGACAGCACTCCGGCTGTGGCATTTCTCAAAATCTTCTCGCACTCCTCTTTCGGGAGTTCTTGCCGTTTCCGGCGCATTGGTCTAAATTCCATAGCTATAAAATCTGCTTTGCGATGACCGCGCATGCCTCGGCATCGGCGAGGGCATGGTGGTGGTTCGTCATTTCGTAGCCGCAATAGCCGGCAATGATATCCAAGTTATGATGTCCCTCCGGCCAGACCTTGCGCGAACGGAGCAAGGTGCATTCGAACGCATAGTCCGGATAAACGATGTCGTACGCACGGAACACTGCCTTCAGGCAATTCTCGTCAAAGGCTTTGTTGTGCGCTACGAACGGCACTTCGCCGTCCTCGATATACGGGAAGTACTCATGCACCTTCTTCACCGCCTCCGCCCACACGTCGGGAAACTCCGGCGCGTTATTGGTGTCGTCGAAATGCAAGCCGTTCACTTCGCTGCAACGCGCGTTGTAGTAGTTCGGCACCGGACGGATGAGCGAGTAGTAGTTATCCACTATCTCGCCGCCCTTGACGATAACCAACCCCACCGAACAAACGCTTGACTGCGCGAAGTTCGCCGTCTCAAAATCTATGGCTACGAAATTATCCATTGCTCTTCATGTATTCCTTCTGAGCCATTATTTCATCCGGTTGCTGTCCGTCATGGGCATGCCATGCGCAGGCGGTGATTTGCATATCTGAGAACAAAGCCGTGAACGACGATTCTTCCGGCGAACAGGCATAGATACCGAAACGTATTTCTCCTGTTCCTAAGTGCATGTGGCAGATGCGCATCTGGCTGAAATGTACGCCGTCCGTAGAATTCTCGATGCAATAATCGTCCTCCCGCCGCGAGAAGCGGTACCACATCGTTTTTACATCCGCAGGGATAGCGGTAGTAGCCCAATCCGAGTAGCCGCCGTTGGTGACCTCCGAACCGAGGTGTTGGAACTGCCCGTTCTCATACTCCACGGACGCTTTGAGCCAGTTCTCGCTGTCGAGGTACATCACAATACCGCACTGGTCGAACCGATGGTGGCTCTGCGAAAAGTCGGTCTTGACGACAAACGAAAAGAACCGCTCACTTGTCCTCATCTGCAAAACTGGCGCATTGTCATTCCTGAAGTGGTAGTACGTCCGCTGCCAGAGGTCGGTATGCGGTTTAGTGGTGACGGCAATCACACCGTCTTTCTCTTCTACTCTCGCGGGCTCACGCGTCCAGCGCATTTGATTATATATCTCATCAAAAGTCATAATCTGCTACATCTTTAGGCACTTCTAAAAATTCCGCGAATATATGCGTGCAATGATGGCGCCGCTGATATTATGCCAGACGCTGAATACTGCGCCCGGAATGGTGGCTAATGGAAAAGCGGCAAAATGCATCACAGCCAGCGAGGTCGCCAAACCGGAGTTCTGCATACCGACTTCTATACTGAGTGCCACACTCTTGGGCCGTTGCAGACGCAACAGGCGTCCGACCAGATAGCCTATGCCGAGTCCGAGCAGGTTGTGGAGCATCACTACGAGCACCACAAGAAAACCTGCACTCAAAAGCCGGTCGGCATTGTGTGACACAACAATGCCTACGGTAAGTGCTACGGCGAGTGACGAGAACGCCGGCAGGTAAGGCGTAACGCGTTGTGTGATTTTAGGGACGAAGCGTTGGCATAATAGCCCGCAGACGATGGGAAGAATAACTATATATACGATACTCAATAGCATTCCTGATGCATGCACATCGACCATCGTGCCTGCCAACAGCCAGACGAGGAGCGGCGTCAATAGCGGTGCCAGTAAGGTAGATGCAGCGGTCATGCCTACAGAAAGAGCAAGGTCGCCTTTCGCCAGATAGGTGATCACATTCGATGCGGTTCCTCCGGGACAGCAGCCTACGAGGATGACACCTATCGCCAGTTCTTGCGGAAGAGAGAAAACCTGTGTCAGTCCCCATGCCAGAAACGGCATGACGGTAAACTGCGTGAGACAACCGATGAGGATATCTTTCGGACGGCTCAGTACAATTCGCAAGTCCTGCGCCGTGAGTGTCAATCCCATGCCGAACATGATGATACCTAACATTGGATTGATGACCCATGTGCCTATCCACGCGAGTGAAGAAGGCACAATGAGACTTATTG
>CAMNCW010000056.1 GCA_946534715.1 uncultured Bacteroidales bacterium | reverse complement strand
TTAGTTTAATTTGTTAAATTCGTGAACAATAAAAGAGAAAAAGTATTTTGTTCATTGACGTCGGATCGTATCCGACAAAAATAATTCGTTTAATTCGCTTAATTCGCCGTTTTTTTGCTCTTTGTGAACGAAAATTGATCCACGATGCTTTATTTATTTTTATCTCTTTTGTGGGCTTTGTCCCGTAAGGGTTCGGGATTTAGCGGTAAAAATGATCTGAAAGCTTGCTTACAAGGCATTTTTAGCGATAAAGCCCGGAGGCGCAAAGCGCCAAAGCCCGCAAAAGTGTTTATCTTGGTTTATTTACTAAAATCACCAACTGGGAAACTATCTTTATGTTCGTACATTATCGCAACAGTACTATCCCCAAAACATGACTATTTAGAAAGGTTTCGAAAGATTTCGTTTCGTTTTATGCTCCCAAATACAAATAATTAACGAAAAAAGTAAAAAAATACATTTTTCTCTTGCATATATCAAAAAAATATAGTAATTTTGTACCCGATTTGTGAAATCACAACAAATTAACCATATTTATTAACTAAAAATCTAATCATTATGAAAAAGATTTTCTCTTTATTCGCAGCTGTGCTGTTCTGCACAAGCATGTTTGCGGCGCAAGGCGGCACATTGACCGTATCTCCGGAAGGTGCAATCAATCCTTCCTCGGATATTACCTTGTCTTATGATGGTACAGGTACTAATTTTGCCAATTGGGAACCTAAATGCTTTATCCATGCGTGGCTAGATGCTGCTGAAGGTCAAACATTCAGCAAAGGTTATACCACGGAGTGGAAAGCATGCAATGGTGACGCCGATTATGAAGCGTTAGATGCAAATCGCAAAATGACTTATGCCGGAGAAAAAGGTAAATATACCATCAATCTGAACCTCAAAAGCTTCTTTGGTGTTGCGGAGGAGGATTTGGCCAAGATCGGCAAATTAGGTGTCATTATTTGTACCCAATATGTTGGTGGTAATGAAGAGGATCAAAACAAGACCCAAGAGTTCAAGTTGGACGTTAATGTATCTGGCGACCCGGGAAAAGTAGCTAAGTTCTATGTTACCGGTGAAAGCTTAGTAGGTAGCTGGGACCCTAACAAATTGCCGGTTTACGAAGAGTCAGTCACACTTCCAAACCTCGAGGCAAACAAGGAATATGCTTTCAAAGTAACCGTGGACGGTACTTGGAATACGGCAAAAGGTTATAGTGATTTGACGGACAAAACGAATCTGAAAGGCGGTGGCGACAATAACATTGTTTTTGTCCTCAAAGAGGCAGGTGCTGTAACTATCAAATATACAGCTTCCGAATTTACAGTAACCGGTAACTTCGTAGAGAAAACCGTTGACCCGAATGTAAAATTCTATATCACCGGCGAAACATTAGTGGGCAGTTGGGATCCTGACAAGTTGCCGGTAACGTCAGAGAGTTACACCTTTGAGAATCTTGCTGCCGGCACATACGCTTTCGCTATCACCGTGGATGGAACTTGGACGACTAAGAAAGGTTTCTATGATTTGACCAATAAAACCAATTTGACCACCGACAAGGACGGTAACGTAGTATTCACTATGACCACGCTCGGAGATGTAACTGTCAAATATACAGGAACCGAGTTCACCGTAACAGGTGATATCGCCCCGATCGAGCCGACACTGACAGACGGATACTACCTGATTGGTGATAAATATGAATGGAGTACTTCGAAATTAACTGCTGATCAATTGTTCGCTCAAACGGCGCAAGAGGGTGAGTATAAACTCGAAATTACCCTCACTGAGGGCGAGAAAATCAAAGTGGCAAAGGTAGAAGCAGATGCTATCGTATCATGGTATCCAAATAGCGACTATAATTATATAGTGGATGCTAACCATGCGGGTTTGATGACTATCTATTTCCGTCCTGCAGGCAGCGCAGAAGAGGCTTGGGCTGCTTTCGGTGGCAACATGTATATCGAGGCAAAGGAAACTACCGCTATTTCGAATACCACAGTAGAGGGCAAGGCCGTTAAGAGCATTGTAAACGGCATGCTTGTAATAGAGAAAGCCGGTGTCCGTTACAACGTAATGGGACAAATCGTTAAGTAAGTAATCATACTTTTCGCACACATTAGAGAGGGGTGCTCCGGCACTCCTCTTGCAAAATATTACTTATTACTAACCTAATCTAATTTTTAATTATCATGAGAAAAATTCTTTCTTTTCTTCTGATGGCTTTGTTCAGCGTAGGCATGTGGGCTAAAGAAGGCGGCACGCTAACTTCCACAACTACACCTATTGACCCGACTCAAACGGTGACATTAACGTATGACGGAACCGGCACTAATTTTGCAAATTGGACTCCTTTATGCTTTATTCACACGTGGCTTGTTCCTGCAAATGAACAGACGTTCAGCAAAGATTATGGAACATCGTGGGCTAATTGTAATGGCGATGGAGATTATGCCGCACTCGATGCTAAAGTCAAAATGACTTATGCCGGAACAGCCGGTAAATATACCATCTCCATGAATATTAAGGAGTTCTTTGGTGTCGCTGAGGCAGATTTGGCTAAGATTGCAAAAATCGGTGTAATCGTTAGAACTCAATATTCCGGTGATAATAATCAAACGAATGACTTTTTCTTGAATGTGTCCGCCTCCGGCGAAGAGCCCGAGCCGGCTATTATTAAGATGCACGGCAATTTTACCGGCTCATGGGCAGATACCAAGAACTTTGCGCTTGCCGGCGACAAGAAGACGGCTACTTTATCCTTAAATTTGGAAAAAGGTAATTATGAGTTTGGCGTTAAAGTTGACGGTACATGGATTTCCAATGGTGTTGCATTTAATCGTACCAATAAATCCGCAGAAGTGGTAGCCGGATCAGGTAACCTTACTTTGGATGCAGATACCAAAGGAGAATATACTTTTACATGGACTTATGCAACGAAAACCTTGTCTATTGAGTACCCCGAATTCGTACCTTCCTTGTCAGTTATAAAAATATCCGGTACGTGGGATGAGTGGGCCGCTCAAAGGACATTAGAGCCTGCTGCAAATGAGAAAACTGCTTCTGTTGAGATGGAGCTTCCTGTTGGCGTATATGAGTTCAAGATAATCAAAGATGGTGCATGGAAGACCAAGGCAAACGGCGGTTCGGCTTATGGCTTGCATCGCGAATGGCCCGGTGTGGCAGGTGTAACAGACAATGTCACAGAGAACCTGAAAGTAACCGTTGACAAAGCCGGTACACATACATTCACATGGACGTATGCAAACGACTCTATCGGCATTGCTTTCCCGGAACTGGTATCTTCGGCGGTAACTGTTACTGCTCCGGAGCACGGAACAATCACCGTTAAGAACGGCGAAGAGACTATTGGTGCAAAAGTTCAGGAAGGTACCGTACTGACCGTTAGCGCGGCTTCGAAAGATGCAGCCGCTTATGACATTATTAATCTGCGCGCGTATAAGACAGGAGAGCCGGCTACTACGGTTGAGATCAAGAATGGTCAACTGACCATGCCGGCTTACCCGATCACGATCACCGCTGACGAAGAGGCTGTGGTTTATCAGACTATCTATTTCGTCAATAAGGACGGTTGGAAGACAGTAAAGGCGTATGTATATCTCGACGATGACCATAAGTACAAAGCATGGTCCGGCGAGGCAATGACCAAAACCGAAGAGAAAGCGAAAGGAAAAGACGTTTATTCGTACCGCTTCCCGGCTAAATACACCAAGATCATCTTCAATGACGGTGATACCAAACAGACGGAGAACCATACATGGAACGCTTCAAAACCCTATATCTGCAATGGTCTTGACTATGCAACGGCAGCAGATGTCGTATTAGATGCAACAGCGAAATACTATATCGTCGGCAATGCTCAGGCAATGGGTGCTTGGGATCCGACGGCTGTTCCTTCAGCGGCTGAGGAGTATGTAATTGCTAATCTTCCTAAAGGTGACTATGCGTTCCGCCTCTCGTTAGATGGTACTTGGAATAAAACCAAGGGCTTCTCGGATCTGAAGACCCCTGTTGCCGCAGGTCTGAAAGCGGGCAATGATAACAACATCTGCTTTACCTTGAAAGAGGCAAGCGATGTGACCATCACCTATAACGGAACAACTTTCACCGTAACCGGTAATTTCTATTATCGCGTTCCGGTATTGAAAGACCTGCTGTTTGTGCCGGGCGTATGGGCAGAAGAAGATGCGAAGATCGCTGCATGGATCTGGACCCGTAAAGAGGGACATGAGATGGAGGATCAATGGACCGCATTCTTTGCTCCTAAATCCAAGGGCAACGATACGCTGAGTGTCAAATTAGACGCCGATGCCGACAGTATCGTCTTTGTCCGCTTCAACAAGACTGCTGAGGCTCCTTCGTGGGATGACAAAACGGACTTCCGCTGGAACAGCCTTGCCGGAGACACAATTGACAAGATCGATCTGACTTATACCATCACCGGTTGGAGTGAGGGTACGTGGGATCCGTATATCCCGGCTAAGTATTACCTCACCGGTGATAGCGCATTGGTGGTAGATGCCGGCTTGGACAAGGCCAAAGCTTGGAATTCCGATGCTATCAAGGCAACAGAGGAAACATATGTAATC
Source organism: uncultured Bacteroidales bacterium (assembly GCA_946534715.1). GTDB lineage: Bacteria > Bacteroidota > Bacteroidia > Bacteroidales > Paludibacteraceae > Colicola. Next base: position 45,811 of record CAMNCW010000056.1, on the reverse strand, counting down.
AAGAACCTCAAAGCCGGACAACATTATTCGCTGAAATTGATAGATGGCACGAGCTGGAAAGGATTTAGTGATCTTACTTCCAAAGCGCTTGGTCTGCGTACCGATGATGATAACAATATCATTATCGTGCTGGATAAGGCGGGAGATGTAACGGTTACCTATAAAGACAAGGTATTTACCGTAGAAGGCGATTTCGCTATGCCGACTGTTGCCATTGCTGGAAACGTAACCGGTTGGAGCCCTGTAGCTATGAAGCTTGCAGAGGACAAACTGAGTGCGTCTGTAACGCTTGAGAACCTTGCCTATGGTCTGGACTCCTTCAAAATTGTATTGGACGGTAACTGGATCAGCAAAAACGGCGAGGGTGAAAGTTTCTATACTTTCCATCGTGCTTGGAACGAAGACAAGGACATCAAGGGCGGCAACCGCAACATGATTCTGGATCGCGACAATGCCGGCGACTATACCTTTACCTGGATCTTTGCAAACGACTCGCTGCATATTGCCTTCCCTTCTGCGCCGGATACTGCTACGATCTATTTCGTCAATACCAACAAGAATTGGACCGATAAGATATATGCGCACGCATTTGTGGGTGAGAAAGGTTATCAAACATGGCCGGGCGTAGAGATGACCAATACCGGCGAGAAAGTATGGGAGAAAGCAATCTATTCCGCGAAAGTGCCGGTTACATATAGCAGCGTCATTTTCAATAACGGAGAAGCACAAACCGCTACTTACGCATGGACCAAGGCGAAACCCTACTTCTGCGACGGTACATGGTATGCCAATAAGGAAGCTATCCCGGAAATCGAACCGGCGAAGTATTACATCACCGGAAACGCAGCGTTGGTAGCTTATGCCGGTCTGGACGCAGAGTCTGAATGGAATGCAAAAGCTATCAAGGTAACGAAAGATACATTTGTCTTTGAAAACTTGGCAACAGGCTACTACCTGATGAAAGTAGTGACCAAAGATGCAGAACCGAAGTGGATCGGCTATGACCTGTTAACCGAGAAATCTAAGGGTCTGCAAGACGCAGAGGATCATCAGATCGGCTTCACTATGGAGCAAGCAGGCAACGTAACGGTGGTTTATAAAGAAGGCGTCTTTGTGGTAAAGGGCGACTATGCCAAACTGCCGAAAGTAGGTCTCGCTGCTAACTTCAATGGTTGGAATTGGGCAAAGAACCTCCTCGTCCCGGCAAAGGACAGCCTGAGCGCAAGTCTCAAAGTGAACCTCGGCGTAACCGATACCATCCGCTTCAAGATGGTTTCGGATAATAAATGGTTGAGCCTCAACGGCGAAGGAGAAAGCGAGTACGGCATTCATCGCGCATGGCCGAGTGCAGCGCACGTGAACATCGTTGACGGACGCAACTTCGCGCTGACTGCTGACAAAGCCGGTGACTATACCTTCACTTGGAAGTATGCGGACAGTACGATCACAGTCACCTTCCCGGAACTCGAATCGTTTGTAGTAACTGTTACCGCTCCGACAAACGGAACGATCACGGTCAAGAACGGCGAAGACGCTATTAGCGAAAAGGTACAGGAAGGTACCGAGCTGACCGTTACCGCTGCTGCCAATGACGCTGCAGTATATGAAATAAAGAACCTGCGCGCGTATAAGACCGGCGAGCCGGCTACTACCGTTAAGATCAATGATGGCAAACTGATCATGCCGGCTTACCCGATCACGATCACCGCTGACGAAGAGAAGATCGTTTACCAGACCCTTTATTTCGTGGACAAAGAAGGCTGGAACGGTGTCAACGCGTATGTCTTTGTGGATGAAAACGCTGTGTATAAGATCTGGCCGGGTGAAGCAATGAAGAAAGAGGATCGCAAAGTGAAAGAAAAAGACCTCTATTCCTATACCTTCCCTGCTAAATACACCAAGATCATCTTCAAGAAGGATCAGACGGACACTCAAACAGCAGACATGCAGTGGAATGCAGCAACTCCGTATTATTGCAACGGATTCTGGTATGAAAGCGAAGAGGCTGTTGTGCTGGACGCTGCCGCTAAATACTACATCACCGGTGATAACGCGTTAATGGGCAAATGGAATCCCGCAGCCGTGAAGTCTGCGAACGACAGTTACACCTTCTCGAATTTGCCGGCAGGTACTTATCGGATGAAAGTTACCTTGGAAGGTACTTGGGAGAAAGACCAAGTGAAAGGCTACAGTGACCTGACCGTAAAAGATCCTTCTTTCGACACCAATGGCGAAAACGATGTTATCTTCAAACTGAACGAAGCCGGCGATGTAACCGTTACTTATAACGCTACCACCTTCACCGTAACCGGTAAGTTCGCTCAGAGGGAGTACTATATCGCCGGTACTTTCACCAACTGGGCAAAAGAGATGGTGAAGATGACGGAAATGGACGGTAACTATGCGGTTACCATCGATATTGCTGACATCGCTGAGGATCCGCAGTTCAAGGTAGTTTACGTACATGGTACTGATTCCGTTTGGTATGGATTGGAGAGCTATTCCGCAATGACCTCTGACAACTGCTCTAATTGGGCGATCGGCGGCGGTGAAGCACATATCGGTATCAAGCCGACCAAGGCAGGTAAATACTCCTTCTACTTCAATCCGGACGGATTGTTCCTGACCGTAGAAATGCCTTCACAAGGCGGCGGAACGGCTCTGGATAACATCCGGGCTACCGAGAAAGCGCAGAAAGTCATCATCAACGGTCAACTCCTGATCTTGTACAACGAGAGAATGTATAATGTACAGGGTCAAACCGTGAAGTAATCCGCAAGAGAAGCGATGAATAAAAAGAAGAAGGCGTGCAAATGTACGCCTTCTTCTTTGTTAGTCTCGTAATCTCGATGTCTCGTTATCTCGTTATCTCGTTATCTCGTGACCTCGTGAGTTTAATTGTCAATTCTCAATTGTCAATTAATTATACTCTTTTATCGCCTTGCGGATAAGCGGAACGATCTCGGTGTTGTCATGCCATCCTGTGAAGTACTGTGCGCCGGCGCCAATAGCAAAAATAGGAACGGCGTGAGCGCTGTGTGCGCGTGTGGTCCAACCCACATGGGCTTTCTTGTTCAGCATCGCAATGCCCGCGTCGCCTAACTTGTTGATGGTCTTGTACATCGTTTTCACGTCCTTGCTCTTATGCTCTATAACGCTCTTATAGGTGGCTTTCAACTCGTCCTCTTCCTCGTCCGTCAGTTCCACTTCCGTCCAAAGACCCAATTGCTCCATGTAAATAGCCTGTACTTGCGCCCAAGACGGTTTCTTGTTGTCGTCAAAGAGTTTCTGGATCTGGTCGCTCAATGCCCAAGAGGAGCATTTCTGGTATTGCAGTTGGTCCAAGTGCAGTGTATAGTCGCTGTTTCCGAGTGCCAAACCGCCGGTCTCGTGGTCCGCGGTCACGATGATCAGCGTCTCTTCCGGGTGTTGTTTGTAGAAAGCATAGGCTTGTTGCATTGCTTCGTCCATATCCCACACTTCGCCGATAGAAGTAGCGGCATCGTCTCCGTGGCAGGCATAGTCGATCATACCGCCCTCTACCATCATAAACCACCGCTCATAGCGCTCCTCCAGGAACGGGATAGCGGTGCTCACGATCTGCGCCAGGGTCAAATCGCCCTCCTTGCGGTCAATGGCATAAGGCAGGTTGTCACCGTGTTTGGCGCCTTGGTCATCGGTGGCTTGCACAAGGATCATCTTCTTGTCCTGCGCTACCGGGTCACTCATCAGCGCTTGTGCCTCGTCATAGCCGTGCGCAATGACATAACCTGCCTGCTCGGCTTTGCGGTACAGGTTCTCCGGCTTGTCATCGTGCTTGCCTTCCGGGTAATGGAAACCGGCGCCGCCGAAGAAATCGAAATGGCTGTTACAGAGCTGTTTGCCGATCTTGTAGTACTCGCTGCGTTTCTCTACATGCGCGTAGAAAGCCGCAGGAGTTGCATGGTCAATAGCTACCGTCGTCATGATACCCACACCCCAGCCGTGTGCTTTCAGATCCTCTGCGATAGTGGTCAGTTTGTTGCCCTTCTCGTCCAGACCCAAGGTGCCGTTCGTCGTCTTGCTACCTGTTGCGAGACACGTACCCGCAGCTGCCGAATCGGTGATTCCATTGCTCTTCGAATACGTCGAAGCACTGCCGGAATAGGGGAACGTGGTCATCAGCGTCTGTACGCGCCCGAGAGGCTCGCCGGCGAGTGCGGATCGGTACATCTCTGCGCTCAGCACTTGGTTATGACCCATTCCGTCGCCGATGAAATAAAATACATACTTCGCCTGTGCGAAGCTACAAAGACTTATCGCTGCCCATAGCGCGATAAAAAGGATTCGTTTCATATCATTATTTGTTTTGTTCTTTCTGTTCTTTCAGTTCTTTCTTGCGCGCGCTCACTCGCTGGCGTTTGCGTTTGCGGGACTCGCGTCGTTTGGCGGCCTGGCGCTCTTCGCGTTCTTCCAACGTCAAATGGGGAGGCGGTTCAATGCCTTTTTCGCGCAAGCGTTGGTCTTGTATCTCCTGCTGATGCTCGATCATCCGCTCTTTCTCTTCGCGTTTGAGCGCTTCTACTTCCTTCGCCGCCAGAGGCTCGTGTGCAATCAGGTCTTCGTAGATTAGCAGCGTCGCCCATGCGTCCGTGGAGGCATAACGCGCCTGCTCCGGCGTGAGGTGGCTGTTCTCCCAATTGGTCAACTGCTGCGTTTTGGAGATCTTCTTGCCGAAACAAATGGCATAGATCTTTTGCAAGCCCAGATCCAAGATACCGTATTTGACGACCATGGACTGAATATCCACGCAGTTCGCCGGCGTGAAATTGCGTCTCCGGCGAAGACCATTGATGTCGTCCCGGAACGCCAAACCCACTTTCAGGATGTTCGGATCCGCAAACAGGTCCGCTAACTCTTGCGGCATGCCCACATGCGTCAGACGGAACAGGTAACACCGCTCATGCGTAGCGACTTGTACCAAGGCGGTGGGGTAGTGTATGCCCCTCTGAAAACTCGGCCGTGCCTCTGTATCGACCCCGAGCACAGACTGCTGCCTGAGGTAATTCACCGCTTCGGCTACCATTTCCTCCTTGTCCACTACAATCACTTCGCCCTCAAACGCATCCACCGGCATCCATTGCAGCAGTTCCTTACTGATTCTATGTATATAATGATTCTCTTCCATCAACTATCTACTCTCAACTAGACGACTTCTCTCAACTCTCAACTCTCAACTATCATGGCGTGCAACGCTCTCATCACGGCCAGCAGCTTCTGTCCCCAATGTGCCTCAAACGCCTCGCGGCAAAGCACTACCGCGTCGTTCATAATAGGCTCTTCGCCTGTCTGGAACGCAGCTGCCATGTCTTTGAGTTCCTGGTAGATATCCGCCAGACCCTCCGATATATAGGCGGTTTGCACCTCATCGGTATAGATGCCCTGATCCACAAATACATCCAAATACGCATCGTCGGAGCCCAACAACTCGCGGATCCCGACCAAGGCATAGTTGTAATCCTCTTCCGTCACAAACCGCTGCGGCTCTTCTTCCATCACGCACTCTGCCTCTTCCAACAAACGCGTACGCAGATACAATACCGGCAGAAGTCTCAACATCTGCTCTCTCCATTCCTCCCGCTCATGCTCGCCGGCTTTCTCAATGAGCAGGCATGTCTGTGCCGCTGCGGTAACAAAAGCGATGGTACTCTCACTATAAATAAACGATTTCATACCTTATTTTAAAGAAAAACGCTGCAAAGGTACAAAAAAATTTGCATATATGCAAAATAATGAGTAACTTTGCAGCAAAATTTTGTGACATTCTAATTTTTAAAGATAAATTGATATGAAAAAAGTATTCTTTTTTGTCTTTGCGGCCTGCTGTATGACCGCTGCGGCGCAGCATGTAGTGCCGGTGAACATTCAAGTAGTTGACCTCAAACTCGATTCCCTTCGCGCGCTCTATCAGGAAGAACCGACGATGTATCGCGCTTCGCTGGACGTACTTTCCCAACAGTTGGCGAAAAATGCAGAAGAACTGAAAACGGCCAAGACGCAACTCAAAGCCGAGCAGGAGCACGGCAAACAGATGCAAGTTTCACTCAAAGAGGCTTCCAAAATGACCGCTTCCCTCAAGAAACTGTATGCCCAGGAGGAAAAAGAACTCAAAAATATGCAGAAGATAGTAGCCGGTCAACAACGCAACCTGTCTAAGCAAATGAGTTTGAGCGATGCTACACGTGATGAGTACACCCGTTTCCTTGAAACGCAACAGAAAGAATTAGGCTATTCGATCCGCGAGGTGGCTGACCGTCAACGCTCTATTGCTGACTTGGAGACCTCGATGCAAAACGGACAATCAAGTTTGAACACATACTTGCAGGAACTGCAGCAAAAAGCAGCTCAAGTAGCCACTGTAGAGGCGCAACTCAAAGAGCGTACCGCCACTTTGAAAGCAGAGCAAAAATCCGCTAAATCCATGCAATAATATGAAAGTTATCAATCTTTCCGAGCAAAACAGTGTGCTCAACCAGTTCTTGCGCGAGATCCGCGACGTGAATATCCAAAAAGACCCGCTTCGTTTCCGCCGGAACATTGAGCGTATTGGTGAGTTTATGGCGATGGAGCTGAGCAAAACCCTGAACTACGAGCCTGTTCAAGTGCAAACACCGCTTGATGTCGCAACGGTAAACACTATCTCCGACCAACTGGTTTTAGCTACTATCCTGCGCGCAGGTATGCCGCTTCATCACGGATTTCTGAATATCTTCGATCGCGCGGAAAACGCGTTCCTCAGTGCGTATCGCCGTGTGAACAAGCAAGGCGAATTGGAGATCGTGGCGGAATACATGGCGGCGCCGTCTATTGACGGTAAGACGCTTATCGTGGCAGACCCCATGTTAGCTACCGGTATGTCCATGGAAGTGGGCTACCTCGCGCTGCTCAAACATGGTCAACCTGTTCATACGCATCTCTGTTGCGCTATCGCTACACCGCAATCGATCGAGTATATGCGAAAGGCACTCAATGATAGCCCGGACGTGACCCTCTGGTGTGCGGCTGTTGATCCGGTTCTCAACGATAAGAAGTATATCGTTCCGGGTCTTGGCGACGCCGGTGACCTTTGTTACGGCGTTAAAATCCACCTCTCCGATCGAAACTAACAGATCCTATATGGCGTTTCTACCGGCCGTCGTTTTGACGGTCGGTATTGCTGTGCTTAGCCTGTGGGAAAATCCCCAAGTGCCGCCCTCTCTTCAACTGAGCGATAAGATCATGCACGGGTTGATGTACACCTTTCTGGCTATGACGTGGATGTGGCCTCTAACGCGCATTGTGCGGACGCGCGCGATTACCTATTTATATGTGTTCCTTTCCGTCACGCTCTATGGCGCGCTGATGGAGATTCTTCAGCGGTTTTGTACCCTCACGCGCTCCGGCGAAATGGCAGATGTCTATGCCGATGCTCTCGGCGCACTTCTCGGTCTTCTTGTCGTGTACATACTTGCCAAAATCTCAAATGTCAAATGACTAATCCCCTCTATGACATAGCCCTTTCGTTCCTGTATCGCAACCGTTTGCGGTATTCACTGGCGATGATGGACCATTACGGCTCGGCTGAAGTTGCGTGGAACGCCGTCAGCGAACCGGGCAAGGAGGCGGCTTTGGAACGGGCACAACAGGAACTGGCGTGGATCGAGGCACATGGTATACGCGTGTGGACCACCACCGACCCGGACTACCCTTATCGGTTGAACCAGTGCCCTGACAAACCATTGGTACTCTATGGCAAAGGAAACCTGCAACCCTCGGACGGCTATATCGTCTCCATCGTCGGAACACGCCGACCCACGGAGCGGGGAAAAGAACTGGTCACGGCGCTTGTGCGTGACCTGCATGAGCGTTTGGAGAACGTCACCATCGTCAGCGGAGGTGCGTATGGCATAGATATAACGGCGCACAGGGCTGCTATAGAGTGCGGTATTCCCACCATCATCATTCCGGCGCACGGACTTGACCGCATCTACCCCTATCAGCATCGACCCGAAGCGGTAGCATCCCTCACACACGGCGGTCTGCTCACCGAGTTCCCCTCCGGCGTCGAACCCTTAGCTCCGTATTTCCTGCAACGAAACCGTATCATCGCCGGTTTGGCGGATGCGGTCGTGGTGGCGGAAAGTCGTGACAGAGGCGGCAGTCTGGTCACTGCCCGTATGGCAGGTGACTACAACCGCGAATTGTTCGCTTTTCCCGGACGACCCACGGATATATCCTCCATCGGATGCAATGAACTCATCCGCAAAGACAAAGCGCATCTCATTAATAACGCCGATGACCTGATCGACATCATGCAGTGGAAAACGCGGAACACGCCTTCCCGACCCGTCCAAACGGAGATAATAGGCCTTCGCGACGACCTCACTGAGAAGCAACAGACCATCCTCCAAAAAATACAGGAAGCCGAGGACGGAATACACATCAATCACATCGTCATGGAGACCCGGTTGCCGTACGACGAAGTCTCCTCGGAACTCCTTTTATTGGAGATAAATGGTCTCATTCGGGCACTTCCGGGAGGAATTTATCGCTTTGTGAGATAAAAAACGCAAAATTACTTGCACACGTCCGAAATTTTTTGTAACTTTGCACCCGATTAGAAAAATCAATTAGCGAAAACCGTTAAATCATATACATTTTATGGAAGCTTTTATGAAGTATTTAGGAGTTGTTCTCCTCATTTTAGGCGTTATTTGCCTCGTAATTTATAAATATGCACAGCCGGAGAACTGGCTGCTCGTATCCGGTATGGTATTGGAGGTAGCAGGTATTCTGGCATACATTTTTATCAACAAACGTCTTGGATAACAAATGGCTACCCAAGGGGGATTCAATGATGCGGTGAAGTATCACTTGACGGGCATGTACCAGGATTGGTTCCTGGATTATGCCTCTTATGTGATTCTGGAGCGCGCTGTGCCGGCGATTGAGGATGGACTCAAGCCTGTGCAGCGTCGTATTCTGCATGCCATGAAGACCGTCGATGATGGTAAGTACAACAAAGTGGCTAACATCGTCGGTCAGACCATGCAGTATCACCCGCACGGTGATGCCTCCATTGGGGATGCTCTGGTTCAATTGGGCCAGAAAGACCTCCTCATTGATTGTCAGGGTAACTGGGGTAACATCCTTACCGGCGACGGAGCGGCTGCGCCCCGTTATATCGAAGCACGGCTCTCCAAGTTCGCGCTCGAAACGGTCTTCAATCCCAAGACCACCGAGTGGATGAAATCCTATGACGGACGTAAGAACGAGCCGATTCATCTGCCGGTTAAGTTCCCGCTGCTGCTCGCACAGGGCGTAGAAGGTATTGCGGTCGGTCTGAACTCGAAAATACTGCCGCATAACTTCAACGAACTCTGCGACGCTTCCTTGGCGTACCTCCGGAACGAAGAGTTCCAACTCTTCCCGGATTTTCCCACGGGAGGTGTTATTGATGTCACCAAATACAACGACGGCGAACGTGGCGGCTCGGTCAAGATACGTGCACGCATACAAAAAGCGGACGATAACAAGACCCTTGTCATCACCGAGATTCCTTTCGGTACTACCACCTCCAAGATCATTGAGACGATCCTCAAAGCGAACCAGAAAGGCAAAATCAAGATCCGCAAGATCGATGATTTTACTGCCGACACAGCGCGCATTGTGGTTCAATTGGCGCCGGGCTCTTCGTCCGACAAGGCAATCGATGCCCTCTATGCCTTCACCGACTGCGAGGTGAACATCAGCCCTAACTGCTGCGTCGTGGAGAATAAGAAACCGATCTTCATGACCGTCTCGAACCTCCTCAAACTGTCCTGCGACAACACCAAAGCCCTCCTCAAATGGGAACTGGAAATCGAGAAATCCGAACTTGAAGAGAAGTATTTCTATACCTCCCTCGAGAAAATCTTCATCGAAAACCGTATCTATAAGGAGGAAGGTTACGAGAACGCCACCAGCAAAGAGAAAGCGATTGCATTCATCGACGAGGCTCTCACACCGTTTAAAGCGCAACTCATCCGTGAAGTACGCACCGAGGATATTGAGAAACTGCTTGATATCCGGATGATTCGTATCACCAAATTCGATGCCAAGAAAGCGGACGAGCTGATGAAGGAACTGGACAAGAAGATCAAAGCCTGTGTCAAGAACCTTAACCACCTCACGGAGTACACCATCGCTTGGTTTGAGATGCTTAAATCCAAGTACGGCGAAGCATACCCGCGACGCACAGAGGTTCGCAACTTCGGAGCGATTAACGTGCAGGCGGTCGTTGAAAACAACGAAAAACTTTATATCAATCGCGAGGAAGGTTTCATCGGAACAGGTCTCAAAAAGGACGAATACCTCTTCGATTGTTCCGACATAGATGACATCATCGTTTTCCACAAGGACGGTAAATATAAAGTCGTGAAAGTGGCGGATAAACTCTTTGTGGGCACCGATCTCCTCCATGTCGCCGTCTTCCAGCGCAATGATAATCGCACCGTGTACAACGTCGTGTACCGTGACGGAAAGAAAGGCGTTTATTTCATGAAGCGCTTTAACGTCACCGGCGTTGCGAAAGACAAAGAGTATGACCTCACCCAAGGTACGCCCGGCTCGAAAGTCATTTATTTCACAGCGAATCCCAACGGAGAAGCGGAGATCATCAAAGTGGCACTCAAACCGCAACTGCATCTCAAGAAACTCGAGGTCTGCAAAGATCTCTCCGAACTGGCGGTCAAATCGCGTACAGCAAGAGGAAACGTACTCACCAAGTTCGAAGTCAAGTCCATTACCCTCAAGCAAAAAGGTCACTCCACGCTCGGCGGACGCAAAGTGTGGTTCGACCCCGATGTGCTGCGCGTCAATTATGACGAACACGGCATCTACCTCGGCGAGTTCTGGGATGAAGACCGCATCCTCGTCATCAATAATGATGGTACCTATTATTCCACCTCCTTTGACCTCACTGCCCATTTTGAGGACAACATCCTCCGCATTGAGAAATGGGAGCCGGAGAAGATCTGGTCGCTCATCCAGTGGAACGGCGAACTCAAGTTCTATTATGGCAAGCGCTTCAAACTCGATGATGCGAACGCCAAAATCCAATCTTTCCTCGGCGACGATAAGAGCTCACGCATCGCGGTGCTTTCCGATCGGGAGGAGGCTACTTTCCGCGTAAACTTCACCGATGAGAACAAGCCGGCATTGGAGATCCTTATGTCCGATTTCATTGATGATAAGTCCGCCCGCGCGAAAGGAAAACGTATCTCTACCCTCGAAATAGCGTCCGTGGAAGACATCACCCCCGAACCTGAGCCCTTACCCGAAGAAGAAACATCGGAAGATGAGGGCGCAGAATCCTCTCCCCTCGAGACCTCGGAGTCTCGTGATCTCGTGACCTCGCAAACAACGTCAACTACGCAAACAACGTCGATAGACGTAGAGGGCGTCCCCATGACGTTCGAGAAACCCAAAGATACCCAATTGGATCTTTTCTAAAAATTGTCAATTATCAATTCTCAATTATCAATTATATTAGGTAGCGCTTCGCCGAGAAGGCGTGAGCTGCTCGCTGGTTTGGACATCCCTTTCACTGCTGTTTCCATTGATGCCGACGAATCCTTTCCACCTTCCCTGAAAGGCGGCGACATACCTTATTATATTTCACGCGCGAAGGCGCACGCGTACGCGCCTAAGCTCACCGAAAACCAACTCCTCATCACCGCCGACACCATCGTCTGGTGTGATGACCAAATGCTTGGCAAACCTCATAACGAAGCAGAAGCCTTCGCCATGCTCCGTTCCCTTTCTGGCAAAACCCACCAGGTCTTCACTGCCGTCACGTTTCTCACCCCCTCTGAGAGGGGGACGGGAGGTGTCACCTTTGTCGATCGCACAGACGTGACCTTCAAAGAACTATCTGACGCGGAAATCAACTATTACATCGATCATTACAAACCCTTCGATAAGGCAGGAGCCTATGGCATCCAGGAATGGATCGGTTACATCGGCTGTACTGCCCTCAACGGCTCTTATTTCAACGTCATGGGCTTTCCCGTCCATCTCGTCTATGCCGAACTAAAAAAACGCGGAGTCCTCTAACTCCGCGTTTTTCTATTCCCGTCTCCCCCTCTGAGAGGGGGCCGGGGGGTGTTTTATATCACATAACTGTACAGCGTCCCGAATACCATTGCCAGTTTAAGTATCTGCTGGCAACTCTTGTAGTCGCTCGGTATCTTCGCCGCCCATAGTAAGCAAAGTGCGCATAGCAGCGGAATAACAATGCCGAAAACGATGTAACGTGTGCTGAGGCTGCTCCAACTGATAGGGAAGGGGAGTACGTGGTACCAAAGGTGTCCGATGATGGCGATGGTCAGTACAATCAGCCCCGTTACAAACACTTTCGTCCATTTCTCACCCCATACAATAGGCATCGAGTGACATTCCAACTCGCGGTCACCCATCTGGTCCTGCAGGTCTTTGACGATCTCGCGAATCCATGTCAGCAGAAACGCGAACAATCCGAAACCGCCGAGCCAGCAATACAAATCATGCGGCAGACTCATGTAAGGCAGAATGCTGGCATACAGCAACTCCAACTGCGCTACATTCGCCATCGCTACAATCAGTGGTGTCAAACCGGCTAACAGCGCTATAATGAGGTTTCCGATGAGGAACAGCCGTTTGTAACTCGATGAATAGAACCACAACAGCCCGGGGATGATCACAAACAGAATGCCTAATGTCAAACTCCGTAACAGCACTGCTGCAGCAATGCCGCACGCAATACCTGTTCCGCTCAGCGCGATACTCAGCCGCATCGCGGCGGGCTTGCTCACGCTGCGTGTCACTACCACTTCGTCCGGCCGGTTGATCCGGTCTATCTTGACGTCGAAATAATCGTTGATGACGTAACCGCCGGCGCCGATCAGCATCGCTGCACACATCAGCAACAGCGTTACATACCATGGGAGTTGTTCGCCGAATCCCGCTTCACGCAATACCGGCGTAGCTACCCATTTCTCCATCACCCATATCAACGCTCCGAGGAAGAGCACATTGCCCCACCTCACTAACCTCATTATGTCTCTAAATTGTTCCAATAATTTTTAATTTTTAATTTTTAATTCCTGAAAATCCGGCTTTTACCGGATTTTCAGTATGACTCCTTTCCATGCTTCCAAAACAATCTCCGTCGTGCTGTCGGGTGTAAAAGCGATCTCTCTCTTTCCGCCGCGCAGCAGGTCCGTTGCACTTGCCTTGGCTTTGCCTTCCAAACCTAAATACACGAACGCATCGTTCGGAATACGGATGTTGATTTTCTGTTCCCGGTCGTGGAAATTGACCACTACCAACAGCGTCTCGCCTTTGGTATGCCTCAGAAAAGCATAGTGTTGCCGTTTGTCAAATCCCTCGCCTTGCGCATAAGTGATGTCGTACATCTGACCCTTCTGAATAGCCTTGTCCTCGCGCGCCAAGGTCAACAGCCGCTGGTAGAAATCGCGTAACTCGCGCTGCGCATCGTTCAGCTTTGCGCCGTCGAACTTACCCTTGTTCGCCCAGGCTTGAAGGCTCTTGACACCCCAATAATCAAAGATCGTGGTACGTCCGTCTATGCCCGAGAAACCTTCCATGTCCATGCCCCGTTCGCCTAATTCCTGACCCGAATAGATCATCACCGGGCATTGATTCAGCGTCGCGGCTACGATCATCGCCGGCTCGGCACACAGACCGCTTCCGCAGAAGAAACCGCTCGCAATGCGCTGCTCGTCATGGTTCTCCAGGAAATACAGCATATGTTTCAGCCGCTCGTCGCCATGTTGAATCCATTGCTGCGTGATCCCTTCTGCAGGCCAGCCTTTGCTCGTCACGCCGCGCAGATAATCGTACATGCCCACTTTGTCGTACAGATAATCAAAACCTGCCGCCAAATAAGCATCATACCTGTTCGGATCATAACATTCGCCGATGAAAAGGAACTTCTTGTGTTTTTTCTTCACGTCGGCAATCGCCCATTGGAAGAACTCCACAGGTACCATCTCCGCCATATCTACCCGCACACCGTCTATGCCTTTGTCTGCCCAAAACAGCAGTATATCACGCATCTTGATCCATGTGTTCGGGATCGGGAAGAACTGTTTCTCTCCCCCGCCTTGATAAAAGACGCCGTAGTTCAGCTTCACGGTCTCGTACCAATCGTTCTCACCCGGATGACTTGTAAAACAATCGTTTCCCGTCACTTTAGCCGGAAACTCCTCATAGCCCTGCAAGTCTTTGTCCATCGTAAAACGTTCGCCCGGCATGTAATAGAAGTTGTTCAGCGGCGAAAAAGCCCATTCCGGGTGATCGCCCTCGCCTAAATCTTCCACGCCTGCCGGCTTGCAAACGCTGCGGTACTCGCGGCTCACATGATTCGGTACGAAATCAATCAGTACATCCAGTCCCGCCTCATGCGTCCGTTTCACTAATTCATCGAATTCCTGCATTCGTTTGGCTTTGTTCTTGGCCAAATCAGGATCGACATCATAGTAATCGGTGATCGCATAAGGCGAACCGGCTTTGCCTTTCGTGATAGCCGGATTGTTATATTCTGCGGTCGCGTGACGAATCACTCCGGTGTACCAAACGTGCGTGGCTCCTAACTCCACTATAGCCTGAAGTGCGCGCTCGTTGATATCCACAAAACGTCCGCAACCATTCTCTTCCTTCGTACCGTAGCGCTTACGTGTATCGTTGTAATTGCCAAACAGACGAGGGAAGAGTTGGTAAATAATCGGTTTGTTGATCATATTGTGTTGCGTGTCTTTCTTTATGGTATTTTTTCTTTCGAAATCTCGATATCTCGCTACTTCGATATCTCGGATCCCCTCTCCCTCCCTTTGTGGGGAGGGTCGGGGTGGGGTTATTTATACTAACGCCTCTGTATCGCTTGCGATCATCAGCTCCTCATCTGTCGGAACGAGAACTACTGTCACTTTGCTGCCCGGTTTCGAAATGATGCGCTCTTCGCCGCGTACCTTGTTGGCTTCTTCGTCCAACTCGATACCTAAGAACGACAAACCTTTCATCACTTCTGCGCGGATATACGGATCGTTCTCGCCGATACCTGCGGTAAACACCAGAATATCAATTCCGTTCATCGCAGCAGCATAAGCGCCGATGTATTTCTTCAGACGATAGATGAACATCTTACGCGCCAGATCTGCACGTTTGTTGCCCTGATTGATAGCAGCCTCAATGTCACGGCAGTCGCTCGAAACACCGCTCACACCCATCAAACCGGACTTTTTGTTCACCAAGTTGTTGAACTCAGCCGTGCTCAGGTGCTCTTTGTCCATAATGAACGTAGCCGCTCCGAGGTCCAAATCACCCGAGCGAGTACCCATAACGAGTCCCTCTACCGGTGTCAGACCCATACTCGTATCCACGCTCTTGCCGTCCATCACAGCTGTGCAGCTTCCGCCGCCGCCGATATGTGCGGTCACAATCTTCTTGCCTTTCGGATCTACACCTAAATATTCGCATACGCGCGCGCTCACGTAACGATGGCTCGTGCCGTGGAAACCGTAACGACGGATCGCATATTTCTCATACAACTCATAAGGAATAGCGTACATGTACGCGTAGTCCGGCATCGTCTGGTGGAAAGCGGTATCGAATACTGCTACTTGCGGAACGCCCGGCAGAATCTTTTCAATCGCATCAATACCCTTCAGGTTTGCAGGGTTATGCAGCGGAGCGAGATCAATACACTCGATGATCTGAGCCTTCACTTCCGGCGTGATCAGAACCGACTTGTTGAATTTCTCGCCGCCATGGACTACACGGTGTCCCACAGCATTGATCTCTTTCAACTCTTTGATGCAACCGATTTCCGGATCAACAAGCTTCTCAAGAATCAACTCGATACCAACGGTATGTTCCGGCATCGGTTTCTCGAATTTCACTTTTTCTCCGTTTGGCAGTTTAACCTGCAGGAACGAATCCGGCAAACCGATTTTCTCGATCCCGCCTTGTGCCATCACTTCCTTGCTCTCCATCTCAAAGAGCTTATACTTAATACTGCTACTTCCGCAGTTCAATACTAATATCTTCATATACTTTCAATTATGGTGTTAAAATTCTTCTTTTATGCCGGATGCCATCCGGCGTTTGTCTTCCGCCTTTCGTCGGGTTTTGTTCATTGTGCCGGATATCATCCGGCGTTTGTCTTCCTTTTGGGGGATCGACCATATATGGGCGATCTTTCCTCATCCTCGTTCTCATCCGCGGTGTTCTGTGCGCGCTTCCTTCGCAAGCGCGTCCGTTACCCTCGCGCCTCCCCTTTATGATCCGCCAAGATTGGCGGATCCCCTCACCCTCCCTTGTGGGGAGGGTCGGGGTGGGGTTTCTTATTTTATCGCCTGATTAGCGGTAATAACCACCATCTGCACGATGTCCTGTACTTTGCATCCGCGGCTCAGGTCATTCACCGGCGCAGCGATACCCTGCAAGATCGGACCAACTGCATCTGCGCCGCTGAAACGCTCAACGAGCTTGTAACCGATGTTACCTGCCTGCAGATCCGGGAACACGAGCACATTAGCCTTGCCTGCCACGTTGCTACCCGGTGCCTTGGTCTTCGCCACGCTCTCTACCAGCGCTGCATCTGCCTGCAACTCGCCGTCGAGTGCCAACTCAGGTGCCATTTCTTTTGCCAACTTCGTTGCCTCTTGTACTTTATCAACCAATTCATGTTTAGCGCTACCCTTCGTCGAGAAGCTCAGCATAGCTACTCTCGGCTCGATGCCTGCGATAGCACGTGCGGTCTCTGCCGTCGAGATAGCGATCTCTGCCAACTGTTTTGCATCCGGATTTGGGTTAACTGCGCAGTCTGCAAACAGCAGGAAGCCGTTCTCACCTAAGTGCTTTGCCGGCGTGAACATCAAAAATGCACCGCTCACAATAGAGCAACCCGGTTTGGTCTTCAATATCTGGAATGCCGGACGAATCGTATCTGCCGTCGTACCGCGTGCACCTGCGAGCTCACCGTCTGCGTCACCTGCCTTGATCATCAAACAACCCAAATACAACGGATCCTGTGCTTTCTTCGCAGCCTCTTCTTCCGTCATACCTTTTGCCTTACGCAGCTCGAACAGCAGTTTAGCGTATTCCGGCATCTTCGGATCGTGAATCGGATCAACGATCTTGGCCTCGCAAATATGCTCATAGCCCTTTTCTGCTGCCATGCCCTTGATTTTCTCAGGGTCTCCGATCAAAATAAGCTGCGCAATCTTGTCTTTCAACAAAATGTTTGCAGCTTCCAACGTACGAGGTTCGTCACCTTCCGGCAACGCAATGCGCTGCGGATTTGCTTTCGCGCGCGCAATCATTTGATTTAAAATGTCCATATTCTTATATTTTAATTAGTTTAACTCTTTTTTATCGCCTTGAACCTTTTTTGTCGGTATTATATACATAGTATATAATACTAACGTGTTAAGCATGAAAATTTAGTGCGTGATAAGTGCGAGATAAGTGCGAGATAAGTGCGAGGTTTGTTGGGTATTTTTGGGGTTATTACATGCTCTTTGCCTTATTCCTTCGTACATTTTCAATCGCTCCGTCCTCCTGCCGCTAAAATTTGCTGCAAAGATACAAAAAAAAATCCATATATGCAATACTTACTATAAAAAAATGATTTTTTTGCAAAAAAATTTGGTCATGTCAAAAAAAAGTTGTAACTTTGCACCCTGAATTGCGAACAATGTTAAAAAACAATACTTTTTCGATATGAAAAAAGGACTATTTATAGTAATTTCCATGTTCTGCGCGGTCTCCATGATGGCGCAGGAAACCTTGGTGAAAGACTCCATGCTGGAAGCAAAAACCAATAGTGAGATTGGTTACTATCCGTATGACACTACGCTCAACAAGCAGGCATCCATCAAAAATGCAAACTGGTCGTTGATCCCGCATGTCGGTTTCAACCTCTTCGATGGAGATTTTAACTTCCCCTCGGAGTTGCAGCATCCGATTAACTTCCCTTCGCTCGGTTTGGACTTCGAGTATGACTTTACTCCGGTGTTCGGACTTGGTGTTGAGTATATGTATTCGCGTTATGGCACAAAAGGCCGTCCGGGACACGCTTCTACGCTCTTGAATGGTCACATGCACAAAGCCGGTGCATACCTCTCCATGGATCTTATCGGACTTTTCTATCCGCGCGGAAAAAGCAAAGTCTTCTGCATGAACCTCATGGCGGGTGGTGGATACGGTTGGTATAAATCTACCGCTTATTTCAAAGATGACGCTTGGGAGGATTCCGATCCTATTACAGCTACCCATAAGAAAGGTAATACATTAAACTATATTAACGAGAACGGAGATGCTCCCGGTACGCCGGACGCTATGACATCTTACAACGGTGCCGCATATCTGCAGGCGGGTGTTAACTTCGAATTCAATATCACGCGTGTTATCGCGTTGGGTGTGCGCGGTACTTATAGTTATATGCTCTCCGACGCTATTGACGGGCGTGGTACTTCGGGACGTCAGTCTATCGCTTCCAAAAACAACGATGGTGTGCTCGATGTAACCCTTAACATGCGTATTAAGCTTACCGCCGACAAGAACTCACACGTTCGTAATATAGGTGGTATCGAGAGTAGCCCGATTCTTGCGCAAGCAATGTCTCATCCTTCGGAAACGTTCGCTCCTATTCATGATACCCTTATCATCTATCGCGATACCGTCATCATTCGTGAAACCATCGTTGAGAACGTTGCTTCTACACAGATCGCGAAACAGCACTTCAATGTCTATTTCGACAATAATGAGTCGGAACTCAACGAGAAAGGTCTGATCACTATCCAGCAGGCTTCTGAGCGAATGATGGAGAACCCCGACATCTACGCAGTAGTGGTTGGTTATTGTGACAACACCGGCACGCGTGCGGTAAACGAAACGCTGGCTAAGAAACGTGCAGATAACATCGCGGATGAATTGCGTGAGGAATATGCAATCGATCCGAGCCACATCTTCGCCTTCGGTCATGGTCTCGTAGTGGGACGTCGCAGTCAGGCTGCTTATGCGCCCAACAGACGCGCTGTGGTGGAACTCATGGACAAAGAGGCATTTGACAAACGCTGTGCTGAACTCTTGAATGAGAAGAACAACCGTCCGTACGAGGAGCAGGAAGTCGTTTCTACAAAAGAGGAAATCTTGGCGCGTTTTGCAGACCGAATGGGTAAAGAGGTAACTGTTGAGAATGCTACTACGCTCGCGCACCTCGCACGTAAACACTATAATAATACGCATTGCTGGGTGTACATTTACGCTGCGAACAAAGCGAAACTCGCTAACCCAAGCTCCGTTACTCCGGGTATGAAACTCACTATCCCTGAGATCACCGAGAACGAGCAAAAGATTAGCAAAGAGAAATGCCTTAGAATGTACGGCATCATTAGAAAATAAATTGTAGTTACATAAATGTTGTAAGTTGGTCCTATAGCTCAGTTGGTTAGTAGCACCTGACTCATAATCAGGGGGTCCTTGGTTCAAGCCCAAGTGGGACCACAAAAAAGGAGGTTGCGAGATGCAAACTCCTTTTTTGTTTTCAACCACCTCAAACTATTTCAAACCACTTCAAACAACTTCAAACCACCTCCAACTATTTCAAACCACCTCATATCTTTGCCCTCAGCAACAAATGCACATCCGTTCTTGTCATAGCGCGTTGATGTTCTGCCGCCCAATTCGGTGCATAAACTGTTTCGCTCACGCGCAGATAGAGTGCTAAGGGCGCAAGAATCTGCCATTTGAGACAGATATACGCTCTTCCGCCTAAACCATAGACAGCCGGTATCGAAAAAGCATAAAGCACATCGTGCTCGTACATATAAATGCGGTTGTTCCAATTCCGCGCATCGAAATACTGCACGCGCCCGCGCAGAGACAGAGGCACATTGGCAAACGCATAGCCCGCATCCTGCGCGATACTTACTCCATAGCCGGAGAATCCCTTTTCGGTCGTGATATTGGCATCGGCGATTGTGCGCAAAGACCATCCGCCGCTTTGCCAGTTGAACTGCGCCCGCGAGGAATAAGTACTCAAATCGCCTTTCTTCCTTGCTCTGATCCTTCCGTTCACCCACCATCCGGCATACCGCGCGTCAGATAAGCTACCTAAATGAGTATTGGTAAAGTCCAGTATCACGTCATAGCCGATAGAAGGCGAGTACGGAATACCATACTTCGGACCGCTGAAGCGGAAAACATCGCCGTAACTGCTGATCTTCCAGCCTTTCCATCGCGTGATCTCTATGCCCAAATACGCTCCATTCTCATCGCCGATGCGGGATGTTTCGGAAAAAGCATAGCCTAACGTGTTGTCGAAATAAGGGCTGTAATAGCGGTAGAGCGCAATGAGAGAAATACCATCGGTGGGGTAGAAACGGCTTCCTGCAATCACTCCTATGCCCCAATGAGGAGCGTTAGTTAGTGTTGGGAGGGGCTGGGAGGGATTATTGGTCGCAGTTCCGATGCCTTGTGAACCGGCATTCTCAGGAAAGCGTTCGTAGTTCTCGGAGGTGGCTATTTCTGCAAAGGCATCAAACCATCCGTGGTTATAACGCACGGACGCGCCTATCACGGCTTGGTGGGAGCCGCGGAAATAATGGTGGTTGTATGCGGCATCGTTATAGGGATGAATACTGTCGGACCAGATATTCTGCGCGGCATTCAATTCCACTTGGAGGTGATTGTGTCGAAACGTCAGGTTCGCGCCGATGAGATGATGCCGCGTGCTGTCATTGGCGCGTTTGAGCGAATAGAGGGCGGTTACATCTAACCGCGTGGCTTTACTCCAATACCAGCGCGCTGTAGCTCCTGCTCCGTGCAAACCCGCGCCATCCACCGAAGAGTAATAACGCAGACCCTGGCGGTTATACGCAGCGGATTGCACATAAGCCGATTTGCCGTTATGGAACACAGGCGCGAAGATCAACCCTTGGCCAAATGACGCTTGAAAATTACCGGCTACCACATTGTGCAGATGCGGATGAATATCCCTCAACTGCAAGAATGCGCCGTATTGCAGGTCTTGGGCTTGACCACCTGCCGGACGACTCAGTTGTGCGCCGAAAAGCACGCGCCGCTGGTAGTCGAAGCGGTATTTAGTGCGGACAAACATCGGGTCGCTGCCACCGAAGTTCTCTATGTCACGGGCATCAACGCGCATGGTGAGTTCATGCCTCGCGCACGTGAACACGTCGCGCGCGTACTTTATACTATTATAAGCCGATTTGTCCGCACTGGGCGGATCAACCTTGACAAAAGGCAACAAATCGCGTATCTCGTAGTCTGCCAAGGACGATATGAGCCGCAACTCATACAAACTCACAAACGGATGTTTGTCGGCGTAAAGCAGTATTTCGTCTATCTGATGCGGTGAGAGAAAATAGAGCTGGCTCAACTCTTCGTCGCTGGTATGATTCAGGTCTATCGGAGACTCATGGATAGCGTACAAATCCGCCTGTAACTGCTCATATTCCACCTCTCCGAACTCCGAAACGGCGTTGTAGATATCGAGGATAATATCCTCCAGCGAGAAGTTTGCAATCAGTAATATGGCGGCAATAAGCGATTTCACGCTGCAAATTTACACATTTATTTGCATATATGCAAAAAAAGTAGTAATTTTGTAGCGTTTTATGGAAAGAAAAGTACTGATTCATATCATACAGTGGACGATTTCGTTCTTGGCGTGCTGTTTTTTAGTATGGAAAATAGCCGTTTATGATGACTACGCGTCCCTTTGGAACTGCCTCTCGAACATGAATGAGCGTCAAGTTATGGCGCTTCTGCTCTCTGTAGCGTTGATGCCTGTAAACATGTTGCTCGAAGCATGGCGGTGGAAAACGCTTATGCCTATGTCCTGGGCAGAAGCGCACCGGCAGGTCTATTCCAGCAAGTTAGCCGGCCTCATCACACCCTGGCGGCTTGGCGAGTATCCTGCGCGTGGAATGATGGAAATGCAGCGGGAAAATGACCAAAGCACAAAGGATGTAATGGCGAAAGTGCTTTCCATGGGAGCGGTGGGCAGTGCTACCATGACCGCGGCTATCGTCTTAGCCGGTGTGGCAGGAATAGCTTTCTCGCCGGCGGTGTTGGCGGTCTTGGGGGATAGTTACCTCTATGCGCTGGTCGGCGTAGTAGCGGTATTGGCAATCGCTTATGCTCTCGCGCCGCAAGCCCTCAAAAAATACGCCGAGGTCAACTATATGCTGCTTTTCCGCAGCACGGCGCAAAGTTTGGTTCGTTTGGGCTGTTGGTGTGTCCAGTTGGCACTCGTGCTCTTCGCCTTGGGGGCAATCACCAATTATCAATCATCCATCACCAACCTGTTCATCTATTATCTGCTGGTAACCATCACTCCGAACGTGCCGATTGTGGAAGCGGGCGTGCGCGGTGCATGGGCGATCTGGGTCTTCGGAACAATGAACGCTGCCCTCGCAGGAGTGCTTTTATGGGTGATAAATACCCTTCTTCCATGCCTAATAGGATTATTTTACAGAAAAAATTAAAAATAATTTGCGTAATTCAAAAAAATGTTGTAATTTTGTAGTCGAAATATCAAAAACAGAAAACTACTAATTAATTATTATACCATGAACATTAATTTTCAGATTCACTATCGTGCCGAGTATGGGCAAACGCTATGCGTCATCGAGACGCAAGAATCGATCTTGGGTTGGACTGAAAAGTCTCCTTTGTTGCTGACTTGTCAGGGAACAGACTTCTGGCAGGTGAATGCTCCCGTTAGCGATTTTGCGGGCTCTATTCAGTACAAGTACGCTATCCGTTTGCAGGACGGCGGCTATATTTACGAGGCAGGTGAGCCCCGTACGTTAACCCTCAAGGCGGCAGACAAGAAACTCGTCGTTCGCGACGCTTGGCAAGCCAGCACATATGAGGATTCGTTCTACACCACCGCGTTCCTCAAATCCCTCTTCATGCGCCACAAGAAAGCGGCTCCCAAAGCGATGAAAGGCAACATCCGTTTCACCATCGATCTGCCGCAGATCCTGCCGACGCAGGGCGTGGCGATTGTAGGTAACTGTCCGGAACTGGGCGAGTGGAACCCTGACAAGAAGTTAGTCATGAGCGACGCAGACTTCCCTCTTTGGCATGCAGATATCATGCTCAATGGGCAAGATGTAGTGGAGTACAAATACCTTATCTATGACCTCAAAACAGGCGCTTGCGTTGATATGGAGTGGGGTGAGAACCGTCAGATCTGGGGCGTTGAGAAAGGGCTGATTATTTGCCAGAACGACCGTGGCTTCCGTCGCACACAGCCTCGTTGGAAAGGCGCCGGCGTGGCTGTTCCTGTCTTCTCGCTCCGTTCGCAAGAGGGATTTGGTATCGGTGAGTTCCAAGACCTGAAGAAAATGGCGGATTGGGCAGCGGCAACGGGTCAGCAGATGATTCAGACCCTGCCGATCAACGACACCACGCTTCGTCATAACAACTTGGACAGCTATCCGTACAACGCTGTTTCCGTCTTCGCGCTTCACCCGATTTACATCAATATCGAGAAGATGGGTCGTCTGACCCCTGCGCAGAAAAAGAAATACGAAGCGAAGAAAGCCGAACTGAACGCGCTCACTTTTGCGGATTACCAGAACGTCTATGACGCCAAGATGGTGTTCTTCAAAGCGCTGTACAAACAGGATAAAGAGGCGCTCTTCTCGTCGGAGGAATACAAAGCCTTTGAGACCAAGAACGCCGCATGGCTTGAGCCGTACGCCGAGTTCCTGCACAAACGTGACAAACAGCCGGCAGATTTCTATAAGTACCTGCAGTTCCATGCGGACAAACAGTTGTCGGACGCGGTGGCTTATGCGCACTCGATCGGTGTGGCAATGAAAGGTGACATACCTATCGGTATCTCGCCCGATTCAGTGGATGCGGCGGTCTATCCGGAGCTCTTCAACTTGGATGCATCAGCAGGTGCACCGCCCGATGATTTCTCTATCTCCGGTCAGAACTGGGGCTTCCCGACTTATAACTGGGACGAGATGGCAAAGGACGGTTTCGCTTGGTGGAAAGCACGTTTCCAGAAGATGCAGGATTATTTCGATGCTTACCGCATAGATCATATTCTCGGTTTCTTCCGTATCTGGCAGATGCGCAAGACCGATGTTTGGGGACTTTGCGGACATTTCGTACCGGCATTGCCGTATAGCTATGACGACCTCTGCGCACAAGGCGTTTGCCTCGACTGGGACCGAATGACCAAACCGTATATCCGCTCGAATTTCTTGGGCGATGTGCTCGGCTTTGACACCGAATGGGCGAAGAAGAATGCACTTCAGACCAACGATAATTATATCTATTGGTTCCGTCCGGAGTTTGATACCCAAGTCAAAGTGCAGGAATGGGCAGATCGTCTGTTGGGCGACAAGAAACAGCTGAAGGCTTCCGGCCTGAGCGAAGAGGCGGTGCATAATATCTGCAACGGACTCATTTATCTGCATTGCGAAGTGCTGATGGTGGAAGACCAACGCCGCCCGGGCTGGTTGCATCCGCGTATCTCCATCTATCAGAGCCACTCCTTCAACGAGCTCTATTCGGACCAGAAGGAAGTGCTCATGCGCATTTATAACGAGTACTTCTACCGCCGTCATACCTCGTTCTGGCGTGACTCGGCAATGCGCAAGTTGCCGACACTCATCGGCGCAACGCATATGCTCTGCTGCGGTGAGGACCTGGGAATGGTACCTGCTTGCGTGCCCGATGTGATGCACGAGTTGCAGATCTTGAGCCTTGAGATCCAACGAATGCCGAAAGATCCGACCGTCAAGTTTGCGCATCCGGCAGATGCTCCGTATCAGTCCGTTTGTACCACCGGTACGCACGATATGAACCCGCTTCGTGCTTGGTGGGAAGAGGATAGAGCCGTAACTCAGCGTTTCTACAACGAGCAAATGGGTTGGTGGGGCGAAGCTCCGCAGGAAATGACCCCGGAGATAGCCGAGTTCATCATCAACCAGCACATGTACAGCCCGGCTATGTGGACCATTCTGCCGCTGCAGGACTGGCTTGCTATCGACGGCGATGTGCGCATCAAAGACCAGTTTGCGGATCGTATCAACGTACCGTCTAACCCGCGTCAGTTCTGGAACTACAGAATGCACATCAGCCTTGAGCAGTTACTCAGGGAAAAGAAACTGAACGACAAGATCAAGAAACTGACAAGCGTCAGATAAAGAACAAAAGTTTAGAGGGAAGGGATGAGCGAAAGCTTGTCCCTTACTTTTTCCATGAGCCACTGTGGCGTACTGGTTGCACCGCAGATGCCGACACGTTCTGCTGCACGGCATTCGCGGATGAGTGATTCGCTCATCTCTTCTGCGCTACTGAGGAAATAGGTGTTGGGGTTCGCCTCCAAGCAATGATTGAACAGCACGCGGGCATTGGAACTCTTGGTTCCGCCGACAAAGAGCACGATGTCGTTCTCCCGCGCAAAAGCCTGTAACTGCGCTACACGGTTCGCTACATTGCGGCAAATCGTGTTGTGCGCTTCGAAAACTAATGGTGAATTGCGTTTTGTGAATTGTGCTTTGATCGCTTCCACAAGGCTCTGAAAGCCTTCTACGGACTTGGTGGTCTGCGAAAAGAGATAGATCGGCCGCGAGAAATCAAGCAGGTTCAGTTGCGCTTCATTCTCAATGACGATAGCGGTATTATTAGTCTGACCTTGGAGACCGATCACTTCCGCATGTCCGGCTTTGCCGTAAATGACAATCTGCGGCGGCAGGGCTTCATCGTTCTTGTGCGCCTCGTAACAAGCTCGGATACGGTCTTGCAATTTCTTTACCACCGGGCAAGTAGCATCAAAGAGTTGGATCCCCCGTTGCCGGGCTATCCAATACGTAGAAGGCGGTTCGCCGTGTGCCCGAAGCAGCACGCGCGAGTGAGAAGGAAGCGTCCGGAGATCGTCGTAGTCGATCGTCTGTAGGCCGGCTTCTTCCAAACGGGCTACTTCCTGACCGTTATGGACGATGTCGCCTAAGCAATAAAGAGCTCCGTTGCGGAGCTCTGTCTGGGCGGTGTTAATGGCGCGCGTGACGCCAAAACAGAAACCGCTATTTGAATCGATTGAAATAATCATAAATGACTTGCATCTGTTCTTCTCGGGTCATGTGGCTGTTATCCACCACAATCGCATCCTCAGCTTGCCTGAGCGGGCTCTCGGCGCGATGTGTGTCACGGTAGTCTCGGTCGTTGACATCGGCTAACACGGCATTGTAGTCTGGCTTTTCGCCTTTCTCTACCAGTTCGTCGAAACGTCTCTGTGCACGCACTTCGGGGCTGGCGGTGAGGAAGAGTTTCAGTTCCGCTTTCGGGAAAACCACGGTTCCTATATCGCGGCCGTCCATAACGATACCTTTGTCCTTTCCCATGGCCTGTTGTTGCACCACGAGGAAAGCCCGTACTTCTTTGATCTGCGATACCTGGCTTGCTCTGTTGCCGACCTCCAAGGTGCGTATCTGCGATTCGACGTCTTCGCCGTTCAAGGTCACGTGTTGCGCACCCCCGGCTTGAATGAAGCCCACCTGTATCTGCGGCAGGGCTTGAATAATCGCTGCCTCGTCCGTCAGACCGTTACGAAGCGTGTATAAACCTATCGCGCGATACATGGCGCCTGTGTCCACGTAAATATAACCTGCGTATTTCGCTAACTCTTTGGCGATAGTGGATTTACCGCAGGAAGAATATCCGTCTATTGCAACAATAATCTTATTCACAATTCACAATTCACAAATCACAATTTACAATTATCTCCCTATTTCATGAGCGAGTTGATATCCAAGGTCAGACCGAGTTGGTACGAGAAGTTCGATTTGGTCAGCTGGCTGATAGCAAACCCGACGCGGGCTTGTTTGATCTTCACACCCACACCCAAAGCAAATCCGGCTAACGAACGCTGGTCGATCAGGTTCAACTCTGCTCTGCGGCGGTGGTTATAACTGAGTGCGATATAGAATTTCTCGCTCTTTGGAACTACCTCCAGCGTGAAAATCGTGTGCCGGAAGAGCATGTCGTACCATGCCACATTGTGCGGAATAATCTCTCCTTTCACCGGATCCTTGTCGATGCTGGTCCACTCGTAGTTCAAGTTCCATGTCTGCAGGTTGTGTAACTGCACATGGAATCGCAGCGGTGCATGTTTGAGGCGATAACTCAGTCCGAATTGGAGGTTCAGCGGCAGCATCTCGTGGTTGCGTCCGCCCTCTTCGGAATAGAAGCCTTTCAGTTGCCAACCTATGTTCTGGAGTACCAAACCCATCTGCAAAGCGGAGTCAGGACTTTGATAGTGTGCGCCGACGTCAGCTCCGATGGCAAAAGACGAATAACTCTCGTAAATGGAATAGACCGGTTTGAGGGTCACGCCTATTTTCCAGCACGGATGTAACTGCCGCGCGTACATGACATCCACTAAAATATCCCGTGCTCCGAATGTCCGACCTGTCTGCGAACCGTTTTCCAGCGCTTCTTTCATCGTACCATAATCGAGGTAATGAAGACCCACTGCAAAATAGTTCTTCTCTGCGAAATTATGCCCGTAGAGCGCAGAACCGAACATTGTTCCCGGCAGGTAATACGAATAGTTGAGTTGCAGCGTCATATGCGAGTTCTCATGGAGCAGGGCGGGGTTGCACATGCCCATGGAAATATCTCCGTCGCTCAGGCTGACGTTGCTTCCTCCTAACGCATTGATGCGGGAAGATGTCGGTAAACTCATAAAAGAGAATACCGACCTTCCAGCGTTCGACACTTGCGCGCTCGCGTGTACACCAACGCACGCGCATACTATAAGGAGAAATCTCAACTTCTGCATTCTTTACTATTAGAGTTGTGCGCCAAGCACATTAAATTCTTTATTTCCGCGAATAATGATTACCTTTCCGTCACGGATGATTTTAGCTACCTTTTCATTACTGACAGCGGTGTTGCTGATGGCTTGAGAAGGCTCTTCGCCTGCTTTTGCACCGAAACCGCCGCGTGTATTCGCTTTACGAACGGTGATGCCTGATCCTTCCGGGAAGACCTCCCCTTTGAGTTTGGAACCTAACATCAGTTCCGCATTGCCGTTCAGCGCTTCTACCAGGTAAACCGCCTCGTCCTCGATGTTCTCCAAGTCGCAAACAGCCTGCTCCGCCTCTTTGGCAGCGGTCTCTGCCCATGCTCCGAGGGTATATGCCATCGTGTAAGTAGCAGCTTTCTCTGCGTTCCAAACGGTCTCGATATCCTTCGTTGCATTACCGCTCTTCTCGTCCACGAATGTCACCACATTGCTTGCCGGAGTCAATACCGTTCCATCCTCCAGATGAGTATTGAACTCGCCGAACTCAGGCCAAGCGTTGGCGTTCATCAGTTTCTTTGTCCAGCGCTGAATATCTCCGCTCTCGAAAGCAAACTGACCTGCGCTGTAATCAACTAAGGTGTTCAGGAACGCTACTTTCGGCGTGTTGTTCCATGCACGTCCCATCGAAACGACCGGGCACTCGCTCTTCACGGTGCAACCCTCAAAGACATAACCTTTGTCCGTTGCAACACCGTTGTTTGCGGTCAAGGCGTCACTTCCGCCGCCGTCTTTCTTGCGTTTCTCGCAATAGAGGAGGTTGTTCTTGAAATAAACGCTACCGTCGCCGCAGATGAAATCAACTGTTCCGTGGATCTCGCAATCCTCGAAGTACTTCAACGCGCCTTGCAGGTTCGAATAATACGTATCCTGATAGCTCAGCAGTTTCACGTTCTTACAAACGGTCTTCGTTCCCTGATCCCAGAGACATACCGCACGTCCGTTGTCGCTCTTGTAGTAATCCAGCGCGTTCTGAATCGTCAGATCTTGGAGGTACGTACCCGACACGTTCTTGTTGATCTTGATTGTTGCGGTCTTGTCGATACTCTCTTTGGAAGCGTCCGGTGCGTTTTTGATGATCGTTCCGTCCATCGACTGACCGATGATAGCGATGTTGTCCTTGCTGATGGTTGTCAGACAGGTCTCACCGAGGTCATATGTGCCGTTCGGCAGGAAGATCTTGTCGCCGCTTTGCGCCTGTACGAGCGCCAACAGGAACGATGCTACATCCCCTGCAGGAACGATATAATAGCCCGTGGCAGCGTCTTTCTCCAAGAAATCCAGTACGTTATACACCACCACTTTGTGGATATACTGTTTAGCGGTCCAGCTGATGGTCAGCCATCCAGCCTCGCCTTCATATTGTGCGGTCAGCTCGGTACCGTCGGCGGTCGTGTTCTTTTCTACACTCGCCTTGGCGATTTCCTTCTCGCCCGCTGTAACGGCTACATCGCCGGTCTCTGAATACTGGCAAAGCGTAACGACCACAACGGCATTGCCGGCTACTTTGACGCGGATCGAGCCGTTGGCATCGAAATACCAGCCGTGGTTGTTGTAGTATTTACCGCCGTTGACCTCTACCGTCTCGTGATCCTCGGGATAGAAAGCAGCGTTCGCAAAATCATATGTCTGCACGCTACCGATAATAGCATCCTCGATCGGTGTCACTTTGGCTTGGATCGTGGTGTTGCCGGTGATCGCATCGCCTATCTGTGCTTTCTTGCCGTTGGTATAGAACCATCCGCGGAACGCATAGCCCTCGCCGATCTCCGGCAGTACACTCACTTCCGGCAAAATGCCTAATGTGGCTCCTTCATACGTCTCGATTTTGGAGAGCACCTTGCCGTTCTGATCCTTGAAAGTCACGTCGCAGGGAGTGATCTCAGCAGCCTCTGCCTTGAAATAGTTGCAGTATTGGATCTTCTCAAACGTCAGCGTGTCAGCATCGCCTAAATAGATGTATTGGAATACATTCTCGCTTTTATCCGGGCTATAACAGCCTGCTTTCGGATAGTTCAGCGTAGCAATGACATCGCCTTTTTTGTTCTTTACCTCAATGGGTTTGTTACCATATTGGCAGTCACCGATGGTGAAGCGAACGGTGCCATCCACCGGCACTTGGATGTTGAAATCGCGGTAGCCGTGTTGGTCGGTATTGAATGTACCGCTTGCAGTCACGCCATCCGGCAGCGTGGTAAAATCATACTCCGAAGCCATGTTGCACATCACCAGCTCAAAATCCACAAACGTACGTGGCACGAACTCAATGAACTGAATCTTTTGCAGAACTCCTTCTCCGCTGGCCGAAGAACGGGTAATATAGATATTGTTCTGCTCAGCAGTCAAATCAACTACCGCAGTACTCAGCTCATCCACCATCTTGGTCTCCACAATCAGTTTCTCCGCAGAAGGAGTCTCACCTGTCCATGTGCTCACTAACAAGGATAACTTGGCACCTGTTTTGCGCGGGCCATAAGTCAGTTTCAGTTTGCCCGCTACGGCTGCTTTTGTGAAATAAGCGTAACCGCTGCTATTCATTTTCACGCCGTTCAATCCCAAATTCGTACTTGGCGCATCATTTACATAACCGCCATAAGTCAGCAGGGTCTGAGAAATAGCGTCTTTGTCAGACCCTGATGTCGGGATCTTATTCTCCGAATAATCCCACAGCAGGTCATTGGCTCCTGCCCACATAGCAACGCTCATCAGAGCAGTAGCCATCAATGTGAAAATCTTTTTCATTATGATTTATGTTAAGTGTTAAACGAAAATTCGTGCAAAGATACTACAAATTTCGCACATATGCAAGCGTTCGGGCATTTTTTTTGAAAAAAAAGCATTTTCTCACTTTTTGTGTCCATATCTCCATCTCCCTCTTTTCCTCTTCCTCCTTAACCTCTACCTCCTTTGAGTGGCGCATGAAGTTAGCATGATGGGCGTTGAATGTATCGTTTATCTATCGTATATCTATCGTGTATCTAACGTATATCTATCGTGTATGTATCGTACTTACAAGCGGATTAGAAGAAGAAAGAACGAAGTAGAGAAAAAAGAAACGGAACACGTTTTTGTGCTCCGCCTCTTTGTTCGATTTCATTAGTTCACGTTCTAATGTTCAGGTTCTCATTAGTTAGCGTTCTAATGTTCAGGTTCTGTTCTAATTAGTTCGCGTTCTTATTAGTTTACGTTCTAATTAGTTTACGTTCTAATTAGTTCACGTTGCCTTCCGGGACGTCAAGCTTGACGGTCGGGTGCAAAGGTACTACATTTTTACGAAATATGCAGATAAAGTGATAAAAATCACTCATTGAGGGATGATTTTGTAAAAATGAGCACTCATTGAGGGAGATTTTTGTAAAAATGAGCACTCATTGAGGGAGAATTGCGCGAAACGACATGCCCCAAAACAGAATATTACATTTTTTTGCAGTTTTATTTGTGTATGTCAAAAAAAAGAAGTAAATTTGCAGTCAAATTTGATTGTATATGCTTTTATCGGAAATAAAACAGGTAATCGGCTCGATAGCCGAAGTGGAAGGTGATGGTTCGCAAGACATCCGTTTTTTGTTGACAGACAGCCGCCAATTGGGCGCAGAACCGCAAGCGACGCTCTTTTTTGCTATCAAAACAGACAAGAACGACGGTGCTAATTACATTGCGGAGTTGCAAAGCCGAGGTGTGAAAGCTTTTGTGCGGGGCAATGCGTTGGATGCGTTGCAAGCGCTGGCGGCGCATGTCCGTTCGCAGTTTGCGGGCACGGTGATCGGCATCACCGGTTCGAACGGCAAGACGGTGGTCAAAGAGTGGCTTTACCAGTTGCTCAAAGAGGACTACACCGTTGTTCGTTCGCCCAAATCGTATAACTCGCAGATCGGTGTACCGCTCTCTGTTTGGCAGTTGGCGAATATACAAACTGCCACGGACAAACCTGTTCTTGCGATCTTTGAAGCCGGTATCTCACAGCCCGGAGAGATGGAGCGTTTGGAGAAAATCATCCGCCCGACAATCGGCGTAATCACGTATATCGGACATGAACATGACGAGAATTTCGCTTCCCTGGAACAGAAACGTGCGGAGAAAATGAAACTGTTCGTTCATTCCGAACAAGTGCTTGAAGACCCGACACACCAGAACGTGCGCACTTGTGCCGCGGTCATGCGCGCTTTGGGCTATGACGAAGAGACGATCACCTCGCGTATCTTGCATCAGACGCATGAGACGGTGCTCAAAGTGAACCTCTCCGCCTTGGTGGAGAACGTGCGCTATTTCCGTTCGCTGCTCAAGCCGCAGACCAAACTGACCTGTATGGTCAAAGCTTTTGCTTACGGAGCCGGCAGCGTGGAGGTATCCAAAGCCTTGCAGGCTTCCGGATTAGTTGATTATCTGGCAGTTGCAGTAGCGGACGAAGGTGTCGAACTGAGACGTGCAGGAATCACTCTGCCGATTATTATTATGGACCCCGAAGTGGCGGCGATGGATCTGATTTTGGAGAATAACCTGGAGCCGAATGTGTATTCCCATCAGTCGCTCAAAACCGTTATTGCAGCGGCTTCGGCAAAAGGTTTGGAAGACGTGCCGGTACACGTGAAGATCGATTCGGGAATGCACCGTCTGGGCTTCTACAAAGAGGATATGCCTTGGCTCATAGACCGTCTAACGCATCAGAAAGCCGTGCGTGTGGCTTCGGTCTTTTCGCACCTGGCAGGCTCCGATGAGGCGCAGTTTGATGACTTCACGCTTGATCAGATCCGTTATTTCGACGCCTGTGCGGAGGAACTGAAAGCCGGCCTTCAATATCCGATCATCAAACACATCTGCAACTCCGCGGGCATAGAGCGATTCTCACAATACCAGTTCGACATGTGCCGTTTGGGTATCGGTCTCTACGGGTTCTCGTTCGCCGGCGCACAACTGCGCAATGTGTGTACGTTAGAGACCACCATCCTGTCCGTCAAGACCGTCAAAGCCGGAGAGACAATCGGTTACGGAAGGCATACCAAACTGACGGAAGACCGTGTCATCGCCGTCATTCCTATCGGCTATGCGGACGGTTTTGACCGCCGTTTCTCGAACTACGGCGGCGAGGTGTATGTGCGCGGCAAACGCTGTCCTGTGGTGGGCAATGTGTGCATGGACCAGGCGATGGTGGATGTCACAGGAGCCGATGCACGCCCCGGAGACATAGTAGAGGTCTTCGGCGAACACATGCCGCTGCAAGAACTGGCAGACAAACTCGGAACGATCACATATGAAATATTAACATCCGTTTCCCGTCGTGTCCAACGTATCTATTTCTACGAATAAGCTGAGCATTGGCTATGATGCAGCGGTCGTGCAACGCGACCTCACTTTCTCGCTCTACCGGGGTGAGATGGTCTGCATGCTCGGACCCAACGGCTGTGGCAAATCGACCCTGTTGCGCACTTTGGCAGGTCTCCAACCTGCTTTGAACGGGGCGTATAACCTTGCTTCTCTCGGCTCCCAAACCTCAACGCTCAACTCCAAGAGCATAGCGCTCGTTTTGACGGAAAGGCTCTCGTTGGAGAACACCACGGTACACGATGTGGTGGCGATGGGACGATACCCGTACACCTCTTTTCTCGGCGGTCTGACCGAAGCGGACGAACAGGTTATAACCGACTCGCTCCGGCAAGTGGGGTTCGGGGATCAGTCTGTGGAGCGAACTTTCTTCAACGCGCATTCTGACGGCGAGAAACAGCGCATTCTCATAGCCAAAGCGCTGGCGCAGCAGACACCGATTATCTTATTGGACGAGCCCACAGCGCACTTGGATCTGCCGCATCGTATCTTGGTGCTTCGTCTGCTGCGGAACTTGGCGCATGAGCAAGGCAAGACGATCCTGATCTCCACGCACGAGTTAGATCTGGCGCTTGCGCTCTCCGACCGCATTCTCCTCATGTCACCTCATGCCCGCGGCGTGCAGTTAGATACCGCCGAAAACCTCAAAAAAGCAGATGCATTCACATCTGCCTTCGGCATGGATATATTTGATCCGCTGGGTTAGTGGAGCCTTTCAGCCCGCAAGACCACGGGTTTGCCGTCAACGCGGCAACCGATGATATACTCCGTGCCGCCGTCTTTCAGACGCATTTTCTTTTTCAGTTGCTCTGCGGTCAGTGGATAATTGCGAACAAGCACGTTCGCTTGCTGAATCACCCTCTCTTTTTGAGAGGGAAGAGGTGAGGTTTTCCACACGCGCCCGGGGAAATGCGCCACGTACTGATCCGATGCGTACAGGTGCGTGTTGGGGTCCAGTTTGTGGAGTTTGAACCGTTGGGCAACGAGTTTGTATGCCCCGGCTTTGAGAATAGCGGCATTGGGCTCGTATAAATAGTTGATAGTGGATAGCTGATAGCTGACAGTGGCGTTCTTTTCTTCCTCGCGTGTGAAAGTGAATGCCTGCTCCGGGCACGAGAGGTCGATGGCGGTGATCGTTCCGTTTCCTCCGCTCAGAAGCAGCACTTCTTTGACTTCATTCTTGATAGCAACAACGTAAATGTCCCAATTGATAGCTGACAACTCTTTTATTGCCTGACTGATATCCAGCATCGGGGAGAGTTTGAATAGCAATCGTTGGCTATGCTTTAACAATTCAGGCAACAGTTCGATTACATTCGGCGTGCAGTTTTCGAGATGGAAGACCTTACCTCCATGGCTGTCTCTTCGAGCCGGGTCAACGAAGATGAGAGAGAAGCCCCCCTCAACTCCCCCCTGAGGGGGGGAAGAAAGGAATTCTTCGGCAGTGCAGTTATGAACGCTGATATTTTTTATTTTTAATTTCTCATTTTTGATTTCCTTATTGTGTTCCATAATCCTGCACAACTCAGCGTTCTGCTCCACATAGTGCGTGTGCTCAAAAAGTTCGCTCAGGAAGAGGGTGTCCACGCCATAACCGCCGGTGAGGTCAAGAAACTTGTCATTTGAAGAATTGAGAATTGGCGAATTTGAAGATTTGATGATCTCCGCTTTGTACCGCGCCGTGAGTTCTGACGAACACTGTTCGCAACTCAGCCTTACCGGGTACCACCAGTCCTCTATCGCCGCAAAAGAGGGCAACTTGTCTGCTGTCCTTTCGCGACCCTCTACTTGCTGTAAGAACCATCGCCATTCGGCATCGGTGAGGTGCTTGTATTTATTGCGCTGAAGTGCTAAGTCTTGAACCGACATAATAATAACTGAGTATCTCTTCGTAGCTTTTCCCTTCGCTCGCCATCACCGCCGCGCCAATCTGGCAAAGTCCCGCTCCGTGGCCCCATCCGTGTCCCCGAAGCACAAAGCAATGAGGCTCTTTTTCCACCTCGAACCAACTGCTATAGAGGCAGGTTCTCGAAAGCCAAAGGCGTATTTTAAGCTCTTTGCCGATGATCTGTGTGTGCTTGGTGCCCACGATCTGTAATTGGTCAATGCGCCCCGACGCACCGCGATGAAGAGGGATCAGATCAACGATCTCTCCGAAATCAATGCCGGATTTAGTACGGATGATCTCGCTCAACTCGTCGGCGGTATAAGTGACCTTCCAGTCCCGGAAATCCTTGGTCTCCTGGTCATAATCATTCAAAACCAACCGCAGCACTTTGGGCGAAGGGCTCTTACACCAATCGCATTGCACCGACTGAATATATGGCACGTCAATATCCTCCCAGCAGGTCCGCCAGATCTCACTTCGTCCTCCGCAACACTTGTAATAGCGGCAGTCGCAGATTTCGCCGTCGTACGTGAGGACCATTCCCCGTGTTGCCCGAACCGCCTCCACCGCCCGGTCGTTCATGCGCCGCAAGCCCTCATACCGCTGGCAGTGGTCGTCGGCGCAGACGTGAAAACCCTCGTGGTTTGGCTTCATCATCGCCCGCATTGCCCAGCTGCGGCTGATCACAGCGTGCGCTTTGAGCAACTCCATCGGGCTGTTGGCATTCATCTCCGACGAAATGACCGAACACAAGTAGTCCTCCAACTCAATGGTATTGATAGCGGTTTGTGTGCCGTCCTGATTATTGCGGATCTCCAGTTCCCCCGCAAACTCCTGGTCCTCGTATCGGTCCCAATGAAAGCCGATACCGATCCGGACGTTCTTCAAAAGGAACGTCTTCTCCCGCCTCTCAAATTCAATTTCCGGCGCCGTTAATATCCCGACACGAATGTGCAATTCTTAATTCTTAATTTTGAATTCTCGCCATCAGTTCAAAGGTGCGCAAACGGTCTTTGTACCAGTTATTTCGGTTCATGGCTACCACGTCGCAGTTGGCATCGGAGTTGTCTTCCCAACGTCTGCAGTTATAGACCACGTCATAGATGCGTCCGATAGGGTAGTCACGCGCGATACGGATACCCACGGCATAATCCTCGCCGTACTTGGTGGTGGGGTAATTGATCGTGCGGAGAAGCGGTACATAGAATCCTCTCGGCGCACCTAAACCGTTGATTCTTAGCGCGTTATTGCGACCGTTTTCGTCCGTCCACTCGCGATGGTCGATCACACCCGGAGGCAAAATCTCTCCTGCCATATTGGTCAACCGGTACGTGCCGATCACCATGCCGTACTGCGTTGCGCATTGCGCATTGTGAATTGATTCAAACGCGTCAATGAAACGTTGCACGGTGGTCTCGTCATAGTACGTATCGTCGCTGTCCAACTGAATAGCGTACTTGCCGCAACGCGGGTCATGAATAGCTACGTTCCAGTTGCCACCGATGGCGTGCCAGGTCTTATCCTGCGCAATATGAATTAATTTTGAATTTGTAATTCTTAATTCTTCAATAATCTCCGCCGTTCCGTCGGTCGAGTTGTCATCCACTACGATCACGTTGAACGAATAGCCCTCTCGTACTTTTTGGCTCAGAGCACTAAGAATAGCATCCTTTATCGTGCGCGCGCGGTTTTTACAAGGAATAATCACACTCGCAGTAACAGGGTACGAGTCGTCCGCTTTGGGCAGTTCCTTGTACTTGCCCGGCTCCAGATATGCCCCGATGCGTTTCAAGTGCTCCGTCACGCACGCTTCCATTTCCACCTGCACTTGTCTGTTCCGCGGATCGACATAATCAAACAGTTTCTCACCGCTCTTGCGGGTATCGGTCTCAACTTCGTAATACAAATACTCCGGAATGTGAACAATAGTGCATTGTGCATTGTGCATTGTGAATTGGCTTGCGCGGAGACGAAGATCATACAGACCTGCAAACTCGTATTCCGTATCCATCTGCGCCACCAGTGCTTTCAACTTCTCCGTGTCCCAAAGCATCACCGCTCCAAAATCAAAATCATCCCGCAGTGCGCCCGTTTGATAATCAATCACCGGCGCTTCGGAGATAATCCACGCTTCCTCCTTTTCCCCTTGTACTTTATTGAAGTGGTCCGCATAAACCATCGTGGCACCTGTCATTTCCATCACTTGTACCATGCGCTCCTGACCCAAATAGATCCATTCGATCTCGGGTTTGAGACAGATCATCGTGTATTTCTTCTCACTCTTTTCCGCGATCTCTTTGATCGCTTTTGTCGGGCACACTCTGCCCGGAAGATAAAATATATCTATCATAATTCTCAATTATTCCGTCGTTGGTACAATAACGTCCTTGTGGTACTCTTTCAGACCTTCTATCGGATCTTGCAGAATCGTACCCATCGGAAGCCCTTCTGCTTTCATCGCTTCCTCCAAAATCGGCTTGTAATAATACGCAATGGATCCCACAAAACCCACCGGTGCTTCTGTTTTATACTGCACTAAATTGCGGCGGATGAACTGCACGAAATGGTCATAAACCAATTGACGAATGCGCTGATCCTCTATATGATCCGCACAGAACTTGGACAGCTTCGCCAAGAACCGGTTTGGAAACGGCTGACGATACACTTTCTCAATAATATCCGCCATGGAAGTCTCGTATTCGGCGAAGAACTGTTCCTTGAGGTCGTCTCCTAACTGGTTTTTGAGCAGATCTCCCACAAGCCGCTTGCCTAAAACAGCCGCTGAACCCTCATCGCCTAAAATATACCCCAACGAAGGCACACACCAATCAATGTTCTCTCCGTCGTAATAGCAACTGCCGCTGCCGGTTCCCAAGATACACGCCACACCGGCTTTGTGTCCCAACAAACCCCGTGCGGCGCCTAACATGTCCGACGCTACGAACACTTGCGCTTTCTTGAACACCGCCTCCAAGGCTTTCTGTACAAACACTTTTTTCTCCGGCGTACATCCTGCTCCGTAGAAGAAAATATGGGTCAGTGTTCCTGCCCAAAGCAGCGGTGCTATTTTCGGCAGAAGTTGGTTACTGATGCTGTTCTGCATCGCGATAGTGGTCTGGAAAAGCGGGTTAATACCATCGGTGAAAACGTCCGAAGACTGACCACTGGCGGTGACTAAACACCAGTGCACTTTTGTACTTCCGCTGTCGGCAATAAGGATCATAATTCAGTTTTTTTTAATTTTCCGCTGCAAAATTACAAAAAAATTTGGACATGTGCAAAAAAAATTGTACCTTTGTGCCGTAATTGTACAATTTAATCTTTTTATCCATGAATAATTTCACTTCGCAAGACCTTGAGCAGCTCCAAGCTCATGGGATCTCAGTAGAGAAAGCAGAGGCACAATTAGAGTGCTTCAAGAACGGTTTTCCGCAGTTAGACATCGTTGCTCCGGCATCCACCAAGAAGGGTATTTTGGCGCCCAAACGTGCGGAGCAGGAGGAGTACATCGCCGCTTGGCAGCAGTATTTGAAAGAGGGTCACAAGATTCTCAAGTTCGTACCTGCATCCGGCGCCGCAAGCCGCATGTTCAAGAACCTCTTCCAATACCTCGAAGATGGTATTGAGACGCCGTTCATTCAGGAGTTTCTGGCGCACAAGGATGAGTTTGCTTTTGGCCCGCAGTTGGCAGGCAAAGAGGGACAGGAGGCTGTGCGTTACCTGCTTCAGGACATGCACTATGGCGACCTGCCGAAAGGACTTCTCCTTTTCCATAAATATCGCGATGGCGCGCGTACGCCCGCGTTGGAACATCTGGTAGAAGGAGCGCAGTATTGCGCCGAGCCCGCAGAGGATGGCAAGAAACCCGAGGTGTTCCTCCATTTCACCGTCAGCCATGACCACCTGCCGCTCTTCCGTCAGCACATTGCGGATAACCTCAAGAAATTTGAGGAGAAGTACAACGTCAAGTATGACGTCACTTTCTCGGAGCAAATGCCGAGCACCGATACGCTCGCTGCTAATCCTGACGGCACGCCGTTCCGAACGAAAGACGGCAAACTCCTTTTCCGTCCCGGTGGCCACGGAGCCCTCATCGAGAACTTGAACCAGCAGGATGCAGACATCGTTTTCATCAAGAACATCGACAATGTAGTGCCGGATCGTCTCAAAAAGGATACTATCCGCTACAAACAGATCCTTGCCGGCGTGCTCGTAACTGAGCAGAAACGTGTCTTCGAGGCGCTCAAGAACCCAAATCTCAGCGACGAGGAGCGCGCGAAGTTGAATCGTCCGATTCGTGTCTGCGGTGTGGTAAAGAATACCGGTGAGCCCGGTGGCGGACCGTTCTTGGTTCGTGAGGCGGATGGCTCTATCTCCTGCCAGATCCTCGAATCGACCCAGATCAGTGATCCGGAACTCATGAAGCAATCTACGCACTTCAACCCCGTTGATCTCGTTTGCGCTATTCGTGACTACGAGGGCAAGCCGTTTGACCTGCCGAAGTATGTGGATCCGCAAACAGGTTTTATCTCCAATAAATCGAAAGACGGCAAAGAGTTGTTGGCTCTCGAACTTCCGGGTCTCTGGAACGGCGCAATGAGCCGTTGGAACACAATCTTCGTCGAAGTACCTATTTCCACCTTCAACCCCGTTAAGACGGTCAACGATCTTCTCCGCGAGCAACACCAATAAGTAGAAAGTGATCGATATTTCGATACTCCGAGATCTCATAAAAAGAAAAGCGCCAGATTTCTGACGCTTTTCTTTTTGTCCTTCCCTTTTTACTTCACTCTCGCACCTGATGCATTGTAGATGCTGCCGTCAGGACGAACGATATAGAGTTGACCTTCAACCAATACTTTAGCTGCCTTCTCGGTCGGAACGGCGATATTCTCAATACCTTGCGGACCAACATAGTTCGGATCCTCATCCCACATGCCTACGTGGTCGCGATATGTGCTGGAATAGGTCGAGAAATTGAAGGAGTTGCAGAATTGCTCGAACAGTTTGCCGACATAGGTCTTACCGTCACTGCCCACGATTCGGAACGAACCGGTGTAGTAGCCGTAACGATACGGACCTTCTGCTGCTTTATCATCATCGTAGCCCTCGAACTGCAGACGCAATTCTGCATCGGTAGCCATGATTGCATCCGACTGACGACCAGTGACGTTGATATAGCAGGACTCGGCATCAATACTCTGACGGGCTACATTATATACACCCGAGATAGCACGCTCTTTGTCGGTATAGATCAGGAAGGTTGGCATCGGATAACCCGTTCCATCCTCTTCGCCCGTAGCGAAGGTGATGTACCAGCCGAACTTGCCCTCCGGGAACTGATCCACATATTGGTCGAGATAAGCAGCCTCCATGCCCCATACTTCCATAACAACTGCGTCTTCCGGAATATCTGCTGCTTTGGATACGAAATCTGCACCTGCTACTGCATCTGAAGCCTCGAAATAGTTGCCATTTGAACCTTGATTGAATGCTTGTACAGTCCATGACCAAGTGCCATTCTTAGGCATTGTAGTGGTCTTGGAAGTGCCTTTCACATTGAGTGTCGAATAGAACTCTCCGTCGCAATAGAGTGTGATCACATAGCGGTCAGCCACAGTAGTCGCTGTCCAACTGAAGGTTACATTGTCCCCGGAGAATACCTCAGCTTTGAGGTCGGTCGGCACATACGGGTTCACGCCTACGGTGAAGCTGAGTTGCGTCTCGGGACCAAGTTGGTTGTTGTTTCTATCTACTACCTGTACAACTGCAGTGTAGGTTTTACCTTCTACAACATCTACCGTCAGCGGACTTTCCGGACGCTTATTGCTATCGAAGTTATCGTAAGCTACTGTCTCGCCTGACCATACGCGAACGTACAAACGCTCGCCCTGACCAAGCTCAGGAGCATCCCATGTGAGAGTAGCGCTCTTCTTATCCTCAGCTACAGTTGCCTTCAGGTTAGTAACGTATTTTGCTACGAGTTCAAACGGAATAGTTGCTAACAACTCACCTTTCGAGTAACCCGCTTCGTTCTGAACCAGCTCATAAACCTGAACTTGGTACTTACCAGGGGCTAAGCCTAATAACGAACCTACGTTGATTACGCTGCTCGACCATGCCTCGCCGCGCTGTTGACCTTCTTCATCTACGTTCAAGATCCACTTCGTGGAGCAGTAGTAGTGGTTCTCATAATCGTCGCTGGAGGAGAATCCGCTGAACTCACCGGTCTGTTGATCCTCGTAAGCAAAACGCTCGCACTCTTCAGTAGTTACTGTAACACCTGCTACCAAACTCTGGCTTTCTGCATTGAAGAGACCAATAGCGAAAGCGGAAGCGTTGTACGAATACCATGTGAACTGAGCCTGACAATAGGACAGGGCATAGATGTTAGCATCCGGCAGTTCCTCTTGTGACGGATCAACCTCGCCCGAATGACCGATACCGGCCAGTACAAAGTTATCCAATGATACACTGCCGAAATTGCTGGTACCTCCGGCGAAGCGGAAGGCAATGTACTCTGTTCCTGCAGGCAGAACATTCAATTGGAATACCACGTGTTTGCTGGCAGTGGTCTGCTCAAGTGTCTTTAAGGAAACGAAAGAAGAAGCGTCTGTGGGGATCGTCATATAACCGATTTCCAACGAACCGTAGTCCTCTCTAACCACTTGGCCGTAGTAGTCGAATGCTAACTCGCAGGTGTCAAGTTTCGCATTGAAGAGAGGAAGCGCAAATACCTGAGCGGAAGTGGAGCCACCTCCGCGTACCATGAGGTGTTGTTGACCCGTAGGTACTTGATTACCGCTACCGTCATCTTCTTTCTCTGCTACGATAGTTACGGCAGGAGCTGCGGAGGCAATAACCCAGCATTCAGGAGCTACATCACCCACTACCTCACTACCGGCTGCATCGCGAGTGAAAGTTTCAATCCAAGGCACGTTCAGGCGTGCGCAAGCCGTCTTGAAAGTAGCTTTTACGGTCTCGCTCACTTCCGTTGCGGAGCAATAGGAACGTACGTAGAGATAGTATTTCTGCTCGTCATAGAGATCTGACAGCGTGACAGATTTTTGGTCTGTCAGTTTAGCAGCTGTCCAGTCGGGCTGATCGCCTTCGAATTCGAGGCAGTACTGATACTGCGATGCTTCGCCTTGCCAGGATACAGTGGCACTTGACTCAGTGACTTTTTCTACCGTAACCGCAGTCGGCGCCTTGCAAGTTTCGCTGACGGGATCATCGCCGCCACCTGCTATCACGAAGGTGACTTTCGGCTGTAGGGCGTCACGGGAAGAGCCACTATAGGCGTACTTAATCAGGTAATCCGTGTTCGCTGCGGAATAGAAAGAAGAGGCAGAGGAGGTACCTTCTCTGGTGACTTCCACCTGAATAAGCAGGTTACCGCCCTCGTAAGCGTACGGCGTGGTGAAATTAATAGTCAGTTCTCCATCCACTACAGACAGAGTTCCTTCGTACACTTTGGTAAACGCGCTTCCATCAGAGGGAGTGGCATAAGCACCTTTGGCATTCTGGAAGAAAGTGAAATCCGTCTTGGCGAGAGAGACCTTGAACTCAGCCTTTCCCCAAGATTGATTCTGATTGGCGGAGTAGAAAGTCATTGCCTTGATTTCACTGCCTACAGTGATGCCTTTGAGTTGGTCAGCCAAGTAGATAGCTTGCCCTCCCATCGACGGAGAGCTGGTCTTGGTGTCGGCGTTAAGGCCATACACAGGGAAATGGGATTGTTTGGCAGTTCCGCTATAGTTAACGTTGACCGCCTGATCGGCATAGATGTTCACACAGAACAACGCTGCCGCGATGATAGATAAAATCTTTTTCATGTGTTAATAATTGATTTGTTTTTATTTAGTATAAACTTTTTTTCCTGTAGCATCAAATATTGTGCCATTATATTCTAAAATGAGCATTCCGTTCTCAATTCGTTTGATGGCTTTGCCGGTCGTGTGAATATTCTCCATTCCGGTCGGAGACGGATCCGCAATGCTGATATTGTCGAAATGGGAACTGGACCACTGGCTGGTGGATGTATATCGGATTGCTAAGTACTTGGCATCTTCCGGTAATTCATTGAGTACCACCTCAGTAGCCGGCTCTGCATAAGCATATACGGTGTTGTCGAGAGTCTTGATTACTTGGAAAGTACCGTATAGATGGGTCAGGTAACCGACTTCTACTTCCACCGAACTGGCACTTACCTTATAATAGAACGCGAGCGCACGTGCGTTGAGAGGTGCATCAAATGCCGGCAGAATAACTACCTGTTCGCCTTCTCCGCTGAATACCAAACAATTGGCAGTACTGTCGCTATCCTCTTTGATACCGTAAGCTCCCTTGGTACTCATTACCATCGGGTACTCGCTCTCTGTGCGGCGGGTCCAGCATGACGGCAGCGAACCTTCCTCTACTTCCTCAAAATCTTCTGCAAAAGGAATTGAATTGCTCAGCGGAGCACAAGCGGTGGTGAATGTCTTCACGGAAGAGAACGCTCCTTCGCAAGCCGACTGTACTTGTACTTCATAGCTCGTTGTGCCGCTCAACTCGTTCAGCAAGGTCTCTTTGCCCTCGATGGCAGAGATGGTGGTCCATTCTTCCGTATTCTTCTCGCGGTATTGGAGATTGTACGTAGCCTCTGTTCCGTCCCATGTTACCAAAGCCTCGGTATCAGTGATTTGCGAAACGCGGAGATTGGACGGAACGGGGCATTGCGGTGTGAAGATGACCGAAGTAGTCCAACCGCTCTGTTTGTCCGTAGAGCAGGATGCCTGTACTTGTACCTCATACTCAGTTCCGGATACCAGACCGCTCAGGGTATAGGTC
Organism: uncultured Bacteroidales bacterium; assembly: GCA_946534715.1. GTDB lineage: Bacteria > Bacteroidota > Bacteroidia > Bacteroidales > Paludibacteraceae > Colicola. Next base: position 1,847 of record CAMNCW010000056.1, on the reverse strand, counting down.
GGTTCTGGAAGCTCTTTCACTTCTTTCCAATCTTCGTCTCCCACTGCGCGGTAACGCAAGTTCCATTCTGCCTCATCGCTGCCTGCTGCCCATGTTACTACGGCGCCGGTGGACGATGCGTCCGCTTTCAGTTGCTTCGGCATTTCGCACGGCTTAGCAGTCACCGAGAGCTCATCCAAATAGATATATTTGTTAGAGGTAAGGGTATTGGAAGCTACAAAATAGAGTGTAACGGTCTCGCCTGCGTATTCGGAGAGATCTATCGTCTTTTGTACCAGTGTACTTTGTGTGGAAGAGAGGTCTGTATCAATATCGGTCTTGGTAGAACCGCCATTGGTCGAGATCTGAAGTTTGACAGAAATAGCGGATGAGTTCTTCCAATAGAATTTCAGCAGCGCTTTTTCAGACAACTCAATAGCCGGCGTTTTGAGGGTAGCGGTAGCTCCACTTCTACTGGAGAATTGTAAACAATAGCCGCTTTTGCCCTCGTCACCATAGGTGTACATCTGCCACTTGGCATTGGACACATTGCTTACTTCCCAGCAAGCGGGGAGAGTAGCCTTGTCAAACGTCTCTACATAAGGCAATGCCTCTGCTACGCAGTTGGTCGTGAAAGATACTTTAGTAGCTTCGCTCTGCGTCTCGGCATTGAAATACGAGCGCACATAGAAATCATATGTCGTGCTCGGCTGCAAGGTATCGACCGTTACTGTCAGCGTCTCTACCTCTTTCACGTCTTCCCAATTAGGAGTAGAGTTCGCCGGCAGACACAAGTATTGGTATTTGCTGATGCCTGCTACTGCGCTCCATGAGAGGCTCACGCTATTATGCGTCAACTCGGAAATATCTACTTTTGCCGGCGCATTGCATACCGGGGTGAAAGTAGCTTTTACTGCTGTGCTCTGCTCGCTCTCCGAACAATAGGTGCGTACGTAGAAATCGTACGTTGTGCCGGCAGTCAAGCCTTTTACAGTATAGGTATATCCGTTCGCTTCTAATAGTTTCCATTCGTTTGCTTCTTCGCCTGTTGCCACTACGCATACTTGGAACAGTGCCTCCTCTTCTCCTTGCCAGCTAAACACACCTCCGTCTGGAGTTGCTTCTGCTGTTAACTTGGACGGACGTGCGCAAGTAGAACCGCTCGGCTCATCAAACACAAAAGTCGTCTTGGGGAGGAAGGCTGCAAGCTGACCACCATAAGTAGAATAATAAATAGCTGTATTCGTACTACCATTGATACCTAAAAATGACGCATCATCATAGTTGCCCTTTGCTTTGGTCTGAATATCAAGGAACAAGTTTCCTTCTTCGTAGGTGAAAGGAGTAGTCAGTTCAAGCGTCACTGTTGCCTGACTTGCATCAATAGTACCTTCGTACACTACCGTACTTTCTACATTGAGGTAAGATGCACTTGCAAACTCACTCTGCTCGACTACTGCCAGACTGACTGTATATACAGTTGTCATTGCCTTCTTAGCTTGCGTTCCAGTATAGAAAGTAATTGAGGTGATAGTTCCACCTTGTAAGGATTCAAGGTGCGAAGCAGGGAAAATAACTTGGCTACGTGCACCGGATACATCACCATAATAAGGATAGACGGGTAATTTTTCGTGTGTAGCACTTCCGTCCGCGACGGTCAATTCTCCGGCTTGGAGGCTCATCGCTACCAGCATTACTGAAAATAGAGTAAAAATTTTCTTCATATATGTATATATTATGATTTGTAAACAGTAGTTTTCAAAACAAAATGCAATGTTTTATGTCAAAAAGCATGCAAAGTTACGAAAAAAACTACACATGACCAAATTTTTTGAAAGAAAAATAAAACAAAAGTGCACATTTTGTTG
>CAMNCW010000055.1 GCA_946534715.1 uncultured Bacteroidales bacterium | reverse complement strand
TGGTGGCGGCGATGAACCTGTTGCGGGGCATGTGTCAGAGCCGGACGGAGAATATCATCCTCGATGGCGCAATGGTCCGCAAAATCCTGCTCGGTATGCCATAACTCGCTCATGACGTTGATGAGCGTGTAAGTGACCGTTCCTTGGGTAGAGGTCGGTTTGGTAGGATAATACTTGATAATGAGATTCTTGATCTCCGTCAGTTTGTCGGTGATACGCTGGTCGTCATGCTCGTGTTCGTCGTATAAGCCTTTGTTCTCGTGCTCGATATGTGTGCGGATCTCATCCACAAACTCGTCGTAGCATCGCAGAATCAGCCCCGGTATCTTGGTCGTGGGGTCGGCAGGAATAATCGCCTCAATGAGGTCGCGTCTGAGGCGCGGCAAACGGAAGTCCAGAAAATAGGTATGCGCGTTTTTCAGATAACGCTGCAAGGTATCGATGTTGATCTCCTCGATCGTTGCCTGCTGATGAAAAACCTTGTAATTGACAATCGCCAAAAAAGTAGGTGTATGGACGTCATGTGACTTGCAGACCTGCTCGATGGTCTGGTCTCCTACACCCATTTCTAACCCAAACCGGCTGATGATCTGGATCGCATCCTCTTCATGTGACATCAGGTCACAAATTTTGTCCGTTGACTTGTACATTTTTGTGTGAATTTGCAAATTTGGCGCAAAGTTACAAAAAAAAACTGATATGAGCAACACCGGGAGACAAAATCCCCACAAATAGGGATTACATGCTGCCCATCGCCAGACAGATCAAACCGGCGATGATTCCTATCATGCAGAGGATCTTTTTGACGGGATCTTTCTCTTTGAGGAAGAGCAGTCCGTAGCCAAAGCCGATGACCGTTCCTCCGCGTCGGATCGTTGAAACCACGGCGATCATGGAAGACGGGTCTTGCAGCGCGAGCATATACACATTATCGCTCAGTACCAGGAAAATCGAGATGAGCGCGACCGGCCAGATGTTGGTGATATGAAATCCCCTTTCCGAGGGATGCCGTTTATGGTGAATATAACAGAAAACGAGCATCATCGCCGCCTGATAGAGTGTGTAATAGACCTGCACGGCGTTGTGGTCGTAGAGGCGCATGATGTATTTGTCGTACAAGCCCGAGCACGCGCCAATGACGATGGCTAACGCCAAGGCGACATAGTACTTCGCTTCGGGTTGCAGTGCCAGACCTCTCAGCCTTTTCTTGGGCGACAGGCCGGCAGGACGGTTAAAGAACGAGAAAACAAAGATGCTGCCTATGGCGAGCACGACGCCTGCCCATTGCCAAGAGTTGAGCCGTTCGCCGAAGATGAGCAGTGCGCCGATCAGCGTCCACATGGGGCGTGTGGCTTGCCAGGGGCTGACAATGGAAATCGGCAGATGTTTGAGTGCCACATATGCGCATATCCACGAGCTGAGCACGATCGCCGATTTGAGAATCGTCAGCAGATGTCCCTGTATATCCATAGGCGGCACATACAGCAAACTGCCGGACAAAGCATCCGGCATGAGGCGGGAGATCAACAGCGGTACGATCAGTATGCCGGACGAAACCAGCACGCTGGCTGTCAGCACATCTACCACCGAGTTGTCCCGCAGCGCTACTTTCTTACTGACGTCGTAAAAACCTAAGCAGAGCGCTGAGAGAAAGGCAAGAATAACCCAAGTCATTGATAATTGATAATTGACAATTGATAATTGACAATGGATAATTGGTTATTTGTAAAGGAAACGTTTGATGGAGCGTTTGGGGGTCTTCTCAAACGGCTTGTCCTGCACCTCTATATTCGACACTTTGCTGTAAGACGGAATGAGGTGATTGAGCTTCTCGAGGTTCGCTTTCATCAGAGCGATAATCTCGTCGCGGCTCATGCGTTTGGTCAGGGTCTCATCGGGGAAGACGAGTGCCACTAATTTGCCCTCGCGCTCCACGATCAGCGATTCGCCTACCGCCTCCTGGTTATTGAGTTTGTCTTCGATCTCTTCGGGGTAGATGTTCTGTCCCGAAGCGCCGAGGAACATGGTCTTGCAGCGACCTTTGATGTAGATATTCTTCCTGCGGTCGAGTCGTCCGAGGTCGCCGGTACGAAGCCAGCCGTCTTCGGTGAATGCGGCGTTGGTGGCGTCGGGGTTTTTGTAATAACCGAGCATGACGTTTTCACCTTTGATGAGGATCTCACCGATACCGGCTTCGTTGGGTTCGTCTATCTTGACCTCCATGTTCATCACCGGCACACCGCCTGTGCGCGCTTTGAAATACTTAGGCGGGTTACCGCCGATCAGCGGACCGCATTCGGTCATGCCGTAACCGATGGAAAGGGGGAAATGGATGTCCATCAGACATTTCTCCACTACCGGGTTCATCGCCGCACCGCCGCAGATGAAGTACCTCAAATGACCGCCAAAAGCACTCTTCAGCGCAGATTTGACACGTCCTTTGATAATATCGCCTATCACCGGCACATGCCAGAACGCACGGATCGCCCATTTGCTAAGCATCGGGTCTAAGTTTTTCTTGTATATCTTCTCGATCACTAACGGCACCGTTACCACCAGGTACGGCTGTACGTCTTTGAGGGCTTTGAGCAGGATGCTCGGGGTCGGCGATTTGGTCAGGAAGAAGATATGCGTACCCGAACAAAGGGGGTAGAGTAGTTCGCAAATCTGCCCGAACATATGCGCCAGAGGAAGCATCGAGACAAGCCGTTGACCCGGATCAACCGGCAGCATCTTCATACCTACCTCCACGTTATTACTCAGCGAGCGGCCGTTGAGCATCACGCCTTTGGGCGAACCGGTAGAGCCGGAGGTGTAGTTGATGAGACTAAGCGCATCGGGGTCGGCGGAGAAAGAAATATCCTCCGGCTCCACGCCTTGCGGATATTGGGCTTTGAAGAGCGCATCCAACTCTTTCTTATCCGGAACGGAAACACCTTCTTGGGTATAAAGCGGGCTCCAATCGGCTAAGGACAAAGCGGCTTTCAGTTTAGCCGGCAGCGTTTGGTTTTGCAAATCTTTCCAGACATACGGACCTACAAACAGCAGTTCGCTGTCCGAGTGATCCAAGAGATGGTTGATATCTTCCGCCGTAAAATCCTGCAAGATCGACACGCAGACACCTTCATACGCCGCAATCGCGAGATAAGCAACCGCCCAATTGGCACAGTTGCGACCCGCTAATGCAATCTTATCACCACGCTTGATGCCTAATTTCTCAAACAACAGATGCAAACGAAGCATCTCAATCGCCATTTCCCCGAATGTATATTCATGATCCTCCCCATAGTCCGTCAACGCTGTGTCATTCCATTGATGGGAAACAACTTCTGTCAAGTAATTCAAATAATGTTTCTGCATACCAAATTGTCTGTATTTGTTTCTAAAATTGTCCTAAGACACTATTTGCGGTGCAAAGGTACTACTTTTTTTTGACATATGCAAATTTTTTACTAAAAAAAACAAGCACGTAGCTTCCCAGTTACGTGCAAGCTTTGATTTCCTACAGAAAGGAAATCACCATCTACTTACTCTCTTATGCGTTACTTATACAAGTAACGTTTGATAGACCGCTTAGGAGTTTTCTCGAACTCGGAAGCGACTAATTCTATAGCGCTTATCTGACTGTAGTTCGGAAGGTTTTTGTTCACGAACACGCGGTTTTCTTCCATCTGCTCAGCCAGCGTCTTTGTTCCTAATAATTTTTTTCCTTCAGCCGATGTGTCCGGGAACACAAGAGCTACTAATTTATGATCGCGATCCACAACGATGGACTCTACTACGCAAGGCATGGAATTGAGTTTGTCCTCCAACTCCTCGGGGTAGATATTCTGTCCGGAAGGACCCAGGATCATGTTCTTGGAGCGTCCGTGGATGAAGATGTTTCCTTCTTTGTCGAGAATACCCAGGTCACCGGTACGCATCCATCCGTCCTCGGTGAAGACAGCTTTGGTAGCCTCTTCGTTCTTGTAATATCCCTGCATGACGTTCACACCCTTCACTTGGATCTCGCCGTCTTTCTTATAGGGGTTCTCGCTGTTAATGCGCACGTGGCATTGCGGGATCTCTTTTCCGCAGCTATGGAATTTGTATGCCCACCAATCCTCGTAGCTGATGAGGGGAGCGCACTCGGTCATACCGTAACCTACGCAGTACTGGTAATTGATATCGTGGAGCACTTGTTCTACTTCGCCGTTGAGGGCTGCACCGCCGATAATGAGGTAACGCAACCTGCCGCCGAAGGTCTTATCTAATCCCTCTTTCACTTTTTTGCGGATGATGCGGTTAATACCCGGGGTCTTCCACAGAATTCGCATCATTGGGCTGCTGATCTTCGGCATTACACCTTTCTTCACGATCTTCTCGATGACCAAAGGTACGGTCAGGATCATGAACGGTTTTACCTGCGCAAAAGCCTTCATCAGCACGGTGGGGGTAGGAGCCTGCGTTAAGAAATAGGTCTCTGCACCCTCGCATACCTGATAGAGGAACTCGTACATCAGTCCAAACATGTGCGCGATAGGCAGCATCGACAATACGGTATCACCCGGACGATGAGGAATACGATGCGATGCAAAATCTACGTTTCCGCTCAAATTGAGATGGCTTAACATAACGCCTTTGGGGTTTCCTGTCGAACCGGAGGTGTAGTTGATAACCGCCAATTCATCGAGATTTTCGGTCGGATAGTTCACATCTTTGATGCTCACTCCATTGGGGAATGCTTTCTTGAAAGCAGCTTCTGCGCCTTCAAACGCCTTGCGGAAAGAATCCTCTGCCTCTACTAACGTCATGTCATCCATGAAGATAGTTGCTTTCAGACCCTTCATCTGCGCAGGATCAATTTTCTTCTTTACATTCGGACCTACGTAGAGGATAACTGCCTCCGAGTGATTCACCAGCGAATAAATACCTTCCGCTGTGAAATCCGGCAGAATACTTACCACCACTGCTTTGTAGCTCTCGATAGCTAAAAACAACAGACCCCAATTGGCGCAGTTACGTCCGCAGAGCGCTATTTTGTCACCCTCTTTAATGCCGCACTCACGCCATGTGATATGCAGCTTTTCAATATCCGACGCCAATTGAGCGTAGGTGTATTTGTTCACTCCGTCCAGGTCGGCTAACGCCATACAGTTCCAACGGCGTGACATTGTTTCTTGCAAATATGATAAGTAATGTTTTGTTGCCATTTATTATGATTTTATTATCGTTGTTTTTGAATTCGAGTGCAAAAGTACTGCTTTATTTTTGAACAATTGTTCGAAAACTGTATTTTTTTTTAAGTTTTTAGCATTTTGTGCATTTCTGAATATGTTTTCCGTAAAAAAGTAAAGTCCATTTGGCTTTTTCCGAGGGCAGGGTCGAGTGAGTTCTTGACCTGCGAGAACATCAGAGCCACTTGTTCGCGGTCGATGTCCCGGCGGATGAGTCCGGCGCGTTGGTCGTGATAAATGGCGTTGCGCCAGAGTTCTACTTCTTTGAGCGCGAGCCTTTGCGCCTTGCGTGAAAGAGACGGAAATTGGCTGTAGGCGGTGAACATTAGGTTATTGACGTTTGAGGTGTTGATGGCTTTGTTGTCAAAAGTCAGCAACGCCTCTTCCAGACTATGCAGGTATTCCAGCATCGCGGCGATCATGGTCTCTATGCCACTGTCGTTTGGCACTTTGTTAAGCGCGCGTTGTTTTGGCTCGATGAAATATTTCTCCATGCAGGTCAGGAAAAGCTCGTCCTGATCCTTAAAATAATAATAAAGTGTCCCGCGCCCGATATCCAAAGCAAACTGTAGGTCGGTGATGCTCACTTTCTGGTATCCTTTCAGGGCATAGAGTTCCATTGCCTTGCGGATAATATATTCCTTTCTGTCTTTCATACAGAGGTTTGCTTTTCGTAATCAATCAGCGCCTGTGTCATCAGTTCGTGCCCCTGCGCTATGATCTCTTCGGCTTTGTCAAAATCGAAGGTATTGTATGCGTACTGGCGCATGACGGCATGTACATCCGGGGGCGTGAGACGGCATTCCATTATGGTGTTCTGCTGGATCTGCATATCGCTCATGCGGTCGAGAATACTGAAGAAATTGATGCGTTTGAGTTGCTGCACTTTTGCCATCGGGGTCTCTAAGATCTTGAACGGCACGCTCTGCGCTTTGTCCTCCGGCATCGCGTCCTTACCGCTGATATCCATGGCTACGAGTATGTCCCCCTCGGTGCGCTGGATAGTGTGCAGGGGCAGGGGATTGAGGATGCCGCCGTCGATGAGCAGACGGTTTCCCATTTGCACGGGTTCGAAGAAAAGGGGAATACTGATCGATGCGCGTACGGCTTCAAACAGGCTTCCGGTGCGGAAGATCACTTCTTCGGTGTTCTGCATGTCCGACGCCACTATAGCGCAAGGGATATTCAGTTCCTCGATCGGCCGATCCGGTACCACGGTCTCTAATTCTTTGATGATCCGTTGCCCTTTGACCAGGGAGTTGACGCTGAGCAGATTGATATCAATCATCCGTAGGATGAGTTGCTTGTCCACGCGCAGAAACCATTTCTTGGCTTCTTCGAGTTGTCCGGCGGCGTACATGCCGGCGATGATCGAACCCATCGAGCAGCCGGCTATACTCGTGATCGTATAGCCGCGCTCCTCAATGGCTTCTATGGCGCCGATATGCGCGAGTCCACGCGCGCCTCCTGAACCCAATACCAATGCTACGTTCTTCATGTTAACGCTTTCACGAGATTTCGAGATCACGAATTATCAATTGTCAATTATCAATTATCAATTGTGAATTATACCTGTTTGGCAGGAATCAGTTTCTCGCGGATCTTGATATAGATTGTTTCGCCTTTCTTGGCAAACGGTGTCTGCACGTAGCCCATACCGATACCTACTTTGGTGTTCGGCAGCATGATACCGGAGGTCACGTTGCCGATGGTGTTGCCGGCTTCGTCGCATATCTCATAGCCGTTACGCGGAATAGCGCGCTCCAGGCACTCGAAATGCACGAGTTTGCGTTTCACTCCTTCGGCTTTCTGGGCTTTGAGGAAATCGCGGTCGATGAAATCTTTGGCATCGAGTTTGGTGATCCAGCCTAACCCTGCTTCTAATGGGGAGGTGGTGTCGTCGATGTCGTGGCCGTAGAGGCAGTACCATTTCTCCAGACGGAGGCTGTCCCGGGCGCCTAAACCGATAGGAGCCAGACCGAACGGTTTGCCTACTTCGAAGAGGGCGTCCCAGATCTGTTTGCCGTATTCAGCGGGGAAATAGAGTTCGAATCCTCCTGCGCCGGTGTAGCCGGTATTGGAGAGGATCACGCCTTGTACGCCGGCGAAACTCCATTCGCGGAAAGCGTAGTAGTCGATCGACTTCAAATCCGCGTCGGTCAGCAGTTGCAGCAGTTCGGTCGCTTTCGGACCCTGTACCGCCAACTGACCATAACGCTCGGAGGCGTTCTCCAAGGATACGGTTTCCCACTCGGGATGCTGCTCTTTAATTTTATTGACCCATTGCCAGTCTTTGTCAATGTTGCCGGCATTGACCACCATCAGATATTTGGTGGTCGAATATTTGTAGATGATCAGGTCGTCCACGATGCCGCCTTTGCCGTTCGGCATGCAGGTGTACTGTGCTTTGCCGGCGGCGATGGTGCTCAGGTCGTTGGTCGTGATGTACTGCAAGAATTCCAATGCTTTCTCGCCTTTTACCCAGAACTCGCCCATGTGGCTCACATCGAACACGCCTACGCCCTCGCGGACGATCATGTGCTCGGCATTAATGCCGGTGGGGTACTGGATAGGCATGTTGAAGCCTGCAAACTCTGCCATTTTTGCGCCGAGCGCAATGTGAATGTCGGTAAACGGTGTGGTTTTTAACATATATATATACAATTTAACAATTTAACGTTTTATCAATTTAACGTTTTAACAATTTAACGTTTTAACGTTGCGCAGCAACCCTCTTAACGATCTCAAGGACGACCTCTTCGGCGGCCTTGAGACTCGGAACGGGCAGATATTCGTACCGGCTGTGGAAGTTCTCTCCTCCGGCAAAGATGTTAGGGCAGGGGAGTCCTTCGAAACTGAGTCGTGCACCGTCTGTTCCGCCGCGGATCGGTTTGACCACAGGTGTTATTCCTACCGATTTCATCGCCTCTTCCGCCAGCTCGATGATGTGCATCACCGGCTCTATTTTCTCGCGCATGTTATAATATTGATCGCGTATCTCGATCTCCGCGGTGCCTTCTCCGTACTCGGTGTTGATCTTGCGCACCAGGTGCTCCAACTCGCGTTTGCGGTATTCGAAGAGGGTGCGGTCATGGTCGCGGATGATGTAACTGAGGGTCGTTTCTTCCACGGTACCGTTCATGCCGATCAGGTGATAGAAGCCCTCGTAGCCCTGCGTGTGTTCCGGGGTCTGGAAGCGCGGCAGCATCACGGCTATCTGGTATGCAATACGCATTGAGTTGCGCATCTTGTGGTATGCCGTACCGGGGTGAACGTTCAGACCATGTACTTTGATCTTAGCCGATGCGGCGTTGAAGTTCTCGTATTCCAATTCGCCTATGGCACCTCCGTCCATGGTGTATGCCCATTGGCAGCCGAACTTGGCTACATCGAAATGGTCCGCCCCGCAACCGATCTCTTCGTCCGGCGTGAAGCCCACACGGATCTTGCCGTGCTTGATCTCCGGGTGTTGGATGAGGTACTCCATGGCGGTCACGATCTCCGCAATGCCGGCTTTGTCGTCGGCACCGAGAAGGGTCTTGTTATCGGTCACGATCACGTCCTGTCCCGCATAACGAGGGTCGATGAATTCGCGCTCTTCCGCCTTTACAATGGAGGGTTTTATGTTCCTGCCGCTTGCATCCGGGGATGTGTCCATATGCGCAATAAACCCGACCACCGGCAACTCCTTTGCCCCTTGTCCGTTCGCCTCCAAGGTAGCCATGATATACCCGTTTTCATCGAGAGAAACATCGGTCATGCCGATACTTTTCAGTTCCTCCGCCAAATAGCGTGCAAACTCCATCTGCCCGGGGGTAGAAGGGGTCATTCCGGTGTTCTCATCACTTGTCGTGCAAAACGACACATATTTCAAAAAACGATCTACTATATCCATATGTTATTTTCCGCTGAATGTTCCTAATAATGTACTTAATGCGCCGGCGTATTGAGCGGCTGTATTGGCATAAGAAGCGGCTTGGCTAACCGTGTTTTGTGCTGCTTGCGTAGCCTGAGCCTTGGTGTTCTGGATTGTTTCGCTGTTTTTTACCATGTCAACGAGACTGTTCGTTACGGTCTGTACATTGTCCCGGCTGACCAGACCCAGTGACGATGCAATCATTCCTTTGCCGAAATCCGTCAGGTAATCCTTGTTTTTGTAGTTGTCTTTCAACCCCTCGCAGTTGGCTAACAGCGTAACGGTGTTGAGAATGTTTTGCATGTTTTTGTAGTCGTACTTGTTGCCGTCGGCTTTGTACTGCGCATAGATAGCCTGCAGAGCGCTACCTGCTCCCTGACCTGCGCTGATAGCGCTATTCGCCGTTTCCACCGTAGATACGGGGGCTGTTTGGGCGGTTTGGCTACTCGGTGCGCTGTTTTTCATCATTCCGCAGCCTGTCATCATCAGCACTGCAATCAGCATAATAGATTTTCTCATAATACTATATTCATTTTATTTATGTCGTTGTTTACGTATGCCAGGATATTGTCCGCCACGTTCTCGCACATAGCGATGCGTCCTTCCCATGTGCCGGTGCCGGTATGCGGGCTCAGTACCACGTTCGGCAGATGCAAAAGTGCCGATGAAATCGCGGGTTCATGCTCATACACATCCATTGCCGCACCGGCGATGATGCCGCTTTGCAGTGCTTCCACCAGCGCCGCTTCATCCACGTGCGCGCCGCGCGCAGTATTGATAAGGTACGCGCTGCGTTTCATCATGCCGAACTCCGGCTTGCCGATCAAATGATGCACCTCCGGCGTATAGGGTAGGTTCAGACTCACAAAATCGCTGTCCTGCAACAAAGTCTGAAAATCCACATACCCGGCATGGTATTTTTCTTCGATTTCATCGGACAAACGGTGCCTGTTATGATAGATAATCCGCATGCCGGAAGCCAGAGCGCGTCTGGCGAGTGCTTGCCCGATGCGACCCATACCGATTATTCCGAGCGTTTTGCCGTATAGCGAGTGACTCAAATGCCGCATCACCCCGAACTCAACAGGCTGACATCTCTCCCCCTCTGAGAGGGGGTAGGGAGGTGTTCTCATCTCTCTGTCAAACTCACTCACCCTTCTCGCTACGTCGATCATCAGCGCAAAAGCCAACTCCGCCGTAGGCTCGATCACCGGCTGAGGAGTGTTCGTCACGCGGATACCGCGCGCTTGGCAGGCGGATAAATCGATATTGTTATACCCGGCACCGAAATTGGCAATGAGTTGCAGACGAGGCATTGACTCAATCAACGCCCGTGGCACTTTGTAGTCGAATGTGCTCACTAACACTTCACCTTCTTGCCAATTCTCCTCGCCGATCATACACATCACTAAGCTCTCTCCGTTCGTAGAGTGCATAAAATAGGTTTCTAATCGCCGAAAACCCTCTGACGGTAGTTGTGTGGTAAAAACGATGCGCATTAGACTTAATTTCAAAAAATCGGATGATTATACATCCATTTCTTTAATTATCTGTTTTAAGAAGTTATCGCTGACATTCTCCATTTCTGCTTTATCGTAGATGTAAAGCAAAGCAATAATCATCTTTTCTACATCCACATTCACATTCATCGTGATAACTCGTGCTCCTCCTGACTTTCCACGCCCTTTGGAAGAAATGGTCATGCGTACTTTGCGTATTCCATTCCCTAAATCTACTCCTTGCCATGGATCAGCTTTCAAACTATCAAGAAAAAGAAGCAAATCCTTTTTGAAAGAAGGATAATGTTTAGCTAACTTTTTAGCCTGTCTCTCGAAATCAGGAGATGGTCGAAAATCGTACGTCATATCACTCTTCCTCAATTACAATTCGTTGAGCAGGTCGTCCATTGGGCGAAACTCCATTTTGCCTTCTCGGAATGCTTTGGCATGTTTCATGGCTGTACGAAACTCGTTTTCAAACTGACGTTTCTTTCTACTACGTGGAGTAGGCGTTGGAGTAATTGTAAACACACCTAATGATTGAATGTAATCCATAGCTAACCTTGCGGCTTTATTTCGAGGGTTGTATGTTAAAGTAGTTGTCATAATAACCTCCTTGTTACAAATTCGCTGCAAATTTACTGCTTTTTTTTGATATATGCAAGAAAAATTGCAATTTTGAGTCATTTTGAACAAAAATACCAAAAATATTTGCATATCTCCCAAAAAAGCAGTACCTTTGTAGCGAATTCACAAAAAACATATACCATGAAACGAATCTTTTCTGTACTTATTGTTCTTTCGCTTGTAATCCTTCCCTTGACGGGTTCCAGATTTGAACCCGCTCCCCGTGACGACGGGATGTTTCGCAATTTCTTCTACAACGAGAAACAGCGTCAGATTTTCTACCACGTTGCCAAACCCGAAGGTGTAACCGTGTACCGGTGCGCCAATGCCCGGTCGAAGACGATTGTGACGTTGCCCTATGGCGCTTTGTTGTCCGTTCATTGGTCTGACCCGCATGGGTGGACCTATGTCTCCTGTCCTGATTATGCACATTCGGTCACCTATAACGGCTATGTTCCATCTACCGCTATACGCAAAATTGACAAAGTTCAGATTTCTAACCCCAAGGGAGCGCGTGCAGAGGAAGTTATGGACGGATTCCGAAACAGGAAAGCGAAGGAGATTTTGCCCCAAGGAAAACAATTTGAAGTCTCCCAGGAGGCTACCAATTGGGGCTATATCAAAATAAAACACAGAATGCAGAACTATAGAGACGTAGCTATTGTCAGAATGTCTGATGTCAAACCGGTTCTAACTTCGCCCATTGCGCTCAAAAGCAAAGGACTGCCTACTTATATCGTTCGGGAAAAACGAACAGCTCCGCTACTTTTCCCTGTGGAGAAAAAGATCGGAACCGAGTATGTCATCACCGGCTTTGATACCATCGGCTATCTCCCACCGGGCACGCAGATGATGTTGCGCAAGAAACAAATCGAATCCGCCAAATCGCTGATTACCATTGAAACGCTCAATATGGACACCATCGCAGTGGGAATGGTGCCCAAAACCGCCTTGAAAATGGAAGACGGAACGATGATCAAAAGATGGATATGGAATGCGCAAAGCGGAATAGCCAATTTTACTTTATCTTCTCCCAAATCGTCCAAACCGACTCCTTCGCGTGAGTTGGTGTCGGAGAAAGTGAAAGAGGAACATTTTAACTTCCTCTCTAATCTCCGTATCTATTTTGACAAGAAAACCAATAATCCTAAAGTGTCAAATTGGGAAAAATACAAATGGCATATGTGGGGTATACTTATTTGGGCACTGATTGCTTATGTCCTTTTGATCGTGATTTCCAATTATCCCGGCGGAGTAGTAGATACGCTTTATTTCTGTTGGTCCTTCATTCCTCCCTACATCTATCTGAAAACTAATCCTCATAGCCTTTGGTTTTCTGACCCTGCTTGTGTGGGGTGGACGTGGGCTTTCGTCGGATTGTTGTTTTTCATTGCCCTGTCGGCTTGGTTCTGGACTAACTTCAAGCGTTTCGGACTGCGTTTTAACGGCACTAACTGGTTCACAAAACTATTGGGAATTGCTTTCGGATGGGGCTGCGGATATATCATGGTGTTGGTTTTGTTGGCTACTTTTGATCAGGATTTGGCATTGCTCTCGCTGGCTGTTTTGTTCTCCTGGTTTGGTCGTGTACCTACACCGTCTTCGCAATCCACAGATGGGCAACTCATCGACGAACATGGTCATGTCATTGACGGACATTTTGATTCCGGTGACCCGAACCGTTTCTTTGGAAATGACGGACGCACATACGAAAAAGATTTCGGAGATGGTAACTTTCATCCGGTTTAATTGTGCAAACACCCCCGATCGAAGTGGTATCATTAGACCTCGAACAAGCAAAAATCGCTCACCCGGGCGATTTTTTGCATTTTTATTTGCGTATATGCAAAAATTGTATATACATATTCGCCAGTTTTCGGATGCTCGCAAAGCAGAACTGATCAATCAGTTTTCAGCCCCTAAATACGTCTTTACAGACGACGATTTTTGCAAAGCACGCAATCGGATGAACACCAAATAGTGTCAGAATTTGTCCGCGGACAAATCCCGCTTTCAGCACCTCTGCTTGAGGTGCTTTTTTTTATGCCTATTCAGCATCTATCATCATTTTTTTTCAGCATCTATCATCACCTATCAGTTTCTATCATCATCTATCGGCACACATTAAAATATCCCACTTCATAAAATAATTATCCGTACCTTTGCACCGCTTTTCGGCGGAGAGCCTCCGCAAGCAGATAGCCTTACGGTGTGTGTTTGCTCGACCAAAGCCCCGAGAAGCGGAACAATGGCAAGATCCGATTTATACATTGACCCCAATCCGCGAGCCGGTCACTCGTTCATCCACAAAGACATACTATTTCGCTATGTCGCTACCCATCGCGCGAACGCCGTCGCTTTCTACTGCGACCTCACCGCCACCATAGCTCCTCGCCTTCGTCCTCTGCGTCGCTTATTAAAGCGACGTTCCCTCGCCTCCCCATATCGGCGAGCGTTCATATAAACCGGGCGATAGTATCGTCCGGCCCCCTAAAAAATCTGTTTCATCTGTTTAATCTGTGAACAATAAATAATTTTTGGAACATTTTTGGTAATTTTGGACGAACTATATTAAAAAAGTGACAAAAAAATGATTTTTTATGCTAATGATGATACATATCCATCTATATAAGGTCGATCATTCATCACTACAGCGAACATCTGACGGATTAGTTTGTTAGCTACAGCGATGATTGCCGCCTTGCCGGATTTGCCTCTTGAGCGTAAGCGTTCATAAGTTTCTCGACAAGCGGTATTAAACCTAATAGAAGCGAATGCGACAACATAAAGTTGACTACGTAGATGTGTATCTCCATTACGATTAATGTGACCTTTGAAATGTATTGACGTACCTGATTGCTCATAAGTAGGACAGAGCCCCAAGTACCGTGAAATCTGCTTAGCAGAACTAAAGTACGTAAAGCCACCTGTGGCAGTAATGATTGCAGCAGCGATGTGCTCGCCGATACCTTTTATGGATGTTAAGAGTTCCATTTGGCGCTTAAACTCCTTATTAGAAAGCTTAGTTATCTCCTCCTCCATTTTGGAGATTTGCTTGCGCAGGAACTTAATCGTTTGCTCTGTTGCAACCTTTGCTGTAGGATCTTGTTTGGGCAAGACAGATAAGGAGTGCTGTAGATTGATCATCATAGTTAACTGCTTCTTAAGCTGCCTAAGCACAGTGCGTTTCTGCTTAAGCAGAATGATACTCTCAGACGGGATTTTATAGGGCTGTGGTTCCATCTTCTCGCCATATTTAGCGATTAGTTTAGCATCTATATCGTCTGTCTTAGTGGTGCTTAACATTGCACGTGCAAAATGCTTGATCTTCTGCGGGTTCTCCATACTGACAGCAATGTCAGACTCCTGGAGAAGGTAGAGAAGCAGCATACTGTAGTTGCCGGTTGCCTCCATCACACAATGGCAATCCTCAGTGAGCGATTGAATGAATCGGCGCACACCACTAGTGGTGTTAGGGAATGTTGTAGTGGTGTAACCACTCTTTGCAGGATAAGCTGCTACGAACGAATCCTTGCTTACGTCAATGCCAATGTAAGTCATAGTGATACTTGATTTATTGTTCGATTAAACATCTGATACATCTGAACGCTATCGTTGCTAATGCGGGGTCTAAAGCCCAATGAACTATCCAGTTTTAAAGATGTATAAGGGATGGGGGCTGAACGTCCCAAACGGTTTTTGCTACCACCTAACAGTCGGCCTTACTCCATTCCTTTGATGTTAATCGGGTGCAAAGATACTAATAATTTTTGAAATATACAACTATAAATAAGTATCTGCCGGAAGTGGTTAACCTTCTCAAACATCCCCAATAATAGGGATTTCTTGCTGTAATTGGAGAGAAAATTTGCATATGTCAGTTTTTTTTTGTACCTTTGTGCCCGTTTTTGATTTAAGGTACATAATTCAATGAAAAAGATACTGATACTCCTATTTATATTTGCGTCGGTGTGTGCGCATGCACAGGTGAGCGGCGTGGTGTTGGATGATCATGGCGAACCGCTGGTAGGCGCAAACGTCTATTGGGCAAATACCGGCACCGGCGTAGCCACGGATTTTGAAGGTAATTTTACGATCATGCCGGTAAAAGGCACCAACCGTCTGGTGGCCTCTTTCGTGGGCTGCCATAACGATACGCTGGTGGTGCTGAACCGTCAGCCGTTGACGATCGTGTTGGTGGATGAGACGGTGCTGGATGAGGTGACGATCACGGAACGGCGTATGGGAGTGCTCAAAAGCCGCACTTCCGCTTTTGACACCGAGACGATCGGTACGGAGGAGTTATGCCGTGCGGCGTGCTGCAACCTCTCCGAGGCGTTTGAAACGAATGCGTCGGTGGATGTAGCCTATGCCGATGCGGCCACGGGCGCCAAACAGATCCGTCTGCTCGGTCTGAGCGGCACGTACGTGCAGTTGATCCAAGAGAACACACCGGCGGTGCGGGGGCTTGCGCAGAACTTCGGTTTGGAGTATATACCCGGCTCATGGATGAGTTCGATACAGGTCAGCAAAGGTACGTCCTCGGTGATCAACGGCTATGAGGCTACTTCCGGTCAGATCAATGTGGAACTGCTCAAACCGCAGACGCAGAACCCCTTCTCCTTAAACCTCATGGTCAATTCCGAGACCATGGCGGAGGCGAATATCATGGGCGGTTGGAAGATCCCGCTAAAGGACGATGAGGAGCACGAGCACGAGCATCACCATGAGGAGGGCGAACATTGCCATCACCAATCGCTCTATACCGGCATTATGGCGCATTATACCGGCTCGTACCACGCGATGGACGAGAACCACGACACGTTTGCCGACATGCCGAAGATACAGAATGCGAACTTGGCGAACCGCTGGTTCTACAAGCACGGCGATTATACGTTTCAGGCCTTTGCCCGCGGGCTCTTTGACCGTCGCCGCGGAGGACAAATCGCCCATCATCCAACCCCCGTCACCAATCCGTACCTCATCAACCTCAACACCCGGCGTGTGGAAGGGTTCATGAAGAACGGCTATGTCTTTGACGACGAGTCCGGCTCGTCGGTGGCGGTGATAACGGCGGTCAGTTACCACGATCTGGACAACACCTATGGTCCGCGGAACTGGAAAGCGAACCAGCTCAACGCGTACCTCAACGCGATCTGTCAGCTCAATTTCGAGGGTGGGGGACTGATAGACAATGACCATCGTCTCTCTACCGGTCTCTCCGTCAATTACGACCGCTACAACGAGGATCTCTCCATGGTCAATTCTCAATTATCAACTGTCCATTTCAACCGTCAGGAGCTGACACCGGGTATCTTTGCCGAATACAGCTACACGTATGCCGAGACGCTATCGTTGGTAGCCGGTGTCCGTGCGGATTATTCCACCCGGTACGGTTTCTTCGCTACGCCGCGGGCTAACGTGCGCTATTCGCCCTTTGAATGGTGGACGCTGCGCGCTTCTGCGGGTTTTGGTTATCGTTCGCCGAATGTCATTGCCGATAATGCGTTCATGCTGCCTTCAAGCCGCGCGCTGCACTTGAACTCTGTGGCGCAGGAACGGGCGGCGAACACAGGTATCAGCACCACCTTCTATATCCCCGTGGGCAGCAAGCAGCTCCAACTCTCCGCGGAGTATTACTACACCCATTTCTTCAATTCCGTCATTGTCGATCTCGACCGTGACAAACATGCGGTGTATATCTATAATCAGTCCGACATGCCGGGTGCCAAGTCTTTTGCCCACAGCGCGCAGGTGGAAGCGTCGATGGAGGTGCTCAGGGGCTGGACATGGACGGCGGCTTTCCGTTGGACGGACGTGGAGCAGACCACTGTCGATGCCGAGGGTAACGCCCGGCTACGCATCAAACCGCTCACCAACCGCTTCAAAGGCGTGATCACCACGTCTTATCAGACGCCGCTCAAGAAATGGCAGTTTGACGTCACGGCGCAGTTTAACGGCATCAGCCGAATGCCGGACGGTTTCGTGCCGATGGCGGATCTCGCAGGGGGCTTGAAGAACCCGCGCCCCGTGACCTGGTATCCGCAACTCATGGCGCAGATAACCAAGTATTTCCGTACATGCAGCCTCTATCTCGGAGCAGAAAACATGACGAACTTCCGTCAGTTTAATCCCATCATCGGCGCGGATGCTCCTTTCGGTCCCGACTTTGACGCCTCCATGGCATGGGGTCCCACCGCCGGATGGAAAGTGTATCTCGGTTTCCGATACGACCTCGAAAAGCCCGAAGAATGATTTCTTTCGGGTTTTTTATCAAAAATTGTCTTAAAAACTTGTGTATTTGCAAAAAAAATTGTACCTTTGCACCCGTTTTTGATTTAAGGTACAAATTTCAATGAAAAAAATACATTCTTTTTTAGTGTGCTTATGCGTCTTGCTCTCTGCTTTTTCCATGGTGAATGGGGAGACCTATAATTTTGATGCACACTTGACAGGCCACGTTCTCGACGAAAAGACCGGTGAACATATGCCGTATGTAACCGTCCAAATAAAGGGCACGAATATAGGTACAGTAACGGACGAGAGCGGTCACTATTGGCTCAAAAACCTGCCTATTGGCAGGCAGATCATCGTCTTTTCCTATATGGGGTACGAGACCGTAGAACTGCCGGTTGTATTGGAAGAGGATAAGACCGTCGAGCTCAAAGCGGTACTTCATGAGCAGTCTCAGATGCTGGAAAACGTAGTTGTTACAGCAAACCGTTACGCTACCAAACGTCAGGAGACCGCCACCATCGTCAATGTTCTCTCACCCAAACTCTTTGAGACCACTGCCGTGAGTTGTGTGGCTGACGCGTTCTCTTTCCAGCCCGGCTTGCGGGTGGATAACACCTGCTCCAACTGCGGTAAGACCGATCTCCGTATCAACGGTCTGCAAGGCCAATATACCCAGATCCTGATGGACAGCCGTCCTGTCTTCTCTTCCATGGCGTCCGTCTATGGTTTGGAGCAGGTACCGGCGGCGATGATCGACCGCATCGAGGTGATGCGAGGCGGCGGATCTGCGGTCTATGGCGCGAACGCTATCGGCGGCGTGGTGAACATCATCACCAAAGAGCCGGTGCGCAATTTCGTCAATATATCCAATATCTCGAATATCAACGAACATGCCGGCTATGATATCAACACCGACCTCAACGCCTCGGTCATGAGCGAAAACCGCAAGATAGGTGCGTACATCTTTGCTACCCACCGTACCCGCAGTGCCTACGACCGGGACTTGGACGGGTTCAGCGAGCTGCCGCAACTGAAAGCCACTACTGCGGGAACACGCCTTTTCTTCAAGACCTCGGCATACAGTAAGATCACCGCCGAGTACCACCATACCACCGACTATCGCCGTGGAGGTAACAAACGCGATGAAGAGCCGCATAACGCGGACGTAGCGGAACAGCTGCGCCATCACATAGACGCCGGTTCGCTCGCCTTCGATTGGTTTTCGGAGGATAACCGCCATTTCGTCTCCGCCTATTCGGCTATCCAGCATATAGGCCGCGAGAGCTATTTCGGTACGGGACAGGATCTCAATGCCTATGGTCGCAGCAAGGATCTGACCTCCAACACCGGCATACAATACCGCTTCTCTTATCCCTGCGGACCGATGAACGGCGACTTGACCGTGGGCGCCGAATACAACTACAACGGGCTGCATGACCGTATGTTGGGCTACAACCGCGATATTAACCAAAAGGTGCACGTGGTAGGCGCGTACGCTCAGAACGAATGGAAAAACGAGGCATGGAGCGTGCTGGTCGGTGCGCGTGCGGAGAAGCACAACATGCTCCGTAACGTCGTGGTCAACCCTCGCGCAACCGTCCGTTATACCCCGATAGAAGGACTGGTCTTCCGCGCCGGTTACAGCAGCGGTTACCGTGCCCCACAGGCTTATGACGAGGACTTGCACGTAGCGGCTGTCGGCGGTGCGGTCTCGCTTATCACACTTGACCCGAACCTCAAACCCGAGTATTCGCATAGCGCTACTCTCAGTGCCGATTGGTATCGCCGTTTCGGTGGAGGGTGGGAGATCAACCTCACCGCAGAAGGCTTCTACACCTATCTGCAAGACGTGTTCTTCCTCCGCGAGGACGGTCAGGACGCTGCAGGCAACATGCTCATTACGCGTACCAACGCCCCGGGAGCATGGGTCGGAGGACTGAACGTGGAGGGCAAGCTCGCGCTGCAATTATCCACCTTCAATTTCCAACTTTCCGCCGGTTATACCTACCAGCAGAGCCGTTATACGGTAGCCCAGCAATGGAGCCCGACCGTTGCCGCACAGACGCGTATGCTCCGCACTCCTGACAACTACGGCTATTTCCTCTTGGATATCAGCCCCTTGCGCGACTTCACCATCTCCCTCAACGGAAAAGCTACCGGCTCTATGCTCGTACCGCACTTTGCCGGATATATACCGCAGGATGAGGAAGTGAAAACTCCTTCTTTCTTTGATTTGGGACTCCGTCTGGCGTATGATATTCACCTCTATAAGCATTACTGCATGGAGGTAAGTTGCGGCGTCAAAAACATACTCGACCAATACCAGCGCGATATAGACAAAGGAAAAGACCGCGATGCCAATTACATCTACGGTCTTACCACTCCGCGTACGTATTTTGCGGGACTCAGTCTTAAACTGTAACAATTCACAATGCACAATGCACAATTTACAATTTACAATTTACAGTTACCTTGGGGATGCTGAATTCGCATCCGCAATATAGCTGGTTATAGAAATTGTATTCTTTGAGCAAGGTGTTTCTTCGTTCCTGCAGTCCGTCTTTTCGCCAGTTCTGCGCCCAGAACTGCACCTTTGTCCCTTGTACATTGTCCCTTTGTACTTTCTCTTCCGCCGCTTTGCCGGCGGCATTGATCTGCTCTAAGTTCTTCCATCGGGAAGAAGCCAAGGTCGTGGCAAAAAACGGAATACCGGACTCCTGTGCTTTCTTCGCGGTCGCCAGCAGCCGGTGGTAGAAGCAGGCTTCGCATCGTCTGCCCCGTTCCGGCTCATGCTCCAAGCCCGTTACCGCACATAGCCAACTCTCGTGATTATAATCATCGTCTATCCAACGAATACCCAAACTCTCAGCATGCCGCTTACTCTCGTTCTTGCGGATTTCATATTCCTCACGCGGGTAGATATTGGGGTTGAAATAATAGATCGTCGGGGTTATCTCATGCGCCAAAAGCCATTCCACGATGGCACTCGAACATGGCGCGCAACAGGCGTGCAATAACACGCGTGTACACCCATCAGGAATAATAATAGCAGGTTGTTTACTCATAATTCGACGCAAAATTACAAAAATATTTTGATATATGCAAATTTTTTTGTACCTTTGCACCCAAAATGTGAAAATGAGTAAATGATTAAATCATAAATGTCTTTATGTTTGATAATTTAAGTGAACGATTAGAACGGTCTTTTAAGATTTTAAAAGGTGAAGGCCGTATTACGGAAATTAACATCGCGGAGACCGTTAAAGACATCCGCAAAGCGCTGTTAGAGGCGGATGTAAACTACAAAACCGCCAAGCAGTTTACCGACCAGGTAAAAGAAAAAGCACTCGGACAAAACGTCATGACCTCCGTCCGTCCGGGGCAACTCATGGTGAAGATCACTCACGATGAATTAGCAGCCCTCATGGGAGGCGAAGCGCAGGAAATTAACCTCAAAGGAAATCCCGCCATCATCCTCATGTCCGGTCTGCAAGGCTCCGGTAAAACGACTTTCGCGTCCAAATTGGCGAACTACCTCCAGACCAAGAAAGGCAAGAAAGTGATGCTGGTTGCCTGCGACGTCTATCGTCCTGCCGCAATAGAGCAGTTACGCGTCCTCGGTGAGCAGATCAACGCCAAAGTCTATACCGGAGAGAACGAATCGAACCCGGTGAAGAAAGCGCAGGATGCCATCGCCGAAGCCCGCAAGTTCGGCTACGACGTGGTGATCGTCGATACCGCCGGACGTCTTGCTGTGGATGAGCAGATGATGCAGGAGATAGCATCTATCAAACAAGCTATTCAACCCACCGAGACCCTCTTTGTGGTCGATGCCATGACCGGTCAGGATGCAGTCAACACCGCTAAGGAATTCAATGACCGCATTGACTTTGACGGCGTCGTACTGACCAAACTCGACGGCGATGCACGTGGTGGTGCGGCGCTCTCGATCCGTTCGGTGGTCGATAAACCGATTAAGTTCATCGGAACAGGCGAGAAAATGGAGGCGCTTGACGTCTTTCACCCTGCCCGTATGGCGGATCGTATTCTCGGTATGGGTGACGTTGTTTCGCTCGTTGAGCGCGCGCAAGAGCAGTATGACGAAGAGGAAGCACGGCGTATTTCCAAGAAGATTGCGAAGAACCAATTCGACTTCAACGACTTCATGGGGCAACTTAATCAGATCAAGAAAATGGGTTCGATGAAAGACCTGATGGGAATGATCCCCGGTATGGACAAAGCCCTCAAAGGTGTCGAAGTGAGCGACGATGCGTTCAAACCCATCGAGGCGATAATCAACTCTATGACCCCGGCGGAGCGTGCGAACCCCTCGCTGCTCAACGGTAGCCGCAAAGCCCGTATCGTCAAAGGCGCCGGTGTCGATATCGTCACCCTCAACCGTTTCCTCAAACAGTTCGACCAGACCTCCAAAATGATGCGCAAAGTGCAACAAATGACCGGCAAACGCAGATGATTCTTGATGGTAAAAAAATAGCAGCGGATATTCGTGCTGAGTTGCGTGAAGAGGTGGATGCCTTAAAAGCGCAAGGAAAACGTGCACCTAAACTCGCGGTGATTTTGGTGGGGAATAACCCCGCCTCGGAGACCTATGTGGCGAACAAAATAAAAGCGTGTCAGGAGGTCGGCATCGATGCGGAGAAAATTGCCTATGACGAAACGATCACCCAAAATGCGCTTCTTACGGAGATCCACCGGCTCAATAATGACCCTTCCATTGACGGCTTCATCGTCCAACTGCCGCTTCCGGAACACATCAATGAATCAGCCGTTCTTTCTGCGATAGATTTTCGCAAGGATGTGGACGGCTTGACGCCGGAAAATGTGGGACGCACGGTACAAGGCATGCCCTCGCTCGTTTCTGCTACGCCGAGAGGTATCCGCGAACTCTTAGCTCGCTATAATATTGCAACGGAAGGCAAACACGTGGTGGTTATCGGTCGCTCGAACATCGTCGGCAAACCTATTGCGATGCTCCTGATGCAGCGTCCGTATCTCTCGCTACCCGGAATGAGCGCATCTTCCCTCGGAGACGCCACGGTCACGATCTGTCACTCCAAAACCCGGGATCTGGATGCAATCTGTCGTACAGCGGATATTATCATTGTAGCTGCCGGAAGTCCCAAGCTGCTCACCGCGAACATGGTCAAAGAAGGTGTGGTAGTGATTGATGTCGGTATCAACAGGGTAGAGGATCAGACCACGCCGCGCGGCTACAGGCTCGTCGGCGATGTGGATTTTGAGAACGTAGCGCCCAAAGCATCCTATATTACCCCTGTTCCCGGTGGCGTCGGACCGATGACCATCGTGAGCCTGCTGCAGAATACGCTGCAGGCCTATCGGGAAACCGTTAAAACGTTAAACTGTTAAGCTGTTAAACTGTTAAGCTGTTAAACCGTTAAACTGTTAAACCGTTAAACTGTTAAAACGTTAAACCGTTAAATCGTTAATGGACATTTTATCAAAAATAGACGGCCTTGAGGCCAAATTCCATGAGGTGTCGCTCCTCATTACAGACCCGTCGGTCATCGCCGATCAGGCGCGTTATGTGCGCCTTAATCGCGATTATCACGACCTTGAACGTGTGCTCGAATGTGCGCATCGTTATAAGAAAGCCGTTACCGACCTTCAGTCTGCCAAAGACCTCTTCTTCAATGAGTCCGACCCGGAGATGAAGGAGATGGCGAAGATGGAGATGGACGAACTTGAGCCGCAGATTCCTAAGCTCGAAGAAGAACTCAAACTGCAACTCCTGCCCCAAGACCCGGAGGACGGCAAGAATGTGGTCATGGAGATTCGTGGCGGAACAGGAGGAGACGAAGCGGCGATCTTTGCCGGAGACCTCTTCCGCATGTACACCAAGTATTTTGAAATCAAAGGCTTCAAATATACCATTTCTTCTTTCACAGAAGGAGCGTCCGGCGGTTACAAAGAAATCATCTTCAACGTGACCGGACAGAACGTCTATGGTACCCTCAAATACGAATCCGGCGTACACCGCGTACAGCGTGTACCTGTCACCGAGACGCAGGGACGTGTGCATACGTCCGCCGCAACGGTGGCTGTTCTGCCCGAGGCGGATGAGTTTGAAGTACATATTAACGAGGGTGAGATCAAATGGGAGACGTTCCGTTCAGGAGGAGCCGGCGGACAGAATGTCAACAAAGTGGAGTCCGGTGTACGTTTGCGCTACATGTGGAAGAATCCCAATACCGGCGAGACACAGGAGATTCTTATCGAGTGTACCGAGACGCGAGATCAGCCAAAGAATAAAGAACGCGCGCTCTCGCGCCTGCGTACGCAGATATATGACAAGGAGCATCAGAAATACATCGACGACATAGCGGCACGACGTAAGACCATGGTCTCCACCGGTGACCGTTCCGCGAAGATCCGCACATATAACTACCCCCAAGGCCGCATCACGGACCACCGCATCGGCTATACGGTCTATAACCTCGCAGCCTTCATGGACGGAGACATTCAAGGTGTCATTGATGCCCTCCAAGTAGCCGAAAACGCCGAAAGGCTCAAGGAATCGGTACTGTAGGTCCGATTCCGTTAAATTGTTAAACCGTTAAACTGTTAAACTGTTAAATTGTTAAGCTGTTAAACTGTTAGAATGTATTTATTCTACTGTCCTGATATAGAAACGTCACAGACGCTCTCTGAAGAGGAGAGTGCGCATTGTGTACGCGTCTTGCGGTACACCGCCGGAGATGAGATACTCATTACCGACGGTCGCGGCACGACCTATACGGCACGGATCACCAATCCGCATCCGAAGCATTGCGATTTCGAGATCATCAGCCGTGAGGCGCAAGAGGCTCTGCATGATTTTCATCTGCACATAGCTGTGGCTCCGACCAAGAACATCGAGCGGGTGGAGTGGTTAGTGGAGAAATGTACGGAGATAGGTGCCGATGAGATCACAATGCTTCTCTGCCGTTTCTCCGAACGCAAGCAGATTCGCATGGATCGTCTGGAGAAGATCATGCTCTCTGCTGCCAAACAAAGCCTGAAACATTACCTTCCGAAACTCAATGACCTTCGGGATTTCAAGACCTTCATCCGCGAGGAGGCACAGAAAGACCAGGATTGCTTCATCGCACATTGCTACAAGGAGGACAAACGCGAGCTGAAAAATGAACTCACCCCCGGACGCGACGTATTGGTGTTGATTGGTCCGGAAGGCGATTTCAGCGAAGAGGAAGTGAAAGAAGCGCTCTCGCTCGGGTTTAAACCTGTGGGTTTAGGCAAAGCTCGTCTCCGCACAGAGACCGCCGCCATCGTAGCCTGCCACACCGCGGTGTTGTTAAACTATTAAACTGTTAAGCTGTTAAACCGTTAAACTGTTAAACCGTTAAACCGTCAATTGAATATCGATACCGAAATATTATATTGGATCAACGGTCATTCCTCCGAGTGTCTGGATACATTCATGTGGACGGTCAGCCGTTCCAAAACATGGATCGCGCTCTATGTGCTGCTCGTGGGGCTGATTATCTATCGTTTCCGCTCTTGGAAAAGCGTCCTGTTGATCTTAATCGGCTTCGGTATCGCGGTGGGGCTCTCGGATTTCACGACCAGCGGCATCCTCAAACCTCTTGTCTGCCGCCTTAGGCCGACACATGAGCCCTCTATCGATCCGATTCGTCTGGTATATCAATACGCGGGCGGTTTATATGGTTTTTGCAGCTCTCATGCCGCGAATACCATGGCGTGCGGGCTCCTCTTTAGCCTGCTCTATAAAAACAAATATGCTACCGCAGGCCTGATGACTTGGGTAGCATTGAATTGTTATAGCCGGATGTACCTCGGGGTACACTATCCGAGCGATATTATGGTCGGTCTTCTGTTTGGGGCGCTATGTGCTGTGCTTGTTTGGCTTGCTTTAACCCGTTGGCTCCACTTGGGCGACGCGGCTGTTCGGCAGGGTGGTTCATAAAATGCTCGAACTCCTCCGGCGTCAACAATGCCTTCAACTCATTGTAGATTGCTTGCATCCGCTCCATGTTCTCGCCGCGAGTCAGACCCTTCTGGCGAAAACGGGCATACTTGAGATGCATCTTATACAGCGTATCGATGCGAACGGAGTCCTTTATCCCTAATTCGCGAACTAACCGGGTAGTCTGCTTTCGCGCTTCCTCTTCCGGCGTACGTTGAGGACGGGATTCTGCACTACTAACAGCCTCCTGGGCCATTACATTTCCTGCCATGAAGGCGGAGAAAACAATAAAGAATAAACGTTTAATCATACAAATTGGTATCTCGTTTTGACGTTATACGTCACTTACTGAAATTACTACAAAAATCATGCCAAACAACGAACTAAAAATAGCTTCCCGGCTATATTATTCGAGCCAAGGTCAGGAACGCAACTCGCGTCCTGCTGTACGTGTGGCATTGGCGGGGATGATCGTGGGCGTTATGGTAATGATCGTGACCATTTGTATCGTCATCGGTTTCAAGCAGACCGTTGCCCGCAAAGTGGCTGGTTTTGGCGCGCATATACAGCTCGTTTCTTTTGAGAATAACAACACCTATGACCTTCAGCCTATTGAGGTCTCCGATTCGCTTTTGGCGCGTCTGAGGGCATATGAACATGTGCGAGCGGTAGCACCCTTTGTTACCAAACCCGGCATGCTCAAGACCGATTCGGCTTTTCACGGCATGGTACTCAAAGGAACCGATTATTGGGATTTCTTTGCTGCCAACTTGGTGGAAGGCGCTTTGCCCGAACAAAACAATCAAGTCCTCATCTCCCGCCTAATGGCTAACTCCATGCAGCTTGGAGTAGGGCAGAACGTCTTGGCGTATTTTGTGGATGACACGGATATCCGTGCACGGCGGTTTGTCATCTCCGGCATCTATGACTCCGGCTTCGCCCAATTGGATGATCTCTTCCTTATATCACCCTTATCAACGGCTGAGAGACTTATCAACTCTAACCGAGACGATTCCTCTCAACTCTTCATCGTCTCCGGCGTTGAGATCCTATTGGATGATATT
This sequence comes from uncultured Bacteroidales bacterium, assembly GCA_946534715.1. Classification (GTDB taxonomy): domain Bacteria; phylum Bacteroidota; class Bacteroidia; order Bacteroidales; family Paludibacteraceae; genus Colicola. The sequence continues at coordinate 17,632 of CAMNCW010000055.1, read as the reverse complement.
CGCTATTTGGAGGAGACAGCCGACCGTATCTATTTCGCGACAGTTAACCATTTGGACGAGAACGGTTATCATGCCTATTACGTCCAGACGCTCAAAGAACAAAATCCCGCTGTTTTTGCGTGGCTCGATCTGTTAGACATGAATGTCGTGGTGATTATTATCCTTATGCTTCTCGTAGCGGGCTTTAATATCGTTTCCGGGCTGATTATCATGATCTTGGACGGCGTCCAACTCATCGGCACTCTCAAAGCTTTAGGAGCGAATAACCGCTTTGTGCGGCGGATCTTCATCTACCAGGCCGCACTCCTCATCGGCAAAGGCATCCTTTGGGGCAACATACTCGGTTTAGGGCTTGCGGCTATCCAGTATTTCACCCATCTTATCCCCCTCGAAGCAAACACTTATTACGTCAGCTACGTGCCTATTGAGTTCGCATGGACTTGGATCATCGCTTTGAATATCCTGACAATCGGTATCTCCCTGCTGATTCTTTTGCTCCCGTCGCTCATTGTAACTAAAATCAGTCCCGCTAAAGTAATGCACTTCGAATAATGAAACTCCAAACAATAGTTGATATTACGCCTTCCTGTCGGAAAATCGGATATGAGGACCACATCCTCCTGTTAGGTTCTTGCTTCTCGGATGAGATAGGTGCGCAGATGCAGCAACGCAACTTGCATGTCACCTGTAACCCCTTCGGTACGCTCTATAATCCGCTCTCTATTGCGCAGGCTATCAATGGTCAATTCTCCACGGTCAATTATCAATTTCATGAGGGTCTCTGGCACTCTATGGCGCACCATGGTTCTTTCTCGCGTCCGACACGGGAAGAGACTGAACAGGCCGTGAATACATCTATTGATATATTGCAAACCGCTCTTCGCACCGCTTCGACCGTCATTATTACCTTTGGAACATCGTGGGTGTATGAGATGGTCACCTCTCTTTCCGACGAGGGACAGCAGGCAGGCTCCTTCATTGTGGGCAACTGTCATAAGCTCCCGGCAGACCGTTTTACGCGTCGTCGCCTCTCGGTTGAAGAGATAGTGGCGGCATGGCAACCCATCATGGATAGTTACCCCGACAAGCATTGGATCTTTACCGTCTCGCCGATTCGTCACGTCAAAGACGGACTCCATGAGAACCAACTTAGCAAGGCAACATTACTAATGGCGGTGGAACAACTCACCTCCCAAGATGGGAGGTCGGATAGGGTTTCTTATTTCCCATCTTACGAAATCCTTCTGGACGAACTGCGCGATTATCGTTTCTTTGCGGATGATCTTGTGCATCCTTCATCCCTTGCGGTGCAATATATATGGGAGCGGTTTGTAGAGACCTTCTGCACACCGCAGACTCGCAATCAAATGGCGATAGAACTCAAACATTGGAAACAAACCCAACATAGACCCTTACACCCATAACATTATGAAACGTATTTATATTATTCTTCTTTTGTGTCTTTCCACAGTTGCAGCCTTGGCGTGCGAACGTGTTGGAAAACGAGTATTACTCTATCCGTCTGTGGATCAGTTCGGCGAACCCGTTACGCTTTCCGGCATGATCTCCTGGCCGCAGAAAAAGCAGCCAAAAGGTATTATCCTCCTGCCGCATTTTACTATTTTTGCAAACTCGGAGGCTCCTTCACAAAACGGAACAGGAGAAGAGAAAAACTTCCAAAAGGACTTTGTCCTTATCATGCCTGATTATATTGGCTACGGGGCAACGAAAGAGCGCGTACATCCGTATCTGGACGGAGAACTGACCGCCCGGAACTGCATCGATATGGCGCTTCACGCGATGCCGATTTTGGATAGTTTGCAACTCCGTATTCCGAAAGACAGTATCTATATCGTCGGTTTTTCGCAAGGAGGAGCAGCGGCTGTTTGGATCCTCAAAACAATCGAAGAACGTTATGCCGATCGTATCCACGTCAAGAAATGTTTCGCCGGTAGCGGTCCGCACGACGTGGCTGCTACGTATGACGAGGGTGTTCAGAACAACCGAATCCTCATGCCGGTAACGATCCCTCTGTTGATCAAGGGAACGGATGCGGCTTATGCCCTCAATTTGTACGAAGAACATTTCTTCACGCCGGAAATGCAGCAAATATATGAGCAAGAGATGGTGAAAAAAGAGAAAACTTTTGGTGAACTCTTTATTCAGACCATCAATTTCGAACTCTCTCATTGGCTGACCCCGCAGGGCATGGATAAGAACGATCCGGAAACTCATCGCCTCTATCAGGGTTTCTTGCGTTCCAGCCTCGTTCATTACCCATTGGATACACTTGCAGACAATATACCGGACTCTTTGCTGATCAATATGGCAGAGGATATAGTGATCCCCACATGGGAGCCGCGTACACCGATGTTGGTTTTTCATTCCACGAATGACAATGTGGTCACTTTCCGTTGTGCGGAGAATCTTCATCGCCGCTATGCCGATAATCCGTATATCACATGGGATTTCGGCGAGTATGGCGATCATCTTTCTTCCTCTAACCGTTTCTTCAAGCTTGTCCGCGAGCAGCTCCTCGAATCTCACAAATCCAAAAAATCCCGCAAGTAATCAAACAAAAACGATTGCCACGAAAGGCAATCGTTTTTTGATGAGCGATATGTAGCCATTACTTGCTCTTGAGGGCTTTGATGGCTTCTTCGATGGAGGCGATGCGGGATTCGGCATCGGACTTTTTCTTCTGCTCAAGAGCCACAATCTCCGGTTTGGCATTCTGGACGAAACGCTCGTTACTCAGTTTTGCCATGACGCCTTTGAGGAAACCTTGCTGGTGAGCGAGATCGGCTTCGAGTTTCTTGAGCTCTTCCTCTACGTTGATGAACGCATCCATCGGGATAGCATATTCGATCGTGCCAACGATGAACTTGGAGGAGGACGAAACCCCACCTCGAATGGTTCTACGGGCAGCCACTGGCTGTCCGATCGAGCAGTGCTCTTCACCCGCACAAGGGAGGAGGGAAGGCTCTACGTTTGCCAATTTTTCAAGAAGCGATGCGTACTCGTAGGTATCTGCGCCTTCGAAATAGAGCGTCAGTCGCTCTTTCTGCGGGATGTTCTTCGATGCACGCACATTACGTACGCTGGAGACAATCTCCTTGAGGGTCTCAATATCGCCAAGGATTTCTTCACCCTCTCCCTTGTGGGGAGAGTTGGTGAGGGGTTGCGTCATGATGCTTTCTCCTTCTTTGCGTTCATAGAGGTTTTGCCAGAGTTCCTCGGTGATGAACGGCATGAAGGGGTGGAGTAGTACGAGCAAACGGTCGAAGAAGGCGAGGGTGGCTTCGTACGTTGCGCGGTCGATAGGTTGCTGGTATGCGGGTTTGATCATTTCGAGGTACCAGCCGCTGAACTCGTCGCAGTAGAGTTTGTAGATCTCCATAAGCGCCTCAGAAAGACGGTATTTGGAGAAGAGATCTGCTATTTCTGCGGAAGTCTTGTTCAGTTGCGCATCGAACCACTCGATGGCAAACTTGGAGGTCTCGGGCTGTGGGATGTCCGCTATCTCGAGACCTTTGACCATACGGAAACAGTTCCAGATCTTATTGCAGAAGTTACGTCCCTGCTCGCAGAGGGAATCATCATAGAGGATGTCGTTTCCTGCAGGCGCAGAAAGGAGAATACCCATACGCACACCGTCGGCGCCGAAACGTTCGATGAGGTCTAATGGGTCAGGACTGTTGCCGAGAGATTTGGACATCTTACGACCGAGTTTGTCACGCACGATACCTGTGAAATAGACGTGCTTGAACGGCATCTTGCCTTGGTATTCATAGCCCGCCATGATCATACGTGCTACCCAGAAGAAGATGATGTCCGGTCCTGTTACGAGGTCTGCGGTGGGGTAGTAATAGTTGATCTCTTTGTTGTCCGGATGCTCAATACCGTCGAAAAGGGAAATCGGCCAGAGCCAGGAGCTGAACCATGTATCGAGGGCGCCTTCGTCTTGGACGTAGTTACCTTCCGGTTTGGTCTCCGATACAATGATCTTGTCGTCCGGGTAGTTCTCCAGACCGGTTTGCGCAAGCAGGTCGGCGTCGTAGTATGCCGGGATGCGGTGTCCCCACCAGAGTTGGCGGGAGATACACCAGTCTTTGATGTTCTCGAGCCAGTTGCGGTATGTGTTTTTGTATTTCGCAGGATAGAAAACGATGTCGTCGTTCATTACTGGCGGAAGTGCGATGTCTGCGAAATGCTGCATCTTGACGAACCACTGGAGGCTCAAACGCGGCTCGATAGGCACGTTGGTACGCTCGGAGTAGCCGACCTTGTTGTCGTAGTCCTCGATTTTCTCCACGAGGTTAAGGGCTTTGAGATCCTCGATGATCTGTTTGCGGCAGTCGAAACGGTCCATGCCGTGGTATTTGCGTACGTTCGGTTGCAACTCTTCCTCCACCGTGTCCATGTTCAGATGAGCGTCCGGCGTGAAGATGTCAATGGTTTTCAAATTATATTTCTGACCAAGGGCGTAGTCGTTGACGTCGTGCGCCGGGGTCACTTTGAGGCAGCCCGTTCCGAAACCGATCTCCACGTAACGGTCTTCGATGATCGGAATGACACGACCGACACCCGGCACGATCACGTGCTTGCCTTTGAGCCACTGGTTCTTCTCCTCTTTGGGGTTAATGCAGACCGCTATATCGCCGAAGATGGTCTCCGGACGGGTAGTAGCCACGATGGCGTATTTGCCCGGCTCTTCGGCTACTTCGTAGCGCAGATAATAGAACTTGTTATGTTCGTCGTGGTAGATCACCTCCTCGTCGGAAAGGGCAGTCTGACGCTCGGGATCCCAATTGACCATACGCAGACCGCGGTAGATGAGACCTTTGTTGTACAGATCGCAGAATACTTTGATAACCGCCTTCGAACGGGTCTCGTCCATCGTGAAAGACGTGCGGTCCCAGTCGCAGGAGCAGCCGAGTTTGCGGAGCTGCTTCAAGATGATGCCTCCGTGCTCGTCCGTCCAAGCCCACGCATGTTTGAGGAACTCCTCGCGGGTGAGGTCGGATTTATTGATGCCTTGCTCTTTAAGACGTTTGATCACTTTTGCTTCGGTAGCGATAGACGCATGGTCTGTTCCCGGCACCCAGCAAGCGTTCTTGCCTTCCAAGCGCGCACGGCGTACCAAAATGTCCTGAATCGTCTCGTTGAGAACGTGTCCCATGTGCAGCACGCCGGTCACATTAGGCGGCGGAATAACGATGGTGAAAGGATCGCGGCCGTCCGGCTCGCTGTGAAAGAGTTTGTTGTCAAGCCAATACTGATACCAGCGGGCTTCGATGTCTGTAGGATTGTACTTACTATCCATAATTTATTTATGATTTAACGATTTACGATTTACGATTTCACAAAATTAGCGTGCAAAGTTACAACTTTTTTTTGACATACGCAAGCGTGCGCGTATTTTTTTTGAAATTATTTGCGTATGTCAAAAATTTTTTGTATTTTTGCAATCGGATATTATGTGTATTTGAATTATGAATGCCCAAGTTAGTTAAATCCTGAAATAAATACTACTTAAATAATGACAACAATGAAAAAGATTTTCCTTTTTGCATGTGTAGCGGCTATGTTCGCTGCCTGTGCTCCAAAGAATGACCAGAAGTCGAACACGTTTATGGATTTGGCGCGTGCCCGTTTTGCGGTTCGTGAGTACTCCCAACAGCCGGTAGAGCAGGCTAAAATCGATTCAATCCTCGAAGCCGGACGTCTTGCTCCGACGGCAAAGAACGTGCAGCCACAACACATTTATGTGTTGCAAAGTCCGGAGGCGATTGTGAAGATAAATGAGCTCACCCGTTGTGCTTACCATTCGCCGATTGTTTTCCTCGTTTGCTACGATACCGATCTGGCTTGGACCAAAGATGGCGAGAGTTCGGGAAACATGGACTGCTCGATCGTGGGTACGCATATGATGATGGAGGCTACGGAATTAGGTCTCGGTACGTGCTGGGTGAAGTGGTTCGACCCGACAGAGGTAGCAGCTGCATTTGAACTGCCGGCTAACCATAAACCGTCCTTCCTCATGCCTTGCGGCTATCCTGCCGAGGGCGCTAAACCGTCTGACCACCATTTTGACCGCAAGCCGTTGAGCGAAACCGTTTCTTATAAATAAGGTATGAATTTCTCCGACATCAAAAATAGCGTTTTGACTTTTCTGCGCAGGCAACTCAGTCTGGCGGATTATATTGACGTGCAGGCGGCGGACGTGAATATCCGCAATAATATCCCGTTCCGCGGACCGAATATCTACATTCTGTTCGTGGCGATTATCATTGCTTCTGTGGGTTTGAACGTTAACTCTATTCCTGTGATCATCGGCGCGATGTTGATTTCGCCGCTTATGAGCCCGATCATCGGTTTCGGCATGGGCCTCGGTACAAACGATACCGACTTGCTGTTGCATTCGCTCAAGAACCTCGGTATCATGTTTGTTATCAGTCTTTTGGCGTCCACGCTCTATTTTCTCGTGACCCCTCTGGAGACCGATAACCCCACCGAACTTCTGGCGCGAACGAACCCTTCCATTTACGATGTGCTGATTGCTTTCTTCGGCGGTATAGCCGGTATCTTGGAGCTCTCGCGCAAGGATAAAGGAACGGTGATGTCCGGTGTGGCGATTGCTACTGCTCTTATGCCGCCGCTCTGTACGGTGGGCTACGGTATCGCCCAATGGAACTGGGAGTACGCAGGAGGCGCGCTTTACCTTTTCTTCATCAACTGTACGTTCATTGCGCTGGCTACCTATCTGGCGGTTAAATTCCTGCCTTTTCCGGCGAAAGTGTATGTTAAATCATACCGGACGATTATCTCGTACGGTTTGCTTATTTTAGTGGTCTTGGTTCCCAGCTGTTTCAGCGCGTACAACATTGTTTTGGAGAACCGTTTTGCGAATGAAGCACGCCATTTTGTAAAAGAGAACAAGTCTATCGGCGGCACGTATATCTTCGATTATTCGACGGACATGACTACCAAGCCTTATACCCTCACGCTTCGTCTGGCAGGTGAACAACTGACTACAGAATCTCGTGCGTACCTGTATGCCGAAGCGGAGAAAAAAGGCATCTCGCACTCGCAACTGCTCTTTGTGGAGGATGCCACAATTGAAGTGCGCCGCCTCAATGAGACGGAGATCATGCGCGATTGGCTCGCTTCCACGGAGGCGCAACTGCGTCAACGCGACGATTCGATCCGTTCGCTCGCGGCTCAATTGGCGAATTATGAAGCGCGAACTCTGCCGTTCGGGCAAATTGCGAAGGAGATACAAGCCCAGTGGCCGGCGGTGGAGAATGTAGTCTTAGCGCAAGCGGACAGCACGGTGTACCTGCTTGTTTCCGCGCAAGCACCCACGCGCAAAAATCCTTCTATCCAGGAGCCGGACCTTGCGCGCATGGAGCAGTGGCTCTCTATCCGGCTCCAAACGCCGGCTGTCAAAGTATATTTGTTACCTGCAAAAAAATAACAAACGATATGAAAATTATTTTAACCGGAGCAACAGGCTATGTGGGCGAAGGAGTGATGCTGGAACTGTTGCGCACGCCCCAGGTGGAGAAAGTGCTCTCTGTAGGAAGGCGCTCCGTGTCTATCAACCGATACGATTCGCTGACCGCCGAAGAAAAAGCCAAACTGGAGGAATATCTCGTGCCGAACATGATGGCGTTGGAAGCCGGAGATCCGCATTTCGAGGGCTATGACGCGGTCTATTTCATCGCCGGCATCTCGTCTATCGGAACTTCCGAAGACGTCTATCGCCGCATCTCCTATGACATACCTGTGCATTTCGCGGATATCATGCCCGATAAGGGGAAGATGACCTATATCTACCTTTCCGGCGCAGGCACAGACCCCAACGGCAAACAGTGGTGGATGCCCATCAAAGGCGCAACCGAGAACTATATCACGACGCTCGGTTTCAAGTACGCTTTTGCCTATCGTCCGGCTTTGATGCGTTGGGCGAAAGGGCAGGTCAGAATGCAAAAGATGCAGTATGCGTTCTTTGTGTTCTATCCTCTGATGCGCCTGTGCGGTTTGGCGAACAACATGACCGAAGTAGCCCTTTCGATGCTCGCTTGTACGCGTGACGGCTATGCGCAGTTCGCAATCAACCCACGCGACATAACCCGTTTGGCTAAATCGTTTTGATGAATAATGGAAGCATTTCAATTTTTAGGATTTAACTTGAATGCGTGGATTACGATCATTACCATTTTGGTGATGTTCTCTATCCTTCTGTTTACCAAATTGCGCTCGGACCTCGTGTTCCTGGGGGCAATAGGTGTCCTTTTTGTCACCGGGGTGTTGGATACCAAAGAGGCCCTTTCGGGTTTCAGTTCTTCTTCGGTGGCAGTGGTCGGAGTGCTGTTTGTAGTCATCGCCGGTCTGACGCATACCGGCGTGTTGCAATGGATCGTGAAAAACCTGCTCGGCATACCCGATTCGTTCTCCAAAGCCATCTTGCGTCTGATGTTACCTGTAGCTGCGCTGAGCTCTTTTCTGAGTAATACGACCGTCGTGGCGCTCTTTGTGAACATCGTGAAGATGTGGTCGAAGAAACTCGGTATCTCGCCTTCCAAACTCCTTATTCCGCTCAGTTACGCTTCCGGCATGGGAGGTGTTTGTACGCTGATCGGTACGCCGCCGAACCTGATTGTCAGCGGTTTATACGAAGAGAAAACAGGCGAAGCGATGAATATTTTAGCTACCACTATTCCCGGTCTCTTTTGTTTGGCTGTCGGCATTATGTCTATTATCGCCATGCGTCGTTTGTTGCCTAATCGCAAAGCACCGGAAGAGGCCTTCGAATCGACAGGAGACTACACAGTGGAGATGCTGGTTCCTTCGGATAACCCGAATATCGGTATGGCCATCGGCGAACTGAAACTCAATGATGTTCCCGGGGGCAGTTTGATTGAGTTATGCCGTTTCGACGGCGAAAAAGTGCTTTCGCCGGTTTCCGATGACGAACCGCTCATGGGAGGTGATAGGCTTGTTTATGCCGGTCAGATAGACGAACTGTTGGAACTGAAGCGCTCTCATGGCTTAGTCAATGCGCCTTACCACGTATTTCATTACAAAGATGAGAATTGGAAAAAACGCCGCTTGCAAACAGCCTATATCACATTCGGCAGTTCTCTGATCGGTACTACCATGGGCGAGAACGGATATGAGAAAGAGCACAAGGTTATCCTGGTAGCAGTCAGTCGCCGGGGCAGCCGTATAGAGGAGTCGCCAAGAGACGTGATTTTGGAAGCAGGAGACACCTTGCTCTTGTCGTGCAACGAACTGAAAACCGACACCAGTCGGATGAATTCTGATCTGCATTTCTTTGAATCGGAAGAAATACCGAATATCAGCAAACGTACGTTTATCTCCACGTTTATTATGCTGGCGATGGTGGCGCTTTCAGCACTCGGAGTGTTGCCGCTTTTGCAGAGCGCTATACTTGCGGTCTTTGCGATGCTCATCTTTCGTTGCTGCACACCTGAACAGGCGATGCGGTCTGTCAATTGGGATATTCTGATGGTCTTTGCCGGAAGTGCGGTATTGGGTCTGGCTATTCAGAAAACAGGCATAGCCGAGCGGTTTGCAACCGGTATTTTGGATGTGTGCGGCACGAACCCGATTGTGGTAATGACTGCCATCTGTTTTGTCGGTACGTTTATCACGGAGTTTATCTCCAACACGGCGGCGGGCGCTATGTTCTTCCCGATTATGTACGAAGCCGCGGAGAAACTCGGCTATGAGCCTTACCCCTTCCTGATTGCTTTGATGATTGCCGTCAGCAGCAGTTTTGCTACGCCGATAGGCTCTCCGACGCACATGTTGGTCTATGGCCCGGGCGGTTACCGGTTCAGCGATTTCCTTCGAATAGGTCTGATTATGAACATCATTATTCTGGCGGCTAATATATTCATTGTGAATTTAGTATATCCTCTCACACCGCTCAATCCGTAAATAAATCGTCAATATGAAAACTTTAGTTATAACAGGTGGTTCGTCCGGCATCGGAAAGGCTTCAGCGGAACTATTCGCCCAAAAAGGCTGGAGAGTGTATGAATTGTCGCGCAGCGGTAAGTCCACCGAAGCGATCACGCATATCCCATGCGACGTCACCAAGCCCGAAGAGACCAAGGCGGCTGTCCGGCAAGTGATCGATCAGGCGGGGCAGATAGATGTCTTCATCTCCAATGCCGGCTACGGCATCAGCGGAGCAATCGAGTTCACCACTTCGGAAGACGCACATCGCCAGATGGAAGTCAATTTCTTCGGCGCACTCAACAGCGTGCAAGCCGTGCTGCCGTATATGCGGGAACGCAAAGCCGGACGCATCATCTTCACCAGCAGCGTTGCGGCGATTCTCAGTATTCCTTACCAGAGTTTCTATAGTGCCTCCAAGGCGGCTATTAACGCTTTGGCTCTGGCGTTGCAGAACGAAGTGCGGGCGTTTGGCATTCATGTCAGCGTCCTCATGCCGGGAGATGTGGCTACCGGCTTCACCGCCGCGCGAAAGAAATCCGAAGAGGGCAGCAATGCCTATGGCAATATCCACAAGGCGGTTGCGGCGATGGAAAAAGATGAACAGGGAGGAATGAGCCCTCTTCAGATGGCTAAGTGCTTGTATTCCATTGCTACCAGCTCGTGTCCTGCTCCCCAATACATCGGTGGCGCGCAGTATAAACTATTCTGCTTCCTCGACCGGCTGTTGCCCAAACGCTTTGTCAACTGGATTGTCGGATTATTATATTGAATGTATGAATTCTTCAACTAATTTTTTAACACAAAAAATCAACAATTATGAAAACCAGTACTAAAATCTGGATGTGTCTTGCGGGTGTAGCACTCGTAGCACTCGGCGTAATGTGTATTCTCTACCCGGGATCCACATTGTTAAGCCTCGCTTGGGTATTTGGCCTTATGTTCTTCCTCGGCGGTTGCACAGAGATGGCGGCATGGTCGGCGACACGAGGATTTATCCCCATGAGCGGACTGATGTTCCTCTCTGCTTTGCTGCAAATCATCCTCGGTGCTATCATGGTCTTCCATCCGGCTCCATTGATGGTGGCGCTGCCGTTCATCTTTGCTTTCTGGCTCATGTTTGAGGGCATCAATCTTGCAATCAGCTCGTTTGATTTCAAGCGCGTCGGTTTCCGCCGTTGGTGGATCGTTTGTTGCTTTGGTGTACTGGCGGCATGCTTCGGCGTGTACTGTCTCGTGAACCCGAACGTCAGCGCTGAGACGATCGCTTGGATTGTAGGACTTGGTATCATCCTCGATGGTATCGGAAACTGGGTCAAAGTGGCGGTTGTCAACAAAGTGGAGAAGCGTTTCGTCAAACTGCATGACCGTCTTCGTGAAGTAACCGACATTGATTGGGAAGAGGTCAAATAACAACTGACCGATTTACCATGAGGGTGTGTCAATACGTATTGGCACACTCTCTTTCTTTGTTTCTATATCCTCTTTTTCGTCCATTGCCCGGCATGCCATGCCGGTCGTATATACTACTGTAAAATACCATAAAAATGCAAAGTGCTCTTGCATATATCGAAAAAAAGTTGTACCTTTGCACGCAATTTGTGTAATAAAAATCAGAAACTATGGCACAAAATAGATTTCAATTGGATAGACAGACCAAGACGCGTCTCGAAAAACCAAAACGATACAATGTGATCATGCACAACGACGACGTGACCACCATGGATTTTGTGGTACATGTGCTGCGGGTCGTTTTCTTCAAATCGCCCGAAGCGGCTACGCAGATCATGTTGGACGTGCATAAGGCCGGATCGGCGAATGTGGGTGTTTACCCGTACGACATCGCCGTGAGCAAAGTGACCAAAGCCATGCAACTGGCGAAAGACGAAGGATTTCCGTTGCGGCTGACGATTGCTCCGTTCGAGCCGGAGGATTTACCTTTTTAACTCCCCGACAATATGGAAAATAGCAAACGATTAACAGAAGCCCTTCATTTCGCGGAGTCATTCGCGGTTACCAGCCGTGTGGAGTTCCTGACACCGGAACTGCTACTCGTCGGTATATGCTGCCGAAATAACGAGTTCATGGCGTTGTGCGACAGTTACCATGTGGACTACCAGAAGGAACTTAAAGAGCCCATCTACGGCGATATGCAGTATAACTCTGTTCCGGAAGAAGTGGGCGAATACGAGATCCTGCCGTCTATGCAATACGTGCAGATGATGACCATCGCGGAGAGCAATGCTGTGAATGCCGGCAAAGAGGAGATTGACGCGACACATGTGCTGCACGCGATGTTGCAGTTGGAGGAGTCGCTGGCGAACTATATCCTGCGTAGCCGGTTCACGGAAAACGAGACTGAACTGCTGCGTTCGATCATCGATGCCTATGAAGGACGCGCCTTGCCCGACCGTCATCCGGAATTGGACGAGACAGAGGACGAGCGCGATGAATACGATTCGCTCTTTGGCTTTGAGCGCAAGCAGAAATGGACGGAATTAGTGGTTTGCGTCAATGACCTCTTGGCGAACCATAACCCGCTGATCGGGCGCGAAGCTGAGCTGGATCGGACAATCCAAGTGCTATGCCGCCGCGATAAAAACAACCCGCTGCATGTGGGCGAACCCGGGGTCGGCAAGACCGCACTCATCTACGGCTTGGCGCAACGGATAGAAGAAGGCAACGTGCCCGAACGTCTCAAAGGTGCCAAAATCTACCAGATGGATATGGGTACGATGATTGCCGGAACGCAGTATCGCGGCGAATTCGAGGACCGTATCAAACGCGTCATGAAAGGTGTCTCAAAGCTGAAGAATGCCATCGTCTATATCGACGAGATTCACACGCTCATCGGCTCCGGTGCTTCGGGAGACGACAGTCTGGACGGCTCGAACATCCTCAAACCCTATCTCGAAGCCGGAGAGATCCGTTTCATCGGCGCAACGACCTACAAAGAGTACAACAAGTACATGCAGAAATCGCAAGGCATAGTCCGGCGGTTTCAGAAGATCGATGTGCCGGAACCCTCGCAAGAGGAAGCCGTTAAGATCCTCGAAGGACTACAATCTCGGTACGAGCAGTTCCACCATGTACAATACGCCGAAGGAATGATGACGTATGCCGTGGAACTGAGTGCCAAATACATAGCCGACCGTTTCCTGCCCGACAAAGCGATAGACCTCATCGATGAAGCCGGAGCATACCGCGAGTTGCATCCCTTGCGCAAGAAAATACAAGTGGTGGACAAGGCGCTCATCGAAGCAACGGTCAAAAAGATCTGCAAGATCTCCGACGATATATTTGCCGCTTCATATGGCGAGAACAAACAGTTAGCCACCCTGTACGAGCATATTACCGCCCGGTTATTCGGACAGGACGAAGCGGTAAAGCAAATCGTAGAAGCCGTGCAGATGGCGAAAGCCGGACTCAACGAACCTGACAAACCGCTTGCCAGTTTGCTCTTTGTTGGACCGACTGGCGTCGGAAAAACCGAATTATGCAAAGTCCTTTCCTCCGAACTCGGCGTGGAGTTAGTGCGCTTCGACATGTCCGAATACACGGAGAAACATGCCGTTGCCAAACTCATCGGTTCGCCGGCGGGCTATGTCGGTTATGACGACGGCGGTTTGCTGACCGATGCAATCCGTAAGTCGCCCAACTGCGTGCTCTTGCTCGACGAGATTGAGAAAGCACACCAAGACATCTACAACATCCTGCTCCAAGTAATGGACTACGCACGGCTGACCGACAACAAAGGCAACAAAGCGGATTTCAAGAACGTCATTCTGATCATGACCAGCAACGCCGGCGCGCAGTTCGCATCCATGGGAACGGTCGGTTTCAGCAACACCAAAACTCGTGGCGATGCGATGCTTGAAACCGTCAAGAAGACTTTCAAACCGGAGTTCATCAACCGCCTGTCCGGCATGGTGGTCTTCAACGACATGTCGCGTGACATGGCGGCGCAAGTGTTCGATAAAAAATTCGGTATCCTCCAAGAGCGTCTCCAAGCCCAAAAAGTCTCCCTCAAACTGTCCGATGAAGCGCGCGATTTCCTCATCCGAAAAGGCTATTCCGAGAAATACGGCGCACGGGAAATGGATCGCGTCATCCGCAAGTATCTCAGTTCGATGCTCATGAAAGAGATCCTTTTCGGCAAACTGCAAAACGGTGGCAAAGTGCGCGTGGACATAAAAGACGGAGAACTAATCTTGAAATAAATGGTATTCCGGCTGGACGACGATATTATTGGTTTTCCTGATCCGCATTTGGCGAACAAAAGCGGGCTCTTTGCCGTTGGTGGCGATCTCACGCCCGAATGGCTACTCTTGGCGTACAGCCATGGTATCTTCCCGTGGTTTGACTACCGGAGCGATCAGATTTTATGGCATTGCCCGCAAGACCGATTCGTCATCTTTCCTAAAGACATCCACATCAGTCATTCCATGCGCACGCTCATGAATAAGGACAAGTATCACGTCACGTTCAACAAGGCGTTTGACCAAGTTATCGAGAATTGCGGCAAGGCGCAAGGGCGTGATCAGGAAGTGGGCGCATGGCTTGGCGGACGGATGATCCCGGCGTACAAGAAACTGCATGAAATGAACTTCGCCATGAGTGTCGAAGTCTGGCAGGAGGACGAACTCGTCGGCGGTTTGTACGGCGTGACCATAGGACGTAATTTCTTCGGCGAGAGCATGTTCTCCCTGGCGCCAAGTGCCTCCAAAATGGCACTCATCTATCTCGCGTTCATGGTCGGTAGAGTGGGGGGCATCATTGATTGTCAGTTCGAAACGTCTCACCTCAAATCTATGGGCGGCACGCACATCCCCTATGACGAGTACATGCAATACATCAACCCTGAAAATAACAGCCAAGCGTAAAACTTCTGATAAAAGATGACAATAGACCACTATGCCTTTACGTACTTCTCCGAGGAAGACAAACGCCGCTACCGCGACGAGCATTTTCCAGTGGATCTGCAGCACGCGCACGACCTCGGCAAACGATTAGTTGAGGAAGCAAAAGCGCAGTAATCTTCCTTCTAAAGCAAAAAAATCCCACATCCCCTTGCACATATGGGATTTTTTTGTAACTTTGCACTCGCAAAACAATGTATTTATCTCTGCCTAATTCTGCCTCTTCCGGCAAAAAATGCATAAAAACGCATTATTTTGCCCTAAAATTTGCCGGTATCGGAAAATTTTTGTACCTTTGCACCGAATTTCATAATAAAACTTGCTGGTAATGGAATATATATCTGTCATACAGTTTGCCGAAAAGTACGGCATTAGTGAACGAACTGCACGTAATTATTGTGCTGCTGGGAAGATTGAGGGCGCTTTTTTAACGGGCAAAACATGGAACATTCCCGCAAACGCGGAACTGCCCCAAAAAGGAAAGAAGAAACTCTCTCCGCTCTTAACTCGTCTGCGCGAAGAGAAGGCATCCAAACTAAAGGGCGGTATCTACCATCGTACGCAGATTGATTTGACGTACAACTCCAACCATATAGAAGGCAGCAAACTGACCAAGGAACAGACGCGGTATATCTTTGAGACCAACACGCTTGGAATCACGACCGAGAACACTTCCGTTGATGATATCATGGAAACGGTGAACCACTTCCGCTGTATCGATTATGTCATTGACCATGCAACGGACAAGTTGACCGAAGCGCATATCAAGCAGCTGCACGCAATCCTCAAGACCAACACTTCAGATAGCCGCAAGGATTGGTTCGCTGTCGGTGATTATAAACGCCTTGCCAATGAAGTGGGCGAACAGGAAACGGTTGCGCCCAAAGACGTTCACCGCCACATGAAAGCTCTGCTTGCGGATTATTATGCGCTCAAACAAGTGACGTTTGATGACATCTTGGATTTCCATGTGCGTTTCGAACGTATCCATCCTTTTCAGGATGGGAATGGTCGTGTCGGCCGCTTGCTGCTTTTCTGGCAATGCCTGCAAAACACGCAAGTGCCGTTTATCATCACCGAAGAATTACGTCTTTTCTATTATCGCGGTCTTCAGAACTGGGGCACCAACAACGGCTATCTCCGTGATACCTGCCTCACCGCGCAAGACAACTATAAAGCCCTCTTGGACTATTTCAAAATCAAATATTGAATTCCATTTTCTTTACTTTTCCATCCCACAAAAATTTGCATATATCGAAATTATTTAAGTATGAAAAAAATTTTAATTGCCCTTTTAACTATTACTACAGTTATTTCAGTGTTTGCAGGTGAAGCCAAGATAGACAAGGAAAGTTGCACCATCACGAAAGATGGCAAGACCTACAAACTTTATGGTAAAGTAAAGATTGTAGATTTTTTTGAGGATATCAAGGTCAAGATAGTTGATTCTTTTGAGGACGTGGACATCAAAATCGTGGATGCCTTTGAGGACTCCTGCGGCAAGGTCAAAATCGTGGAGCACTTCGAGGACGTCAAAGTCAAAATAGTTGACAACTTCGAAGACATCAAAATCAAAATAGTAGAACATTTTGAAGGCGTAAAGAAATAATATGGAAACACAAATTAAATCATTGGAAGATCTTAGTATTTCTAAGATACTTAAAGAGAATCCAAAGAATTCTTCTGGCGAGTATGATTTCAAATCACTAGCCAACGAAATTATGAACAAAATTTATATTGACAATGGGAATTATAAATACCATCCCATTGAAATAGAGTTCTATATTTACGACAAAGAGAATCACGCAGATATTCATGTTTATCCGCGAGACAATAAGGAGGCAGGAGAACTCTTCTTTCATTTAAGTGGAATGGATATTTGCTTCAAAAGTTCTTTAGAGGAAGGGCGTTTCGGAGGCATCCTCATTCGCGCACTTGAAAGAGTAAAGGATGGAGAAACAATACGTATCGGCGGACCTCTTACGTGTGTCAATGAAGTCCTCAATACAGCAAAAAGCCATACAGGCATTCAAGTCGTACATTGTTGTAATCATATGTCTCGCCCAACGAAATGTATCGGCAAACGAAAAGGTATAAATCAATCTAAATCTACTACACTTAAAGATGAATATTGGAATAAAAAATATCGTTTTCTAAGAGATGATCTTAATCTCGGTGATAAAATCACGATGAAAGATGATACTTTTGATTTTAAGCTTCACGCTATAAAAAAGGATAGAACTAGAACATATAAAATAGAAGATTAAGAGGACTAAGTCCTCTTTTTTTTATTATTAATATCTTCTCCTTAACTTTTAACAATTTTTAACGGAAAATATTCTGTTTTCCGCGAAAAAACATATACCTTTGCCAACGAAAGTTAATAACTAAAATTGCGAAGATATATGAAATTAAATCCAATTATTCCTCAAAGAAAAAAACTGCAAGACCAATTATGGGATTTTGTGCAGCCCAATAGTACCCATCAAATTGACTTGGAGTTAGAGAATCAAGAGTACATTTATTACAATGAATGTTGCTACAATCTTCCAATTGAAGCATATACTACTCCTTCCCTTCACTTACTTTGTTTGTTGGTAAAAGAACGTCTGCACGTTACCGAAAATGTTATATTCCAAGTTGACAATAGAGAATTCATAACAGGAAGTAGCAGCGTTTCCGGGAATAATAAATATCCCAGTGTTGTTTCTTTATCAGCA
>CAMNCW010000054.1 GCA_946534715.1 uncultured Bacteroidales bacterium | reverse complement strand
CCCCCGCCAATGGCTGGCGAAATACGTTTGGACACCATGTCTCATAGAACTGACGCATGTTTTTGATGCTCGTAGGACTAAATCCCTGCAGACCCGGTAATTCTTTTTGCAACCTCTCACTTATCGTTTCAATCGCCCCGCTTCCCCATTGTTGCTGACGTGTATTGAGCGATATATACCCGCCAACAGAGAAATAGAGTGCTAACTGGTTGGCACTAACATTCCTTGCTGCACGTGCTTGGCTTTGCAGGATAGCCGTTTTGATGGTCTCAACGGCTTGAGATAATGTAATGACTTTTATATCTGCCATAATGCTATTGTTTCATAAAGTGTTGGCTGCAAACTACAAAAATCTATATCAATAAGCTTTTGTAGAACTATGTTTTACAAAAGTGCGTGCAAAGATACAACTTTTTTTTGACATGTGCAAATTTATTTGCAGGAATGGAGGAATTTTAGGCAGAAACAGGTATAAGAAATGAACTCACACAGATGTGCAATTCTGCAATTTATAGTGCAGAAATTTAGAAAAATGCATTTTTTTGAATTTTTTTTGAAGAAAAATTTGGAAAAAGTAAAATGTTCATCGTATCTTTGCATCGGATTTCTTAGCTGACGCACGATTATTGCGGAAAGAGGTCGGATTTGGCTCTCGCTATCGTCCCGTATCTCTCTCGTATCCGTCTCGTAAATTAACATTATTAACTAAAACCAAATTTTAGACCAAGAAGCGTACAAGGCGGAGAAGAAAGCACAAGGCGCATCGTTCAAATACACCACCTATCTCGGCTGGTTGTGTTATCGGTCTTTGGAGAATTGCATCATCCGCCAATCGCCGTTGGATCGTGTGGCAAGGTGATGGAGGTTATGTGCTTCGGCGGCAGCGAGGAGAGTAGGGCAGTCGGTGTCGTAGAAGCCGGAGAGCCATAATTCGCCGCCCGGAGCTAATAACTGCGCATAGAGCGGCATCTGCTCCAAAAGGATGTTGCGATGGATGTTGGCGAGAAGGAGGTGGAAAGTGCCTAACCCTTCTATAGGCTGTGAACTGAGGCTACCAAGCTTGGTAGCCAGTTTAACTCCGTTGAGGACTGCGTTTTCTTGGGTGTTGAGGACGGATTTGTCATCAACATCTATGGCAAGGACGTATTCCGCACCTAACCGCTTGGCAAAAATGCCCAAAACGCCCGTTCCGCATCCGTTGTCCAGGACATTAAGCCCTTTTAACTGTTGGCTTTTCTCAATCAGAGCATTGATCATCATGGATGTGGTCTCGTGGTGTCCGGCTCCGAAGGCGCAATGGGGTATGATCCTGACGCCCAAAGGCAGTTCCTGCACGGGGTGCTCGGCTTCCCACGCGGCATTCCAGTTCTCGTCGGGGACTTCGCTAATTGTGAAAATTTGGCTGTGCCAAATAATCGTGCCCTTTGGGGCTAAGAATTGTAAATTGTGAATTGTAAATTGTTCCTTGATGACGGTTTCGTTTTGCTCCCAGAGGAGAGAAGGGATATAATAATCCTCGCCGTCAATGGTGTCCACACCGAGGTCGCATAGAGCTTGGTCAAAGAGGTCTTTTTGCCATTCTTCGGCAAAATCCGTCTTAATATGCAGAACGTGATACTTCATTAATTGATAATAATTAACAGTTGATAATTTGCAGGGCTTCGCCGACGAGGTAATTGCTGCCGCCGATGAAGACGGCGTCTTGTTCGGACGCATGCGCGAGGGCATATGCAATCGCTTCTTTGGGATCGTTTAGGGCAATACCTTCTTTGTTCCAAAGCGCTAACATCTCCTCCGCCGTGCGGGCACGCCGGGTGTTCGGGGTGGTGAAGATATAATGGTA
Source organism: uncultured Bacteroidales bacterium (assembly GCA_946534715.1). Classification (GTDB taxonomy): domain Bacteria; phylum Bacteroidota; class Bacteroidia; order Bacteroidales; family Paludibacteraceae; genus Colicola. The sequence continues at coordinate 19,421 of CAMNCW010000054.1, read as the reverse complement.
TTTGTCACCGGTCGGCAACAGGCGCATGACGGTTTCCGTATCCTTGTCGTTGACCATGCCGAAGACGATCCGGACATGGGGATTGGTCAGTTCGCGGAGTTGCTTTGCTACGTACTGAATGCCGTGTGAGTTATGCCCGGTATCGCAGATAATGAGCGGTTTGTTGCAAAGCGTTTCCCATCTGCCGCGGAGACCTGTCAGGCTGCATACATGCGCAAAGCCGAAGGCGATGGCTGTTTTCGAAATCCCGAGATCTTGTGATCCCGTAATCACGTGGTTTCGCAGTACTTGCAGGGCAACGAATACCGTTTGCAGGTTGTGCTCCTGGTAGTTGCCTTTGAGTTCGCATTCCGGTGCTTCGCGCAGGCGGCAACGGCGCAAATAGCCGCATTGGTCGGCGAACCAGATACGGCAGTTGGTGGTCTCGAGCCCGTCTCCTAAGATGTGGCATTCCTGCGCTTTGTCGAGGAAGATATTCATCGTCTGTGGATGTGTCTCACCAATCACGCATGGCACGTGGGGTTTGATGATTCCGGCTTTCTCCCGCGCGATTTTAGGCAAGGTGTTGCCGAGTAACTCCGTGTGGTCGAGTCCGATATTGGTGATGACGGAGAGGATAGGAGTGAGCACGTTGGTGCTGTCGAGCCGTCCGCCGAGTCCCACTTCCACCACGGCGAAATCCACTTGCTCCCGCACGAAATAATCGAACGCGAGTGCGGTCATGGTCTCGAAGAATGACGGTTGCGTCTCATCCAAGAACGCACGATGCCGGGTGATGAAGTCCGCCACTTGGTCTTCGGGGATCGGCGTTCCGTTGATGCGGATGCGTTCGGTGAGTGAGACGAGATGCGGGCTGGTGAAGAGTCCCACTTTGTAGCCCTGTGCCTGTAGCACGGCGGCTATGAGATGCGAGGTCGAACCTTTGCCGTTTGTTCCGGCAACGTGGATAGCGCGCAGTTGTTCGTGGGGATTGCCCAAATGCGCCATAAGCCGGAGTGTGTTCTCCAAGCCGGGTTTGTACGCATCCTTGCCCACCATATGAAACGGTGGACGCGAGGAATAGAGATATGTAATCGCTTCGCTGTAATTCAATTCACAATTCACAATTTACAATTTACAATGCACAATTTACAATTTGTTATTCGCGGGTGACGGGTTTGAAATCAAGGAGTCCTTCCGCGCGTTTGAGGTCGAGCCATTTGTAGAACTTCGGCGTGACGCGGATAGCGTGATTGCGGCTGGTGAGCGCCACCTGATGTCGTGTCATGGGGTTGACAACGGACACATGCAGACGCGCTTTGCCGGGATTGGCGTCCACCATGTCGGCTAACTCTTCCACGGTTTCCGGCGTGACGGCATCCAGCATGAGACGTATGTTCAGCCCCTCCGTGCGGTTGTCCTGCACCTCGTTGAGCATGTCCACGCGCTGCACCACAAACTCAAACTCCGCTTCTTCGTCCTTGCCTTCCTTGAACCATTTCATGCCGGCACCTTTCTGCTGAATGACGCCCGTGACGAGGACGTAGAGGTCTTTGAGCATGAGGTGCGCGAATTGGTTATAGGCGTTTCCGAAGAGCACGATCTGGTAGGAGCCGGTGTAGTCCTCAATGGTGTACCTGCCGTACGGGTTTCCTTTCTGGCTGCGGAGCTGTTCAGCTTCGGTGATGACGCCTCCGATGAGTGCGGCTTGGTTCTTATGAGCGGCGATGAACTCCGAGGGCAGGGTGATTTTCTCCTCCTGTTCGGCTTGTGCGGCACGGAGTGTCTTTTCCGCTTCGATACGCGCGTCCGGTCGCCGCCATTTGTCGAACTGGGTTAGATCCGCGGCGGTGAGGTTGCACAGTTCTCGCACTTCGTATTCGTATTCATCCAGCGGGTGTGCCGAGAGGTAAATACCGATCAACTCTTTCTCTTTGTTGAGCCGTTCGATGGTGTCCCATCTCGGGGCGTTGGGCAGCACGGGGTGCTTCACTTCAATCGCCGTATCGAGCATGTCTCCGAAGAGCGAATTGGCGTTGTTTTCCTTGTCCGCCTGCCATTTGTTGCCGTAATTCATGAGCATGTCAAGTCCCGAATCGCCGTATTCGTCCACGCCGAAGAACTGCTCGCGGTAGATATCTTCGAAGCACTCAAAAGCGCCTGCTTGCGCCAGATTCTCGATGGTCTTGCGGTTGCATGATTGGAGGTTGACGCGCTCCAGGAAATCGAAGATCCCGGTGTATTTGCCGTTCTTTTCTCGCTCTTTGATGATTGCTTCCGCAGCACCTTCACCGACACCTTTGATACCGCCTAAACCGAAGCGGATAGCGCCTTTGGTGTTGACGGTAAAGTTCAGTTCGGATTCGTTCACGTCCGGCTCCAAAACGCTGAGTCCCAAGGCTTTACATTCGTCCATGAGTTTGGAAACCTCTTTGATATCGTCCTTGTGGACGGTGAGGTTAGCCGCCATGAACTCCGCGGGATAATGGGCTTTGAGGTAGCCGGTTTGGTACGCGACCCAAGAGTAGCACGCCGCGTGCGATTTATTGAACGCGTACGAGGCGAATTTCTCCCAGTCTTTCCAGATCTTATCCAGCGTGTCGGGGTTATGTCCGTTGGCTTTACCGCCGTCCATGAACTTGTCTTTGAGGGACGCCAGCACCGCCATCTGTTTCTTACCCATCGCCTTACGGAGTTTGTCGCTCTCGCCACGGGTGAAGTTCGCCAAAAGGCGGCTGAGAAGCATGACCTGCTCCTGATAGACGGTGACACCATAGGTGTCTTTGAGGTATTTCTCCATGACGGGAATATCGTACGTCACAGGCTCTGTTCCCTGCTTCCGGCGGATGAACTGCGGGATATAATCCATCGGTCCCGGGCGGTAGAGTGCGTTCATGGCGATGAGGTCGCCGATGACAGTTGGTTTGAGTTCGCGCAGGTATTTCTGCATGCCGGCGGACTCGAATTGGAAGACCGCAACGGTTCTGCCGTCCTGGAAGAGTTTGTAGGTCAGTTCGTCGTCAATGGGTATATGGTCGATGTCCACGTCTTCCCCGCGGGCTTTTTTGATGTTCCGCAGACACTCTTTGATGATGGTGAGGGTAATGAGCCCGAGGAAGTCCATCTTGATCAAGCCGACTGATTCGACCACGTGGCCGTCGTATTCGGTAACGAGGACGCGTTTCTTGCTGTTTTTATCCTCCACGGAACTGAGGGGTGCAAAGTTCGTCAGGTCGTCAGCACCGATGATGACGCCGCAGGCATGTACGCCCACTTGTCGGATTGTGCCTTCCAACCGCGCCGCATATTCGAGCATCGAGCGCGTGTTGGGATCGCCCTGCTCGTATTCGCGTTTGAGTTCGTCAATATATTTATAGCAGTTGCGGAGGTTCACTTTGGGTTTCTTGGCCCCTGCGGGCAAGCCTTTGAGCACCGAATCGGGGAAATCGCGGTCAGGGATCATGGCTTTGAGTTCGTTGACGCGTGACAAAGGCACTTGCTGCACCCGTCCCACATCCGCCAGCGCGGACTTGGTTGCCATCTTGCCATAGGTGACGATATGCGCCACATGCGTCTCTCCGTATTTGCGGCTCACGTAGTCCAGCACCAAACCTCGTCCGCAATCCTCGAAGTCGGTATCTATATCCGGCAGCGATATACGGTCGGGATTCAGGAAACGCTCGAACAGGAGATCGTATTTGAGCGGGTCGAGGTCGGTGATTTTCAGGCAGTATGCCACGACGGATCCGGCAGCGGAACCACGTCCGGGACCGACCGAGACATCCAATTCCTCGCGCGCAGCACGTATAAAATCCATAACGATCAGGAAATAGCCCGGGAAACCCATGGAGATGATGGTGTTGAGTTCGAACTCGATCCGCTCTTTGAGCACCTCGTCGTTGTCGAGTCTGTCTTGACCGTAACGCTCCAACGCGCCCTGCATCGTCAAATGTCGCAAGTACGCGCTTTCGAACGCCAGACGGTCGGGATAATCCTCCTCTTTGCCGAATGAAGCGGGGATGTCGAACTTAGGCATGATCGGTCCGTGGTCGATGTCGTATATCTCCACTTTATCAACAATCTCCTGCGTGTTCTCCAATGCTTCCGGCAGATCGGGGAAGATAGCCGCCATCTCTTCGGGCGTTTTGAGCCACTCCTGCTTGGTGTAGTGCATGCGGTTCACGTCGTTGACGAAATGGTTCGTGCTGAGGCATATCAGCCGGTCATGCGCCTCGGCGTCCTCTTCGTTCACAAAGTGCGAGTCGTTGGTGCAGATGATCTTCACACCGTACTTGCGGGCTAAGGCGATGAGCACGGGGTTGACTTGTTTCTGACGCTCATAGACGTCTTGGTCGCCGCCGGCTTTCTGGGTCTCATGGCGCTGCAACTCAATGTAATAATCCTCGCCAAAGAGGTTTTTGAACCATTGTACCGTCTCTTCCGCTTCCCGGAACACTCCTTGCTCGATCGCTTCGTCCACACTGAGCGATGTGGGTTGCGAACCGATGGCAGCCAGAATCTTCTGCGGCAACTCGCCGCCTAAGCATGCCGAACAGCAGATGACTCCTTCGTGCCATTGTTGCAGCAGCTCTTTGTCGATACGTGGCGTGTGGTAGAAAGCGTCGGACATATAGCCGTGCGACACGATGCGGCAGAGGTTATGATAACCTTCCATGTTCTTTGCCAGCAGGATCAGATGCCAACCCGAGCGGTCGATGACGTAGGTTTTCCCTTCGCCGTTCACGGCTTTGTCGTCCTTCATCAAGTGCCTTCCCCGTCGTGCGCAATAGGTCTCGCAGCCCACGATGGGCTTGAACGGCACAAACGGTTCGCCTTTTGCCTCGGCGTCGGCTTTACGCGCTTTGTTCACCCCTTTGCAGTAGTCCAGCAGGTCTTTTATACCGTACATGTTGCCATGGTCGGTCAGCGCCACGGCATTCATGCCGGTCGAGAGACATTTATCCACTATATCTTCCACTTTGGACAAACCGTCCAACAGGGAGTAGTGCGAGTGTACATGTAAATGTGTAAAAGTCATAAAAATCCAAATTAGGCTGCAAAGGTACAAAAAAAAAATGAAATGTGCAAATAAAAAGCGAAAAAGCGCATTTCTTTTAATTTTTAATTAAAATATTTGCATATATGCGAAATTTTTTGTAATTTTGCACCCAAATTGCGTTTTTTTATATGAGTAAATCAGTGAAACCATATCTGGATAACGAGGGCAAAGCCCTGCCTTATCCATGGCTCATCAACCTGATGTTGATGATCGTAGGCGGCATGCAGACGCTCCGTCTGCGTTTCTGGAGCCGCAAGCCGCGCCATACGGCGGAAAAGACCCTGCGCGATATCTTAACCATCTCTCGCGACACGGTGTATGGCAAAGAACATCATTTCAACCGTATTCTGTCCGCTACAAGCGCGGAGGACTTATTCCGTTTATATCGCATGTACGTGCCTGTGAACAATTCGTTCGAGACCTTGCGTCCGTATGTGGAGCGCCATAAGCACGGCGAGGAGAATGTGCTGTTCCCCGGCAAGCCGGACATGTACGCCACTACATCGGGTACGACGTCCGAACCCAAATGGATTCCCATGACGCATAAGTACCTGAAGGATGTGTATGGCAAGATGAGCCATATCTGGACGTGGAACTTCGTGAAGCATCGGAGCCGTATCTTTGGCGGACATATCTTCACGACCGTGGGCAAAGAGTGCGAGGGCTATGCGCCGGACGGTACACTGTTCGGATCTGTGAGCGGTGTGCTGGTACGCGATATACCGCCGATCATCAAGAAGCATTATACCGCTCCGGCTTCGGTGATGTCCATTCCCGATTACGGCGCGCGTAACTACGTGCTGATGCGTCTGGCGTTGCAGCACAGAGACGTGACCCTTTGGGCGACAGCTAATCCTTCTACAATCCTGGAGTTGCTGCGTGCACTCAACGAGAATACCGAGGAGATGATAACCGACATTGAGAAAGGTACGATTTGCGAAGATTTCGATATCCCGTACGATATCCGTTCGGAGTTGGATGCGTATATATCCCCCAAACCCGAGCGTGCAGCGGAGCTGCGTAAGATTCTTGCCGAGACCGGGCATTTGTACCCCAAAGATTTCTGGCCTTGGTTGCAATACCTCAGCACGTGGAAATGCGGCAATACCAAGATCTATATGGATAAGTACATGGACCAGTTCAATTGGGACAAGACGTTCTATCAGGAGCTGGGTTATATCGCTACCGAGTGCCGATTCGGATTCTCACTGGACGATACGAACGAGTCCGTCCTTTTCCCGCAGTTCCATTACTACGAGTTCGTGGAGGAGAGCGAGTTGGACAGCCCCATCAAACATTTCCTCCAGATCGACGAATTAGAGTTAGGCAAACGGTATTGCGCGTACGTGACGACCTATTCGGGTCTGTTCCGGTATAACATGAACGACCTGGTGGAAGTAGGCGGATTCTACAAGAATACGCCGACGGTACACATGGTATCGAAAGTGAACGGTATCGTGTCCATGACCGGCGAGAAGCTGTACGAACCGCAGTTCATGGACGCCGTACACCAAGCCGAGGAAGAGACCGGCGTCAAGACCAAGTTCTTCGTGGGTTTTGCGGATGTAGAGGGCTCGAAATACCATTTCTACTACGAGTTTGAGGATGAGGGAATGACGCAGGAACAAGCCGAGGCGTTCACGAAAGTGGTGGACGAGAAGCTGCAACATATCAACATCGAATACGAGTCCAAACGTCAGTCGTTCCGTCTGCATGACCCGGAGACGCATATCCTGCTCTCGAACGCCTATGCGCGGTTCAAAGCGGCGTGCCTCAAAGACGGTTTCCGCGACGGACAGTTCAAGTTTAACCTGTTGATGCAGGACGAGAAAAGGCGCAGCAAGTTCAACATGCTCCAACGCTGGGAGAGCCGCTTCGAGCGCTTTAGCGAGTCGGTTATCGAGGGCGCGAACACGATAGACGAGCGTCGCAAAGCACGTGCGGCGCGCCGTACGGAACGCGAACAGAAACGCGCAGAGAGAAGGGCTGCCCGCAACGCCAAATAAACACTCCGATGAAGGACGAACAAATGAAGATACCCGATTCTTGCAAGACCGTCATTTTTGACTTGGACGGCACATTGTATGACAAAACAGGCATCGCGCAGAAGATGGTACGACGCCTGTGGTGGTGCTTGCCGTTGCTCATGGCGGAACGCCTGGCGCGTAAGAACATGCACTATGTGCAGTACGCCTCCGCCGATGAGTTCTTCGCGGCTTTCTTCTACCAAATGGCGCGCGGCCATTGGTGGGGACCGAAGATCGCCGAGGAATGGTATCATTACATATATATGCCCGCTATGGTGCGTATTATCCGCAAGTACTACCGACCGCGGGAGGATGTGATGGCAATCGTAGCCGAATGCCGTCAACGCGGTCTGCAGATGGTGATCTATTCCGATTACGGCGCGGTGATTGAGAAATTAGAGGCATTGGGAATTGACCCCTCGCCCTTTGACTTGATTATTTCTGCGCCGGAATTGGGAGCACTCAAACCCTCCGAATCCTGCGCCAGAAGGTTGCTGGAGATGTTAGAAGCCGATCCTAAAACCACGCTCTTTGTGGGCGACCGGGAAGATAAAGACGGCGCTTCTGCCAATGCTGTGGGAGCGCAGTACTTGAAAGTTTAGAGTTTATAGTTAAGAGACAATGAATAAACGTTATGAGAATTTGAAGGTCACGGAAGGGACATATGTGCCGCCGGTGACAACCGATTTTCCGGAAGACAATCCGTATGTGGGCTTGTATCAACCTGTGTATGATCGTGATTTTCCGGCAGTGGATGCCAATTATCCGTATTACGACGAGAGTTTCAAGAACCGCTATCGTCAGTTTTGGGCGTATATCTTCATCCTGCGCGTGTTGGGAGTGATACTGCGTATCAAATACGGTTTGCGGTGGAAAATGGAAGGGGACAAACATTGGTCTCGCAATTCGCTTATCATGCGTTGGCGGCTGCGTAAGTATGACCTGAGCCGCGGTGCGATTACGGTCTCTAACCACTGTTACCGCCATGACGCCGCTTCGGTGCTCAATGCCGTGCATGCTTCTTATCATACCCGCATCCCGATGTTTGCGCCTAACTTCCGTACAAAGGACCAGTATTTCCTGCTCCGTGTGGGTGGCATACCTATTCCTGAGGCGGACGGTGGTCTGAGCGCCATGAAAGCGTTCAATGCCGCTTTCGATGCGTATGACAAGAAAGGCTATTGGTTCCATATCTTCCCGGAAGCCAAACGCTGGGATTGGTATAAACCCTTGCGTCCTTTCCAGAAAGGTGCGTTCACCATGGCGTATAAATACAACAAGCCGATCCTGCCGTGTGCGATCACTTATCGTCCGCGGACGGGTATATGGCGTTTGTTCGGTCCCAAAGACGAGCCGTTGACCCAAGTGACCATCGGCGCTCCGATCTATCCCGACACTACCAAACCGCGTGCCGCGGAGACTGAACGTCTGTTAAAAGAAACTCATCAAACGATATGTCGCTTAGCGGGAATAGAACAAAATACGTGGCCGTCATCGCTTTGATCGTATCGATGATCATCTGGTCAGCCAGCGGTATTGCTATCAAACAGGCATTGACCGTCTTTCAACCTTTGACCCTGATCATCATGCGTTTCGTACCCTCGGTCTTTATCATGTTCGTTATCGGTATCATTTTCCGCAAAAGCGAACTGTTTGGCTTGCAGAAGCTGGCGCTGAAAGATCTGCCTATTATCTTGGTAGCCGGTTTCTGTCAGCCGTTCTTGTATTATCTGTTGGAGATTTTTACTTACGAGGCATTGGATAGTCCTACTATCGCTGAGGCACTTCTTTCGACCGGTCCGCTTGTGGCACCCGTCTTTGCCGCGCTGATGCTTCGTGAACGCATCACACGCAATAATATCATCGGCATTCTGATCTCCACCGCCGGCGTGTTAGCTATGGTGTTAGCCGGCAAAGGCAATTACTCCATCGGCAATTATTGGGGTGTGCTGTTGGCTTTTATCGCTGTGTCCGCCGCCGTGATGGACACGATCATGATCCGAAAAATGCCGGCGCATTATACGCCGCTGTCGATTATCTTTTACGGCCAGTTGATCAGCCTTTGTTTCTTTGTCCCTCTATGGCTCTGGCGCGAAGGAATAACCGGCTTGACCGGTGTCGATTGGTCGGCTTTTGGCGACCTGTCCGATCCCGTGACGCAGGCATTCCTCTACATCCGGTATCTGATTGTTTTCGCCAGTGTGCTGGCATTCATCCTCTTCTGCTATGCTCTACGGATTGTAGGCGTAACCGAGGCGAATGCCTTCAACAACATACGGCCGGTCTTTACGGCTATGTGGATGATCCTGTTCTTCGGAGAGCAGTTGCCTTTCGCCAAATGGGCAGGGATCATACTTATCATCTTAGGCCTCTTTATTTGTCAAAAACAAGAGAAAAAACTTAAAACACAATAAAATCATGGAAAGTATTTACTCAACTGAGTTCTTTTACGACTTGTTATACATCCTCTTTTTGGTGGGGTGTGTCGTGTTCGTAGCCCTTTATTTTGTGGATGCCGGTTACGGCAAGATGCGTTCGGACAAATGGGGTCCCGCGATGAATAACAAAGCCGGATGGTTATTGATGGAGGCGCCGGTGTTCCTGGTGATGCTGTATCTCTATTTCAAATCCTTCCATTTCAACGGAGGAGTGACGAAGAATGTGCCGTATCTGCTGTTCTTCCTGATTTTCGAGTTCCATTATTTCCAGCGCTCGTTCATCTTTCCTTTCCTGATCAAAGGAAATAGCAAAATGCCTTTCGCGATCATGATCCTCTCCTTTGTGTGGAATGTGATCAACGGGTATATCCAGGGCTATTTCCTCTTTTATATCGCGCCCACGGATCCGTACTACGCGCATGCCTATACGTCCGCGTGGCTGACCGACCCGCGTTTCATCATCGGCGTGCTGACTTTCTTTACCGGATGGGCGATTAACATGCATTCGGACTATGTGATCCGCCATCTGCGCAAACCCGGAGACACCAAGCATTACTTGCCTAAGAAAGGCTTGTATAAATACGTGACGAGTGCCAACTATTTTGGCGAGATCACAGAATGGTTAGGTTTTGCGATCATGACCTGGTCATACGCCGGTTTGATCTTCTTCTGGTTCAGTTGCTGCAACCTTATCCCGCGCAGTAATGCCATATACAATAAATACAAGGAAGAGTTCGCCGATGAATTTGACACCAAGAAACTGAAACGCATCATACCGTTTATATATTAAAATTACCAATGACCAATAATAAACTATTTACTCCCTTTCAATTGGGACCGATCACGCTGCGAAACCGGTTTATCCGAAGTGCGGCGTTTGAGAATATGGCGCGAGCCAATAAACCGACTCAGGAGTTGATGGACTATCATGTGTCCGTAGCCCGGGGCGGAGTAGGAATGACCACGGTGGCTTACTGCGCCGTGGATTTGAGCGGCGTTTCTTTTGACGGACAGCTATATGTCAACCCGGAGATCATCCCGGATATGCGCAAAATGACCGATGCTATTCATGCCGAGGGCGCTAAAGCCTCTATTCAGTTAGGACATTGCGGCAACATGACTCATTATTACACCTGTCATTGTATGCCCGTCAGTGCATCGAACGGCTTTAACCTCTATTCACCGACGATCCATCGCCGGCTCAAAGTGTCGGAGATCAAAGCGCTTGTGCAGAAGTTTGGCGAGGCGGTGGACTTCGCCCGTGAGTGTGGATTCGATTGCGTGGAGATCCATGCCGGCCATGCGTATCTCATCTCGCAGTTTTTGGCGCGCCGTACGAATCGTCGCCATGACCAATACGGCGGTTCATTGGAAAACCGAATGCGGTTTATGAACGAGGTCCTGGATGCCGTTATGGAGCATGCCAAGGACGATATGGCGGTGGTAGTGAAGACGAATATGTGGGATGATTGCTGGCGCGGCGTGAGCATCGAAGAAGGTATTACCATCGCCAAGGAGATTATCAAACACAAGGTACACGGCATTGTTCTCTCCGGAGGAACGGTGAGCCGTTCGCCCATGACGATCCTCTCCGGCGCGATGCCCTATAAGACTTTAGCGCATTACATGCCGATGAAATCCTTCTGGTGGCTCAAAGGCGCACTCAACTTCCCCGGCGTAGCACCTGTCATGATGCCGACATCGCCCTTCAAGGAGCTCTATTTCATGGAGAAGGCAAAGATCTTCCAAAAAGCTCTCGGAGACCAAACAACCCTGATCTATGTCGGCGGAGTGCAATCCGGCGATAACTGCTATCAGATCATGGACGAAGGCTTCGAACTCTTCCAATTGGCGCATGTGCTGATCAAGGATCCGGAGTTCGTGCATCATGTGGAGCAAGACCCGCATTACCACGCTGGTTGCGGACGGTCGAACTACTGCGTTGCCCGTATGTACACCAAGGATATGAAATGTCATTACTGCGTTGAGCGGGACGGCGAAACCATCCCCTCCCGCCTCCAAAAAGAAATACACCATTTGGAGTTAAAATAATTATCAATTATCAATTATCAATTAAAAAGTGTTAGCATTAGTAACAGGATCATCAAGCGGAATCGGCCTTCAGTATGCCACCGCTTTGGCACGCGACTATCATTGCGATTTGCTGTTGGTCTCTAATCAGGAGCCGGAGTTGGCGCAAGTAGCTTCCGATTTGGCAGCTACGTATGGCGTGAAAACGGTAGCGCATTATGCGGATCTGAGTCTGACCGACGCGGCAGAGAATTTGTTCGCGTGGACGAAAGAGAACGGCTATACAGTGGATATACTTATCAATAACGCCGGTGTGTTCTTCTTTAACCCTTATACCGATACATCCGTCAAACGGATTGAACTCATGTTGCAGTTACATGTCATGACGGTTGCCAAACTGACGCGCTTGTTCGCGGAGGAAATGTGCCACCGGGAATTGACGGACGAGGAGTCGCACACGCGCATATGCGGGCGCAAGCGCATGCGCGGGTATATATTAAATATGAGTAGCATGTCTGCGTGGATGGCGATGCCCGGCATTCAGACATATAATGCCTCCAAGGCGTTTATTTACAATCTGTCCAAGTCGCTATGGTATGAGTTCCGCCCGAAGAATGTGGGCATTACGGTCATGGCACCCGGAGCGGTGGACACGGCGCTTTTCGGTCTGGCGCCTAACTTGCGCAAATTAGCGGTGCATCTCACTGTATCTATTCCCCCGGAGAAACTGGTAAAAAGAGCCCTGCGGAACCTCTTTCGGAACAAGAAAGCGGACACCCCGGGTGTGCTCAACTGGCTCGCTACGCCCCTCCTCAAACATACACCTGATTGGATTCTTTTTGTAGCCTATAAGAAACTATATAACTATCAAAAATAACACATTATGACAAAGAAAATTTTACCCTTTGCAGTTGTACTGATTTTAACTGCCTGTGGCTCGGAAGCGCCTAAGCCCGTTCCCACCTCGTACGCCACAATGACCATCACCAAGAGTGATATCACCCTGCCGCTGAAATACAGTGCGTCCCTTAAAGGAACGGCGGATGTGACCATCAAACCCCAAGTGAGCGGCCAGCTCATGGAGGTGTGTATCACCGAAGGTCAGCAGGTAAAGAAAGGCGATGTTCTTTTCCGTATAGACAGCCGCGATGCACAGTTGGAATTAGAGTCCGCTGAGGCGAACTTGCTGGCGGCTCAGGCGCAAGAGAGTAGTGCCAAACTGGAATATGAGAGCAACAAGAACCTCTACGAAAAGGGCATCGTCAGCAAATATATGCTTGATAATGCGCTCAATACATACAAACAGAGGAAAGCATCCGTGTCACAAGCGAAAGCGGTTGCGGATCGTGCTCGGGTGAACTTGGGCTATTGTACGATCACTTCGCCGGTAACGGGTCTCATCGGCTCGGTGCCTGTTTTTGCGGGTGATCAGGTCAACACGTCCACCTATCTGACGATGGTCAGCGGCAATGCGAAAATGTATGCCGAGTTCTCAGTGAATGAGTCTATCCTGGAGGAACGCGCCACCTCGAATGAGAACACTTCAATCGAGGCATTTCCGGATGTGTCGTTCCTGTTCAAGAGCGGTTCGGAATATCCGCATAAAGGTCGGATCACCAGTATGACCGGTATGGTGGATAGAACGACCGGTGCGCTGACCTGCAAGGCTACTTTCCCGAACCCCGAAGGCACCCTCTATTCCGGTATTCAGGGTACGGTCGTTATACCTATTGCTGTCAGCAATGTGATGGTTGTGCCGCAAAATGCTATCGTGCGCTTACAGGACAAGAGTCTGGTCTATAAAGTGGGTCCGGACAGTTGTGCTTATAGTGCGATTGTGACCACCGTCGGTTTCAGTAACGACCGCAATCTCGTCATCACCTCCGGTCTCGAAGTGGGCGATGTCATCGTCACCGAAGGTGCCAATAACGTCATGGAAGGACAAAGGGTTCTCTTCTAATTACGAATTAAAAATTTAAAATTGCGAATTATGAAGGGAAATATTTTTATCTCAAAAAACGTGATGGCGATTTCTATTGCTATTGTCATCATGTTGGTCGGATATATCAGCCTCAACACTTTGCCTGTTGAGCAATATCCGGATATCGCGCCTCCGACGGTGGAAGTGACAACCTCCTATTCGGGAGCAGACGCGAACACTTGTATGAAATCCGTGATACAGCCTCTCGAGGAACAGATCAACGGTGTGCAGGACATGACCTATATGACCTCTACCGCCACTTCCACCGGAGACGTGACAATCATGGTCTATTTCAAACAGGGCACCGATCCCGATATTGCGACTGTGAACGTCCAGAACCGTGTCTCGCAGGCTGAGTCTTTGCTGCCGGCCGACGTGCTCCAGATCGGTGTCACCGTAACCAAACGGCAGAACAGTATCCTGCAAGTAGCCGGACTCAAATCGACGGACGGCAAGTATGACGCAGGTTTTATCTCGAACTATATTGATATCAATATCAAACCGCGTCTGCTGCGTATTACGGGCGTGGGTAACGTGGTGAACTTGGGTAACACGTACGCGCTGCGTGTCTGGTTAAAGCCCGACGTGATGGCGCAGTATGGCTTGGTGCCCGGAGACGTAGCGTCCGCTATTTCCGAGCAGAGCTTCGTGACGGCTACCGGTACGCTTGGACAGCAATCCGAGAATGCTTACCAATACCCGATGGAGTACAAAGGTACGCTGAAATCAATCGAGGAGTTTGAGAGTATTGTGCTTCGCACCCATGATAACAGCAGTGTGTTGTATCTCCGTGACGTAGCTACGATCGAGATTGGCGCCAAGAGTTATACCATGACTTCGGTCATGGACGGTGTGCCGGGTGTGTTCTATATCGTCAATCAATCGCCCGGAGCAAACGCCACACTGGTGAACCAGAAGATCGACGAACTCTATAAACAATTAGCGCCGACTCTGCCTGCCGGATTGGAGTTCGTGACCCTTGAAACCAGTAATGACTTCCTCTTCGCTGCTATTCACAATGTGGTGGAGACGCTGGTTATAGCAATCATCCTGGTGATCCTCGTGGTCTATTTCTTCCTGCAAAACTGGAAAGCAACCCTTATCCCGTCTATCTCCATCATTGTGTCGTTGCTCGGTACTTTCACCATCGTGCAGTTGGCGGGTTTCTCACTCAATATCCTAACGCTTTTTGCCCTTGTGTTGGCTATCGGAACCGTCGTCGATGATGCGATTGTCGTCGTCGAAGCCGTGATGGCGAAATTGGAGACAGGAAAGATGCAGGGCTCGCCGAAGGATCAGGCTGTTCAGGCTACCCGTGAGGCGATGAGCGAAGTGTCGGTAGCGGTTATATCCTGTACGCTCGTCTTCATGGCGGTGTTCATTCCGGTCACTTTCATGAGCGGCACTTCGGGTACGTTCTTCACTCAGTTCGGTATCACTATCGCCGGCTCGGTGGGTCTGTCCTGCGTCTGCGCGCTGGTTCTTTGTCCCGCGCTCTGCGCCCTGCTCATGCGCCCCAACGACGAACAAAGCATGCAAGGCAAAAAATGGAAGGGGCTCGACTACTACACCAAACTCGCCTATGAAGCCAGCTATAACGCTATCCTCGGTAAGTATAAGAGCGCCGTTCAGGGCTATCTGAAACGTCCGTGGGTATCGTTCGTCCTCTTAGGCGGAGCAGCTGTGCTGTTCGTGCTCTTTATGAAGATCATGCCTTCGGGGCTCGTCCCGCAGGAGGACCAGGGTGTAATCATGTGCGAGGTGCGTATGCCGGAAGGCTCGACCCTCCATGAGAGTGCTGAGATCATGAAGCAGGTGGAGGAGAAAGTGAAGGCTATTCCGGAACTGGAGAGTTACGGTCTCTGTAGTGGTTACGGACTGCTCTCGTCGCAGGGATCGAGTTACGCGACGCTGATCATCCGTCTAAAAAACTGGGATGACCGTCCGGGCATGGAGCACTATATCGATTGTATCATAGAGCGTTTCTATTACGATTGTCTGAGCATCAAGAATGCGCAGGTATTGCCGTTCCAGATGCCGCAGATCCCGGGCTATGGTAACTCCAACAGCATTGATCTGCAAGTACAGGATATGAGCGACGGAGACATGACCGAGTTCTGCGCCAATACCGATAAGTTCCTCGCTAAACTGGAGGAACGCCCGGAGATTTCCAGCGCTATGTCCACTTATTCGGAGCGTTTCCCGAAATTCAAAGTGCATGTCGATCCCGTGCAATGCGAGCGTGCCGGCACAACGGCAAAAGCCGTCCTTAACACACTCGGTACGTATTGCGGTGGTTCGTATGTGGGTAACTTCAACCAGTTCAGCAAGGTCTATCAGATCTGGCTGTCCGCTTCGCCGGAATACCGCTTGGATCCTTCCTCGCTCAATAACATGTTTATTAAGGTAAGCAATAACAAGATGGCGCCGCTCTCGCAATTCGTGCGGCTCGAAGAGATCGTGGGTTCGTCTTCGCTCAAACGCTTTAACCTCTACCAAACCATCTCCTGCTCCGTTACGCCGGCGAACGGTTATTCCGAGGGTGAGGCGCAGGCTGCGATTGCAGAGGTCTTCAAAGAAACGATGCCTTCGTACTGCGCGTATGAATACGGCTCTATGTCGCGTGAGGTGGCGGAGAATGCGAAGAGTAACACAACTCTGCTCATTTACCTCATCTGCATCGTCCTCATTTATCTGATTCTGGGATCGCTCTATAACTCATGGCTCACGCCTTTCGCCGTACTGCTGTCCGTGCCCTTTGGTCTGATGGGATCGTTCCTCTTCTCCTGGATCGGCAACAAGATAGGTCTGCCCGGCATGGAGAACAATATCTATCTCCAGACAGGTGTGATCATGTTGATCGGTTTGCTCGCTAAAACGGCGATCCTCATTACGGAGTTCGCAGCGGAACGCCGCAAACAAGGTCTGTCTATCGTAGAGGCGGCACTCGAAGCTTGTAAAGACCGTCTCCGTCCGATCCTCATGACCGTCATCACCATGATCGTCGGTATGATCCCGTTAGTTATCTCCGGTGGAGCAGGCGCAAACGGTAACCGTGCGCTCGCCCTCGGTGTGGTCGGCGGTATGTCAATCGGTACACTCGCGCTTGTCTTTGTCGTGCCGGCGTTCTTCATCGTCTTCCAAACGCTGGAGGAAAAAGTGAACGGCGCGCCGAAACCAACAACGGAAGAAATATCTAAATGAGTAAATGTGTAAATGAATAAATGTGAAAATATGAAACGATCTACAAGATATATTGTACTTTGTACTTTGTCCCTTTGTACATTGCTTTCTTCTTGCGGTGTGTATCGGAAATATAAATCGCAGACGGACGTGCCGGAGAACCTCTATGGGCAGAACGATTCTGTTCCTGCTGATTCAACCACCATCGCGGACATCTCTTGGCGCGAGTTCTTCAAAGACCCGATGTTGCGGGATCTCATCGACTCCGCCTTGGTTCGTAACACCGATCTTGAGTCCGCACGTCTCGCGGTGGAGCAAGCACAGGCTTCTCTTACGGCCGCTAAACTGGCATACATACCTTCGCTCAGTCTGAACCCACAGGCGTCTATTTCCACCACCATGGGCACCAACGGTACGTTCAGCAGCGCGGCTTATACCTATCATATTCCCCTCCAACTGGATTGGAATATCGGTATCGCCGGCTCTGTTACGGTTAAGAAACGCAAGGCGCAAGCTGTTCTCGAACAAGCCAAATATGCCCGGGAAGCTACGCAGGCGAACTTGATCTCTGCGGTCTCGCAGTATTATTTCAAGCTCCTCTTGTTGGATCGCGAACTGGAGATTCTGACGATGACCGACAGCCTTTGGAATGTCTCGCTGGAAACCGAAAAAGCCCTCTGGGAAAACGGCAAGGCCTATTCAACGGCGGTAAATCAGTTGGAATCGTCTAACATCAACGTAAAGGCGCAGATTGTTGATACCAAACGCAGTATTTTGGCGACAGAGAATGCCCTTTGCAAGTTGCTCCGTATCACGCCGCAACACATAGCCCGTATGTCTTGGGGAGATTTCGAACTGCCGGATCGTTTTGAAACCGGCGTGCCGGCACTCCTTTTGGAGAAACGACCTGACATCCGCGTAGCGGACCAGCAGTTGGCGGAAGCGTTCTATAACACCGCATCCGCTAAGGCGGCTTTCTATCCCTCTTTCTCGCTGCAAGGGATTCTGGGGTGGACCAATAACGGCGGGCTCATCCTCGATCCGGGAGCTATGTTGCTCAAAGCGGCTGCTTCGCTTATGCAACCTATCTTTGCGCAAGGTAAGCTCCTGGCGAACCTCAAAATAGCCAAAGCGAAACAGCAGGATCAATTGAACCGCTACGTTCAAACGGTCATCAATGCCGGAAACCAGGTGAATGAAGCACTTGCAGATTGTCAGGTGGCAAAAGAGAAGAATGTGCTCTATAAGCGTCAGGTGGAGGTGCTCCATCTGGCTTATACAGGAACGCACGAACTGATGAATGCCGGTAAAGCCAGTTATCTGGAGGTCTTGACCGCACAGGAGTCGCTCCTCGAAGCGCAACTCAACGAGGCGGAGAACCTCTATAACGGCTCTCTCTCCATCATCGCCCTGTATATTGCCTTAGGCGGTTCCTCCAAATAGTTCCCTCAGTATGGCAACTATACCAAACAGAGTTTCGGCAACGGAACTCTGTTTGGAATTTTTTATAGTGCCGTTTTTTCATTTGTAACGAATTTCAAACAGACGGAACTGAACCGATGAGTGTCGCGGAATATGAGATTAAGCAACTTATTGAAGAGGTCCAATCCGCCCTTCCTTCAATAGAGGATAAAGCATAGCTAAAAAATGTGAGGCGCGTTTCACGTATTCAAATAATCCAGACAATGTTTGGAAAATTGAAAAATAGGCAAAATGCACGATTTATATAGGCAGAGTTTCGAAAACGCGACTCTGTCTTTTGTTTCTATAAAAGTGCAGATTTTTTGGTGGATGTTGAAAAAAAACGAGATTTATTTGCATATATCAGAAAAAAGTTGTACCTTTGCAGCGAATTTTTAACAAAAAATCACTATGAGTTACATGCAAATGGCACAATTAGATGTGCTAAATCTTGTTAGGGGCATTCAAACGGAAGGAGAATATATGGACTTCCGAAATATGCTTGCGCGCTATTTTGCAGACAAGGCTCAAAAGCAAATTGATGCCTTGTGGGAAAAGGGCACTATCAATGAGCGGACCATTGAACAATGGGGTAACGAACGAATGAGAACTCCTTATCGATATGCGGTACATCGTTCTTGATACCAATTGTTTGTTGCAGGCATTGCCTTCCAGCAGTCCATTTCACAAGATTTGGACTGAGGTCTTGGAAGGTCATATTTGTCTGTGCGTCAATACTGATATATTAGAGGAATATGAAGAAGTATTAGCTCTAAAAACAACTCCTGAGATCGCACGCAATATTGTTGATGCGATTGCGCATCTTTCAACAACTATTTTTCAAAATACATATGTTCATTTTGAGTTACTTCCGGCTGATTCTGACGATAATAAGTTCGTTGATTGCGCAGTAGCATCAGATGCCGAGTACATAGTAACGAATGACAAACACTTCAATCCATTAAAAACTATTCCTTGGCCTAAAGTAGAAATTATCAAGATAGTTGATTTTATCAAACTGATATAATTATCCTCTCATGGATACAAAACATTGAGAAATCCTTAAAATCTGCATCGAAAGTGCAGATTTTTGTGTTGATGTTGGAAAAAAGCGAGATTTATTTGCATATTTCAAAAATAAACAGTAATTTTGCACACTCATTCACTTTGTAGGAGTTTGAAGCAGTAATTTTGCACCGTGAAAAATTTAACGCACATGGAAACGAAGAAAAAACTTAAATCATCAACTGCTTATCTTTTCA
>CAMNCW010000053.1 GCA_946534715.1 uncultured Bacteroidales bacterium | reverse complement strand
CTGCATTATTAGGATATAGGACAACTTTTCGTGAGCAAGCTCCCGACAGCCGCCCTATATCCTAATAATTCGCGATAAATCGCTTTTTTTTCAAAAAAAATGCCCGAACGCTTGCATATGTGCAAAATTTGTTGTAACTTTGCACGCTTTTTAATTTTTGAAACTAAAATACAATCAATATGAGTACTACAGGAAAAGTTATTACTTGGACTTCGGTAATCGGCGTTTTGGCGCTCGCAGTGTACATCTTCTTTAAGTTCTGCTTCGTGTATAGCGAGGGTGTGAACGAGGGAGATATCAATTATTTCCAGAAAGAAGGCTTTATCTTCAAGACCTATGAGGGCAAGATGATCCAAACAGGTCTCAAGTCCATCAAAGGGCAGGGTAGTATTCAGTCCAACGAGTTCAAGTTCTCGGTGGTGGATGACCATGTGGCGGCGATGATCAACGAGGGTTCGAACGTGGGCGTCAAACTGCATTGGAAACGCTATTTGGGTACGTTGCCCTGGCGCGGAAAAAGTGTGTATATCGTAGATAGCATCTATTCAATCGGCGCTTCCTCCCGCGTGGTAACTCCTATTCCTCCGGTGGAAGGATTAGAGTTGTAAATTGTGAATTGTGCATTGTGCATTGTAAATTGTTATGATGACCGAAGAAAAATATAATTTCGTCAAGTACTACGAGCGCTCCTTCAAAGACCACTGGGAACTCCCGGCGGTGACTGATTACGGAACGGACGTAACGCTGACCTATGGTCAGTTGGCGATCAACATCGAGAAACTACATATTCTCTTTCAGGAATGCGGTATCAAGAAGAATGATAAAATCGCCCTGATGGGTAAGAATAACAGTAATTGGGTAGCGGTCTATCTGGCTACCGTTACGTACGGCGCGATTATCGTGCCTATTCTTCAGGACTTCCGGGCAAACGATGCGATACATATTATCAATCACTCGGAGAGCAAACTGCTCTTTATCAGTGATATCAACTGGGAAGGTATCGATTTGGAGCAGATCCCCAGGGTCATGGCGGTTGTCTCCCTCAACGATTGGCATCCGATCTCCCTGGCGCTTGACCCCAAGAAAATCAATTACGAAGCGATAGCCGCCAAATACAAGGCAAAGCACCCCGATGGGTATTGGGCGAAAGATCTGCATTTTGACGAGCGTCCGAATAGCGAGATTGCGTCCATCAACTACACCTCCGGCACCACCGGTTTCAGCAAGGGTGTTGTCACTCCGCTTAATGCCTTAGCCGGCAATGTGCGGTACGGATTAGAGCATAACATCGTCTATGAGGGTTCACGCTTTGTGACCTTTTTACCTTTAGCGCACGCGTACGGGTGTGCGTTCGATTTTCTGGCTTGTCTGGCTGCCGGCGGTCATACATGGCTCGTCGGTCGTACTCCAAGCCCGAAGATCCTGCTCAAAGCTTTTGCGGAGGTCAAACCAACCCTCATCCTCTCCGTGCCTCTCATCCTCGAGAAGATATACAAGAAGATGATCGTACCGCAGATCCAGAAACCGCCCGTATCATGGGTGCTCAAAGTGCCGTTCCTGGACGAGGTGGTCTGCTCGAAGATCCGGGAGCAGTTAGTGGAGGCGTTCGGCGGCGAGTTTAGCCAGATCATCATCGGCGGCGCACCATTGAACCCCGAAGTGGAAGCGTTCCTCAAACGCATCAAGTTCCCCATGACCGTGGGGTACGGCATGACCGAGTGCGCTCCTCTCATCTCCTTCACCCCCTATAAGGAAGGCGGCAAACTCTATTCCTGCGGTAAGCCTTTAGAGGGGATTATGGAGGTGAAGATCCTGAATCCCAACGAAGAGGGGATCGGCGAAATAGTGACCCGCGGGGAGAATACCATGCAGGGCTATTTCAAGAACCCGCAGGCTACTAAAGAGTCGTTCACCAAAGACGGCTGGCTCCGTACCGGCGATTTGGGATTGATAGACGAAGACGGATACCTCTTCATCAAGGGTCGTTGCAAAACAATGCTTCTCGGTCCCTCCGGGCAGAATATCTACCCCGAAGAGATCGAGGCAAAAATCAACAATATGCCGTATGTGCTGGAGTCCTTGGTGCTCCAACAGGAGGATAACCGCCTTGTGGCGCTCGTCTGCCCCGATTACAACGAGGTGGATGCCAGCGGCCTGACGGCGGAACAGCTGGAGGCACAGATGGAGGAGGCTCGCAAACAGGTGAACTCCGAATTGGCGGCATACGAACAGATATCCATCGTCAAACTCTACCCGCATGAGTTTGAAAAGACCCCGAAGAAATCCATCAAGCGCTTCCTTTATACCAATATGGTATAACACCCCCCCGCCCCCCTCTCAGAGGGGGAGAGGATAATTGTGAATTGTGCATTGTGAATTGTGCATTGTAAATGAATCTCTGTATAGATCAAGGAAATAGCCGTACGAAAGTGGCACTGATGACGGATGAAGGGAAAATAGCAAATCACTTCATTTACAAGCATTTCTCTTCCGCAGACGTAGATCGTCTGTTTGATCTGTATGATATTCGTAACTCGATCATCAGTTCGGTGGTGGATATAGAGGCGGCAACGGTGAATGCCATCAGCCGCCGGTCGGAACATTTTGTGCTCTTTGACCACAATACGCCGGTGCCTATCACCAATTCCTACGATACGCCCGCAACGCTCGGTCTGGATCGTCTGGCGGCGGCGGTGGGAGCCAAGAGCCTTTGCCCCAACGAGAACCTCCTGATCATCGATGCCGGCTCGGCGATCACGTATGATTTTGTTTCCGCCGAAGGCGAATACATGGGCGGCAACATTGCCCCGGGCTTGAAAATGCGCTTCACGATCTTACAACAGATGACCAAGAAACTGCCGATGGTGGATGTGGATGAGAACGAACTGATCCCCCTTTTCGGCAAGAATACCCGCGATGCGATCGCTGCCGGAGTGATACGAGGTGTGGCTTACGAAGTGAAAGGGTACATGCGTACCCTGCGGGAAAAAGTACAGCATTTCCAAACTTTCCTGACCGGCGGAAATGCACCCTATGTACTGAACAACGTACGCAAATCGCGCACTGAGCAACGGAACTTGAACTACGAGAAGCACTTGGTGCTCATCGGCTTGAACAATATTTTGAGATTAAACGTAAATGAATAAAACCACCAGAATAGTCCTTTTGTCAGCGGTACTGCTGTTCAGTGCCGGTCTCCGCGCGCAGAATATGTCCAGCTCGCCTTATTCGCGTTATGCCTATGGCGATATGAACGAGAACGTGCCCACAGGCTATCGTGCTATGGGCGGTGTGGGGTTCGGTATGCGGAACAACAAAGCCATCAACCCTTCGCAACCTGCGTCTTATACCTCCTGTGATACCTTGACCTTCATGTTCGACATAGCCGCCAGCGTCAACTGGAGCCGGTATGAAGATGCCGGAGGAATGAAGAACAAAGCAAACGGTAACTTGGAATACGTTACCTTGCAGTTCCCGCTCTTCAAACGCTGGATCGCGATGTCCGTCGGCTTGCTGCCGTACAGCTCGGTGGGGTACGATATTTCTTTGTCCGACTCCATCAATAAAAACTATCATTATACTACCACTTACACGGGAACAGGAAACATCAGTCAGGTCTATGGCGGTCTGAGTTTCAATATCATGAACTGGCTCGCCTTGGGCGCGAACATCTATTATATGTGGGGCGATTTGGATCATATGCGCACCCTCCATTTCAAAGAGACCGGTCTTAATCCGACGCTCCAGGACGAGATCCTGTCCGTCAGCGATGTACGGCTCCGTTACGGCGCGCAGTTCTTCCATACCTTCGGCGATCATTCGTTCACCTTAGGCGCAATCTATGAGAACAAGATGAAACTCAACAGCCAGTTTATCCTCATCGAGACACAGACGAGCGACTCTATTCCTATCTTCAAGGAAGGCTGGGATCTGCCGATGGTGTGGGGCGTGGGAGCCAGCTATAATTGGGATAACCGTCTCACCGTGGGCTTTGATTTTGAGCGTCAGTGTATGGCAAGCGCCTTGTACAACGGTCTGCCCGGAAAGGAAACAGGTCTTCAGGACAGAAACCGCTATGCCTTCGGCGTAGAATACCGCCATAATCCGCACGGGCGTCAATATTATGAGCGCATGATATGGCGCGCGGGTATAAACGTGCAGGACGAGTATCTCGCTTCCATCGGTCCCCGCAAAGTGACGGCTTCCATCGGTTTCGGTTTCCCACTATATACCATCGGTACCGTCATTAACACCACTTTCGAATACATGCACCGCGGCGGTACGCCCGGTCTGGTGGATAATTCGCTCCGTGTCACTATCGGGGCATCCATCGCCGAGAACTGGTTTATGAAACGCAAATTATAGTTTGGCACGATAATTGTTAAATGACCCGTTAGACACCCCTCAACACGATCCCAAAGGAGTAGAAGAGAGTTGTTGAAACTGCCAATATTTTGATAATTACTAAAATAATATTATTATGAAGATTAAAAATCTATTCGTTATTGCCCTTGCAGCGGCAGTGCCGGCTGTAGTGATGGCAAAGAAGCCTAAGAAAGTAGGCGAGGAAGCACCGGTACAAAGTGCGCCGGTTGTAGAGGAAGCAGAACCGACTATCACCGAAGAGTGCGTGATCAATGTGTCGCTCTTCCACGAGTCGGTGAAAAACAAACAGTATGCCGATGCGTACGAGCCTTGGTGGAACGTTTATACCACCTGCCCGAACGCTAACAAATCGATCTATACCGACGGTGCCAAGATCGTAGAAGCACTCTATAACGCTACCAACGACAAGGCGGAGAAAGAGCGTTTGGCTAACTTGGGTATCGAGATGCAGGATAAGCGTATCAAGTATTTCGGCAATGATCCTAAATACCCGAAGGCTTATATCTTAGGCGAGAAGGGTTTGGCTTACATCGATTTCTATGGCGAGACCAAGCTTGCAGAAGCGCGTGAGTGTCTGCAACAATCCGCCGAGGGTATGGGCGCGAACAGCAAGATCATGGTTTTGGTCAAACTCGTGGATGCTTCCTATGCACTCTACAAACAAGACCCGAACGGCAAAGCAGAGCAGTTCATCGGTGACTATCAGTTGGCTTCGAACCTCCTGGCAGAGCAAGCCGGCTCCGCAACCAACAAGAATGCCGACATCGCTGCCAAACAGAAAGACTATGTGGACAATATCTTCGCTATCTCCGGCGCAGCTGACTGCTCCAAACTGGATGAGATCTACGGTGCAGTAGTTCAGGCTAACCTGACGAACCTCGATATGCTCCAGAAGATCGCCAAATTGTACAAGCGCGTTAAATGTACCGAGAGCGATGTGTATTTCGCAGCATGCGAGGCAGCTCACAAACTGCAACCGACCCAAGAGTCCGCAGCAGGATGCGCATCTATGGCGGCTAAGAAAGGCGACTACGAGCAGGCTATCGAGTACTACGACCAAGCTATCAAGTTAGCGATGGTAGAGGACGAAATGGAGGATGTGGCTGATTATCAGTACAACGCTGCGTTCTACTGCTACAACAACCTCAAGAAATATCCCGAGGCACGCAAGTATGCACAGGCTTCTATCGCTACCCTCAACGGTATCGGCATGAGCAAGGGTCAGGGTCGTTGCTACATCATCATCGGTATGTGCTACGCAGGTAGCCGTCCATACGGCAATGACGCCAAGGGCGCTATCCTCAACAAGACCGTTTACTGGGCTGCTGTGGATAAATTCGTGAAGGCTAAACAAGTGGATCCTTCGGTAGAGGCTCAGGCTACGGAGTTCATCTCCACCTATAGCAAGTACTATCCGACCAAGGAAGAGCGTTTCGACCTGCCGAACGAGTTCTCAGGCTCTACTTTCACCGTAGGAGGATGGATTGGTGAGACCACGAATATCCGTTAAATATTCACTCATGGCGAGTGCCTCTTTGGTACTCGCCATGTTTTTTTGTGGGTGCCGGAAGAAAGTGGAGCTCCGGGAGCAAGTTACTCAGTCCCGGGACCAGATAGCCGCCCTCATCACGGACAGCGTCAATACCTTGATCTCCGATTCCGGTGTGACCCGTTACCGCATTGAGGCACCTCAATGGCTCATCTATGACCGTACCGAACCGCCTTATCAGGAGTTTCCGCAAGGTATATACATGGAGCAGTTCGATATTGACCTCAGTGTGCAGGCTTCGCTCAAAGCAGATTATGCCTACTATGACGAGCAGCAACAGCAATGGACCCTGCGGGGCAATGTGCATGCCTTGAACCGCAAAGGGGAAGAGTTCGATACGCCGGAGATGAAATGGGATCAGAAGACCCACCGCGTCTATTCCGACACCTCGATTCATATCAAACGGGAGAAGAGTATCATCGAGGGAGTAGGGTTTGATTCCAATGAGGAGATGTCCAAATATACGATTCTGCACCCCACCGGCGTCTTCCCCATCGAAGAGAAGTGACTTCGTCACGTTAAGCTGTTAAATTGTTAAGCTGTTAAATTGTTAAGCTGTTAAACTGTTAAACCGTTAGAAAATGTTATTAGAGAATAAAACCGCCCTGATCACCGGCGCAGCCCGTGGAATAGGCAAACAGATAGCTTTGGCCTTTGCGCGTGAGGGAGCAAACATCGCCTTCACCGATTTGGAACTGAATGAGACGGCATTGGAGACCGTCAACGAACTCCAAGCTTTGGGTGTCCAAGTGCAGGCGTATGCCTCGAATGCCGCAGATTTCGAAGCCGCCCACCAAGTGGTGGAAGAGGTGGTGAAAGATTTCGGACGCATCGATATTTTAGTCAATAACGCCGGCATTACCCGCGATACACTGATCATGCGTATGACCGAGGAGCAGTGGGACCAAGTGATCCAAGTGAACCTCAAATCGGCGTTTAACTATACGCATGCGGTCACTCCGCTGATGATGCGCCAGCGCAGCGGTTCGATCATCTCCCTCAGTTCGGTAGTCGGAATTAACGGCAACGCCGGACAAGCCAACTATGCCGCATCCAAAGCCGGCATCATTGCCCTCACCAAGTCCGTAGCCAAAGAGTTAGGCGCCCGCGGAGTGCGCGCAAACGCCATCGCCCCGGGATTTATCATCACCGATATGACCAAAGCGCTCAGCGAAGAGACGCTCCAACAATTCGTTTCGATGATCCCGATGCGTCGTAGCGGTGCGCCCGAAGAGGTAGCCAAAGTAGCCCTTTTCCTTGCCTCCGACCTCGCGTCATACGTCTCCGGTCAAGTCATCCAGGTCAACGGAGCGATGGCATAAAAGCCTATGGGAGCATACCTTTTACCCCTTGTAAAAAGTTTGGGATCCCTAAAGACCCGCGAAAAACCCGCGAAATACCCACGAAAAAACTCCCGAACTGCGCGTCCGGGAGTTTTTTCAATTCACAATTTACAATGCACAATTCACAATGTTAATTGAGAATCTTATTTCTCGAAAATCTTATATTCCCATGGCTTCAAGGTGAAGGTTTGTGTAGCTTCTAATTGACATTCTTTGCCGCAGATACATTGGTATTTTCCTTCGTGTCCGTTCAGATCCAACGTCACCTCTTGCTGCTCTGCACTCATGTTCATCACGGCGATTACGGTGTTGGTGTACCATTTGCCGGCTTTGCTGCGCACGCATGCAAAAACATGCTCGTTGTCCGCATTGAGACGCTCCATCGGTGCTCCTGCTTCGGGACTGAAAACCGCTTTGTTGCGTACACGGAACTCATTCAACTTCTGATAGAGTGCTGCTTTGGCATAGTTCTCGTCGGTGTCAATGAGGTCTTTCTCAAAGAACTCCAAACGGTGGTGGTTTCCGCATAACTGACCGGTGTAGATCATCGGCATGCCGGGTACTACATAGGTGAATGCGGCGAACAGATCCACTGCGTCACCCATACGCTCGAACTCCGTTCCTGCCCAGCTGTTCTCATCGTGATTGCTGATGAAATTCATACGAATAGCCTCGGGGCGAATGGTGCTGTCTGCTTTCGCGAAGTAATTCCACAAATCTTCCACATTGTTCTTGCCTTGCGCTACACCGTTCATGAGTTTGTGCAAAGTCCATCCGTAGTACATGTCGAAAGCCGTTTCGGTCAGTTCGTCGGCTTTGTCCTCATCCTCCGCGAGGGTGAACATACCCGGATGCGTCTTGCGCAAATCTCCCATAGCCCAGTTCCAGAAATCGGTCGGCACTTCGCCGGCTACGTCGCAACGGAAACCGTCAATGCCGATACTATCCATCCACCAGTGCATCGCTTTGAGCATTGCGTCGCGCATGTCCTGATTCTCATAATTCAGTTTGGAGATGTCAGTCCAGTCGTACTGAACCATCAAATTACCCAGACTGTCGCGGTAATGCCAGCCTTCGTTTTTGGTCCATTCGCTGTCCGGCGCTGTGTGGTTAGCAACCCAGTCGAGTATGACCTTAAAGCCCTTTTTGTGGGCAGCTGCCAGGAAATGCTCGAAGTCAGCGCGCGTACCAAACTCAGGGTTAATAGCGCAGTAGTCGATGATGGAGTAGTAACTGCCCAAGGTGCCTTTGCGGGTAATGACACCAATCGGCTGACAAGGCATCACCCAAATGATGTCAATGCCGTTTTCGCGCAGAGTAGGGAGAAGTGCCTCTGCTGCCTGAAAAGTACCTTCGTCCGTAGCCTGGCGAACGTTTAACTCATAAATCGTCGCGTCATACGCCCATTTGGGGTGACGCATTTCTTCCTGTTTTGCGCATCCCGCCAACATCAGCGCGGTGAGCGCAATGAGTAAAGTTTTTTTCATAAAGATAGATTGTTTTTTATTTATTTGTTTTCTTCAATGCTATAGGTCAAATTCTTGCGGTCGATCTTGACGGTGATGATTTCGCCCAAATAGACGCGCAGATAGATGATCTCGTCCGGTCTGTCGATCAGCGGAATAAGATCTCCGTAGAGCAACGCCATACTGTTTCTGCGCATATGGATCAGTTTGGCTACCTCATCCCGCATTTTCTGTTCCTCTTCGTTGAGTCCCTCAAAACGCATCATATGGCGGTTGTCGGGGTCGTTGGCTCCCACTTCGGCATACTCATCTCCCTGGTAAATACAGGGCACGCCAGGCAAGGTCATATTCAGTACTTCCAAGAGCAGCGCACGTTTGTAGGCTTTATCGGCATCGCCGATACCGATGTTTTGCGTCCATCCTTCCTCTTTGCCTTGACTCGCGATATCGATAGCGCCTCCGGCGATAGATGCAAAACGTATTTGGTCATGGTTTCCGGAGATGTTTCCCATCGTGTGATGCGCGCCGTATGTGCGTAGAGAGGTGAGTTCGTTCGCTAACACTTGGTCCATGCCTTTCATGCCGCAGATCGCTTCGCGGGTCGTGAAATAGACGTTGAAATCAAACTGTGCATCCAACATACCGGTCTTGACGTAACTGCCGATCAACTCCGGGCTGCCATAGGTCTCACCGATCATCCATATCGGACGTCCGGGCCAGCGATTCGCTATCTTCTGACCCAACATACGCCAGTACCCCTCGGGAATATGCTTGCAGGCATCGTGGCGGAAACCGTCCAAGTCATAGTTGGCGAGCCAGTACAGCGCGCTGTCGGTCATTGCCTCGCACACCTCTTCACGCTCTAAATCCAGCGTCGGAATATGCTTGTCGAACCAAGTCGTGAGACGTGCATCGTCCCATAACTCGAAGTTCCTTCTTCCGTCCGGCAGAATAGAGTCGGTATGCCAATTGGGGTGCGCCTGCAAAGTCGGAGAATTGATGTGCATGTGATTCGCTACATAATCCAACACGACGTTTATCTCGTGCGCGTGCGCGCTATCTAATAAGGTGCGTAACTCGTCCGGCGTACCGAAACGGCTGTCCAATGCCGTCGCATAAATAGGCCAATAGCCATGGTAACCGCTGAACTTGGTATACGTCTTCGAGGGGTCATATTTATTGCCGTTTTTGAACGTATAGCACCCCCACGCGTCCCACGGGTTTTGGGTGATCGGGCTGATCCACAGGGTGTTCACACCAAGCCGGTCGAAATACCCCTCGCTGATCTTTGCGGTAATGCCGGCGATGTCGCCGCCTTGATAATCCACTATATCCAGCACTTCGGGGCTGTTCATTTTCCAGTCGTTCGCGGTGTTGCCGTTGTAAAAACGGTCGATCATCAGCGAGTACAGTACTTGCGCTTGCGGGTCATGACGGTTTAACTGCGATGCCTTGGTGACGATTTTGCCGTCCTCCATAGGTAACAACAGGTCGTTGAAGAGGTATTCGTCATTCTCCGCGAAAATACGCAGGTAACTGCGGCCCTTGATAGCCGGAACGGCTGTCAGATCCAGCGTCCAGGTGTTGTCCTCATTGGCGCTCCAAAGGCTTTCATCCAGCGGCATATTCTGAATATACGCCGCAAAATGAGGATCCTTGAATCCGTCGAAAAAGCCCACACACAACTTGCCGTCGGCATAACTCTTGGAGATCAGACTCTGGATCACCGGTTTGTTCGGCAGGACAGGAATAGCAAAACTGCCGCTTTTGTCGCTGTAACTGATAGCGGTGATGCGTCCCTCGTCGATGAGATCCATCGTTTCTACCCACAACTGCTTGCCTTCGCCGAAGAGCGCCGGCGCATAGTCGGTCATTACAATGTGCATCGTGTCGGCATTCATCCGAACCGGCATAATGGGTTTACTTTGCGCAATAAAATGTGCGTTGACAGATTGCTGTTGGCATGCCGCCAAACAGAGCAAAACAGAGAAGAAAAAGAATATTTTTTTCATGGTTATAATGAATTACGATGCAAAATTACAAAATAATTTTGATATATGCAATTTTTTTTGTAATTTTGCACAAAAATTTGTTGCTTATGTCAATTAAAGAGTATATTGAAGCCCATCGGGCGCGATTTATGGAGGAATGGACGAGTCTGATCCGTATTCCGAGTGTGAGTTGTCAAGCGGAGCATAAAGCCGACATGACCCGTTGTGCGGAGCGTTGGAAAGAGCTGCTTCTCCAAGCCGGCTGCCAGAAAGCCAAAGTCCTTCCTTCCGCAGGAAATCCATTCGTTTATGCGGAGTATAATTGTCAATTATCAATTGTCAATTCTCCAATACCCACGGTCCTGGTCTATGCCCATTACGACGTCATGCCGGTAGAGCCTTTGGAGCAGTGGCATTCTGATCCGTGGGAACCGTCGATCCGCGACGGAAGGCTCTATGCCCGCGGAGCGGATGATGACAAAGGACAAGCGATGATTCAAGCCAAAGCCTTTGAATACATGGCGCAAACGGGGCAACTACGATGCAACGTCAAGTTTATTTTTGAGGGCGAAGAAGAGATCGGTTCGCCGTCGTTGGAGGCATTCTTAGAGGAGCATAAGGAACTCCTGAAGGCAGATATTATCTTGGTTTCCGACACCTCTATGATCGGCAAAGAGACCCCTTCTATCACTACCGGTCTCCGTGGCTTGGCGTATTGGCAGATCGAGGTGGACGGTCCGAACAGAGACCTCCATTCCGGCCATTTCGGCGGAGCGGTGAAGAACCCCGTCAACGCCCTCTGCGAGATGATTTCCAAAGTGGTGGATGCCGACGGACGCATCACTATTCCGGGCTTCTATGACGATGTGCTGCCTATTCCGGAGGAGGAGCGCCGGATGATCGCGCAGATACCCTTCTCGCAGGAGAAATACAATGCAGCAATCGATGTGGACGATGTGTTCGGCGAAAAGGGATATAGTACCTTGGAGCGCAACTCCTGCCGTCCGTCCTTTGATGTGTGCGGTATTTGGGGCGGTTATACCGGTGAGGGCTCGAAGACCGTACTGCCCTCCAAAGCCTTTGCCAAAGTGTCCTGCCGGCTTGTTGCAAATCAGGATCATGAGAAAATATCGCAGGCGTTCATTGACTATCTCCAAACAATCAAGCCGCAAGGCGTTCGTCTAAAAGTTACTCCGATGCACGGTGGTCAAGGCTATGTCTGTCCTATTGACATTCCGGCATACAAAGCCGCCGAAAAGGGCTTTGAGATCGCCTTTGGCAAACGGCCGTTAGCCGCGCGCCGCGGAGGATCGATCCCTATTATCGCGGCCTTTGAGCAGATATTGGGCTGCAAAACAATCCTCATGGGTTTCGGTCTGGAGCAGAATGCGATCCATTCGCCTAACGAATCCATGGATCTGGAAGTGTGGGAGAAAGGTATCATTGCCGTCACGGAATTCTATAAAGAATACGCAAAGAACGACTGCTGACGCCGGAAAAAGAGATAAAAAGGGCTTTGCTTTTAAAAAAATGCACAAAAACTTGCATAATTCAAAAAAAAGTAGTACCTTTGTAGCCGATTTTGGTTTAATGTGTATGAACATGGACCAAACCGCATTATTGTAAACAATAAAATATTCAAATAAAATGGCAAAAAAGAAAGAAGAGTTCGTAAAAGAAGACGAACAATTGCAAGAAGTAAACGAGGCGCTGACCGGCGCCGGAAAATGGATCGAGGACAACGCAAACCTCATTAGTTGGATTGTATGCGGTATCGCCGTAGTTGTAATCGGTATTATCGCTATCAATCAGTACATTATCAAACCCAAAGCACTGGAGGCTTCCAACGAGAACGCCAAAGCTGTGGTCTATTTCATGGCAGGTGATTTCGACAAGGCCCTCAATGGTGACGAGGCTGAGTGCATCGGTTTTGAGGCAATCGCAGAGGAGTACAGCCTTTATCAACAAGGCGAATTAGCTGCTTTGTATGCCGGTATCTGCTATTATGAGAAGGGCGACTATGAGAATGCCGCTAAGTATCTCAAGAAATTCTCGGCAGATGACCTGAACATTGATCCGGCTGCTAACCAGCTGCTTGGTGACGCTTATGTGGAGCTCGGTGAGTACGGCAAAGCAGCCAGCGCATTTGAGAATGCCGCTAAATCCGGTAACGACATGATCGCTCCAATGAGCCTCAAGAAAGCCGGCATCGTATATCTGCACGAAGGTCAGAAGGCAAAAGCACTCAAAGCGTTCAAAGCTATCAAGGAGAATTATCCTTCTTCCGCAGAGGCGCAAGATATCGACAAATATATCGCTATCGCTGAATAAATCTCATATTTCATGACAACGGATTTATCCAAATACGATGTAAATCAACTGCCTAGCGCTGATGTTCTCGGACGTCAGCGCTATGCTATTGTTGTAGCTGATTGGAACAGCGAGATCACCTATGCGATGGCGCAAGGGGCTATGGAAACCTTCGTCAAACACGGGGTGGAGGAGGAAAATATCACGGTTCTCCATGTGCCCGGCGCGGTGGAACTGACGTTTGGCGCTGCACGTATCATGAAAGAGGAACGCGTGGAGGCCATTATCGTCATTGGCTGCGTTATACAAGGCGACACGCCGCACTTCGATTATGTTTGTCAGTCGGTGACCCAAGGTGTGGCGGCACTCAATGCACAAGGCAAAGTGCCTGTTATCTTCTCTGTTCTGACGGTTTTGAACCAACAACAAGCGCTCGACCGTTGCGGAGGCAAACTCGGCAACAAAGGTATCGAAGGCGCATACACTGCCATACGTATGGCGAATCTGTAATTAAATGACTCGGGTATATAAGTTTGGAGGAGCATCGGTCAAGGACGCAGCAGGCGTCCGGAACGTAGAGCGAATTATACGACTCGCCCTGCAGGAGCAACGACCTTTGACCAATGATGGTCTCATGGTCGTAGTTTCCGCAATGGGAAAGACGACCAATGCCCTCGAACGGGTAGTCGAGTTTTTGGATGCCGGAAAGGAAGAGCAAGCGCTTAATCAGTGGGTAGATATCATTGATTTCCATGTGGCGATTATGAAGGAACTCGGTCTGCAGCCCGGAGTAGATATCCGTCTGCAAGGCGAGATCCCTTATGACCCCACGTTGCCGTTCGATGAGAACTACGACCAGGTCGTTTCAATGGGTGAGATTATGTCCACACAAATCGTGGCCGTTTATCTGCTCAAACAAGGTATTCCGGTCGAGTGGTGGAATATTCCCAAACTGCTCCGGACGGACAATACTTGGCGTGAAGCGGTGGTGGACAGCGAAACGAGCGCAGCGGTCATTCGTGCCGGATGGAACAGAGCGAATCGTCCGCAGGTGGTCGTTACCCAAGGTTTTCTCGGTGGTACCGCAGACGGCAAGCGAACCACACTCGGCCGCGAGGGTTCGGACTATACCGCGGCACTTTTGGCAAACTACCTTGATGCCGAGTCGGTAACAATATGGAAAGATGTGCCGGGTATTCTCAATGCCGATCCGCGTATTGAACCCAATACCGTGCTCATTCCTTCGCTACGATACCAGGATGCGGTCGAACTGAGTTATTCCGGGGCGCAAGTCATTCACCCCAAAACCATTCGTCCGCTCCAAAACAAAGAGATACCCCTTTATGTCAAACCTTTCGGCGACCCGGAAGCTGTCGGCACTCGTATAGCTGCCGACGGGGTCGGACCCGTCGATGTGCCGGTTTATATCTGGCGCAAAAATCAAATCCTTATTACCATGCGCGCGAAGGATTTTGCCTTCGCTTTGGAGGAGAGCCTGAGCGAGATATTTGATATTATTCATCGTCATCGTCTCAAAGTGTCGCTCATTCAATCCTCCGCCGTAACTATCTCTGTCTGTGTGGATAACACGCGCTTTGTGTCTCCCGCGATAGAGGAACTCAACAAACATTTCAAAGTCAGTTATAATGACCATTTGTCGCTTCTTACGATTCGTGGCACAACGCCTGAAATCATTGATAACGCCAAAGCCGGTCGTACAATTATGCTGAGTCAGACTACTCGCCGTACGGCGCGATTAGTGGTCAAAGAAGAGGAAAACCAATAATCATGGAAAACACACTATCTAATTATTTTACCAAACAGTATTGGAGTGATTTGCTTCACTCCTTTATACAAGCCTTGGGTACACTCAAGTTCTGGCGCGAACTGATCATGATGACCCTTGGTATGAGCGTCGGAGCCATTGCTGTGTATTATTTCTTGATGCCGAGTCATCTTATTGTCGGCTCCATCTCCGGTCTCTCGATCGTGCTGAACGCCCTGGTAGGAGGCACAACGGATACGTTCTCCTATTGGGTGATGGGTATCAACGCTTTTCTGCTGTTCCTTGCTTTTATCCTGATAGGCAATGAGTTTGGCGCCAAAACCGTCTATACCGCGATGATCTTAGGTCCTTTGACGCAATTTTGGGATCGTGTATATCCTTCCTATAATCTGACGCATAAGGCTATTCAAGCCCCCGAGATATTAGAGCAACTGCAAGCCGGACAAACCGTCTTGGACGCGCATGGAAACCCGTATATCCTCAGTCATTCCGGCGAAGTGATGGAGCGTGTGCGGGATAGTGTGATGAGCGGCGGTCTGGGTATGTACGATGTGTGGTTTGACCTCATCTGCTTCGTCCTTCTTCTCTCCATCTGTCAGGCAGTTATGTTCCGCATCAATGCTTCTACCGGCGGTTTGGATATTCTCGGCAAAATAGTGAACAAGTATCTCCATTTCGATATAGGCACATCGGTAGCTATCGGTGGCGTGATTATTTGCTGTACGGCTTTCTTGATCAATGATTTCCGCATGGTGGTCATCGGTATTATCGGTACGTGGATCAATGGTTTGGCAATCGACTATTTCACAGCTTCACTCAACAAGCGCAAACGTGTTTGCCTCGTTTCCAACGAGCCCGAGCGCATCCGGCAATATATTGTGGAGACTCTCGTGCGCGGGTGCTCGATATATAAGGTAGAGGGTGGTTACAGCCGGGAAGAGCATCTCGAGATACAAACTATTCTCTCGCAGGATGAGTTCTCTTCGCTGATGGCGTTTATCCGCAATAATCATATTCAGGCTTTCATCACCGCCGGTAACTGTTCCGAGGTGTATGGCTTGTGGTTTCGGCATAAGAAACACAATGGAAAAGTGATCATTGTAAAAGAATAATTAACTAACAATTATAATACATAAAACACATGAAACCAACATTATTTATTTTGGCCGCAGGTATGGGTAGCCGTTACGGCGGACTCAAACAAATGGACGGACTTGGTCCTAATGGTGAAGCTATTTTGGATTACAGTGTCTATGACGCTTTGCGCGC